>JAUVRX010000082.1 GCA_030597375.1 Acidobacteriota bacterium
AACAATAGAAGTAGCTCGGAGCCTTGTTTGCCGGGATGAAGATGTCTGGATGCTGGCCCAGATAGTGGTGCAGTGAAGTGGTTCCGGAGCGCCCAGCTCCGATGACGAGAAAGTTCGGCAGCGACATATTGACGAGACAGAGTCTATTCCAGGGATCTCGGCAAGCGATGATATCGGACCCCTCGAGCGCCCGAGATCGATCTCTCGGCGATCCCTTCTGGCGACCTTCCCAACGGTTTCTATTCCGCCAAGATCGAGAGCGATGGACAACCTCTCGCCGGTGCGGTCTTGTTGACTCAGAGATCGACTGCCATCCTCAGCGACGGCTTCGAGTCGGGCGACACCTCGACCTGGTCGTCAGCCGTACAGAACTAATCGACGCTGCACTCCTCGCTCATGAGTTTCGACTCCTCGGAGTCGGTCGAGCCTTGCAGCACGCCATTTCTGGCATCCTGGTACTTTTCCTCGCTCGTGAGCAGCGCGATCATGGCTTCGCTGTAGTTGCAGGTCATGCTGATCCGTGGATGCTCGATGTGGACCTGGCAGGCATTCCCGCTACGTCCGACAATCGTGTTGTCGTAGGTGCCGAACCCAGGATAGGAGAACCGGAACTCACCAGGCGAGCAGGTCTTCACGCTGTCCAGGTAGCCGATGAGATCTCCTGTCTCCTGGTCGGCGCTGTCATTCCCACTCACTTCTCCACGTTTCCAGATGATGAGGTCGAAGTCGTTGTCAGGACGAATCTTCATGTTCAGATTTCCGTTTTCGCCGAGATGCATGGCGATGGACAGCTCCATTTCCGTTTTCCTGTAGGGGTCGGTCATGACTGCAGATAGCAGCGTGCGATCTCTCGAGTCCTCCTCGAGGACGACAGAAGCAGTCATAGGACGCTCTCCTAGACCGTGAAAGGAGATGGCACTCTCAGTAATTCTCGCCTCCGCTTCCACCTCGAGCCATCTCTTCGTCCAACCAGGCTTGTTCTCCGGCGCCATGTTGGGGTCGTCAGCGATGGTTCTCGCTGTGGCCTCTTTGTCGACAACCCAGGTTCCGAGGAACCGTTCTGGCACTTCGGCGAAGGCCGGGATACAGAGACCTGCCACAACCAGGAGCACTGGCAATCTAGACATCGACTCCTCCTTTTCTGCAGATACGGTTGACCGTATTCTACATTCACAAAAAAGCGGGCCAGGACCCGCCATCTAGGGGCGGGCCATACCTGGAGAACGGCGAAGTCCAGATAGCAGAAGGTCTAGGGGCAGGCGCTGGCAGCTCAGCCGTCGAGTACTTGTGCCGCGCCTGCCCCAAAAGGGTGAGGTGGATCGCCTTCCTAGTTGGTCACGTGCCGAATCACGATCCTGGCAACCGGATTGCGCCAGTCATGATCCTCGGGGCTCAGGGACCCACGGTCCTGAATCCCGGCGTGGACGTAGACGTAGCCCTCGGCTCCCGCTTCCACACGCACTCCACCATTGCCGCACGGAGGGCCCGGAATGTGGGCGCAGTCCTGCGTATTGGCTTCGCTGCCGGCATCCCAGGCAATGGCGTAGACCGAGTTGCTGAACGCAGGCACCTTCTTCTCTGCCGAGAAGAATGCGTCGTTGGTCGTCACCAGCATTCCCAGAGCAGTGATGTTCCGTGCCCTGCCCCAAGCCTTGACGGGTACAGTTATGGACTCACCAGGCATTACAGCGCCGCCGCCTACCGCCACATCAGCCACCTTGGGCGCGGCGCTCAGCAGCGCAATCAACGGCCCATTGGCTGCATCTTCAGCAAGACCAGCCAACTCGGGGATGGCAGGCTCGCCAGGTGCAAAAAGATCGAAGCTACTTCGGTGTGAGTAGACAACAGGTGGCGCGAAGATCTGGCCACGGGTCAGATTGGTGATGGTGACTTCGTAGGCCTGAGCGCTCGCCACTGCGGGCAGGGCCATGAGGCTCAGCAATCCGGCAACGCCGAGTATCCAAATCTGCGGGGTCTTGATCCGATGCATCGTTCATCCTCCTCTTCGGTTGGTGTGTCGTTCTCGCTTCAAACAAGAAGAGAATGACGACAGAAGGTCACGAGGACCTCCCGAAAGTCTCACATTTCCTTCACATTGCGCTGCCGCGAGACGGCAAGGTCACCGAAAAGGTCGTACCGTGCCCAAGCCGACTTTCGACCGCGATGGTGCCACTGTGCAACTCGACGATTCGCTTGGCGATGGCCAGACCCAGACCCGCATGATCGCTCTCCGTGTCTCGCTGGCTGTGGCCGAAGAAGCGGTCGAAGACATGAGGCAGATCCTCTGGGGCGATACCACAACCCGTGTCCCTGACCTCGACGGTCACCCACTGGGGTGATTCGCGAAGGCCCAGCGTCACCTGCCCCCCACCGGAGGTGAACCTCAGGCCATTGTCGAGGAGGTTGTCCAGCACACGTGCCAACAGGCTCATGTCCCCTTCGACAATCGCGGGTCCACCCGTCACATCGACCTGCAGGTCGATGCCGCGCTCGTCAGCCTGCAGTCGGAACTGCTGGGCAGCGTCCTGGGCAAGCTCGGCCAGCGCCAACGCTTCGATCTCCATTTCCTGGGTACCCGATTCCAGGCGCGCCAGCTCGAACAGATCCGCCACCAGACGGCTGAGTCGATCGGTCTGCCGGATGGCCCCTTCGAGGTAGGTCTTCCTGTCCTCGGGGCTCAGAGTGGATTGCTTGAGCGCCATGGTCTCGAGGAAGCCGCGGAGTGATGTGAGCGGCGTTCTCAGATCGTGCGAGATATTCGCCACCAGCTCGCGACGCAGCTGATCGGTCTTCTCCAGCTCGTCGAGCTGCGCCACGAGCCGGGCAGCCATGGCATCGAAGGTGCGGCTGAGGCGGTCGATCTCGTCCCGCTCCTTGCCGTCGTTGTCGACGAGAGACCGGTGCTCGCGGAATCCACTGGCCCGAAAATCATCCATCGCCCTCTCCAGGTGTCGGGCCCGTCGTGTGATCCAGGCGAACGCCAACAGCCCAACCAAGAGAGCCACCAGGAGACCCATGGCAATCGCCACCGTGACGAGGCGCAATATGAAGCTGCCCTGCAGCATGGCCACCGCGGAGTCCCACTGCTGGCCCGCCAGGACTACGTACAGATAGCCGTCTGGAGCCAATGCAGCGCCGATGGGTGCGGCAGAGAAGACCTTACTTCCGGTCTCATCTCTTGGGTCGTCACCCAGAATCGGTAGGCGGGAGTCTGTCTCCAGAAACCGTCCGATGGGACCCAGACCCACGCTGTCGCGAACTACGATCCCCTTCGGGGCCGAGTACGCGAGAAGCTGACCCTCGGGGTCCAACAGATAGACCTCGATGCTGGGGTTGATGACCATCAGGACATGGAAGATGTTCTCGAGCTCCTCGTGCCGGATCTCACCGTTCTCCATCGGCAGCGAGTCGGCCACCAAGTGCTCGGCCAGGTCGCGGTTCAGCTTCTGGTGAACCTCGTTCAGGAAGTGGCGCACCGAAGCCAGACCCGCCACGAAGAACAGTCCACCCACCAGAATGAGAATTATCAGGAGCGCCGCGGCCAGCCGCCCGTACAGCGTCCTCATCATGACTGGGGTTCCTCCTCCTCGAAAGAGGGCTCCGAGAAGCGATAGCCGATACCCCACACTGTCAGGATGTACCGTGGCCGAGCGGGGTCCTGCTCGACCTTGGATCGCAGTCGATTGATGTGTGAGTTGACCGTGTGCTCGTAGCCCTCGTGTCCATATCCCCAGACCTGGTCGAGAAGCTGGGCGCGAGTGAATACGCGACCGGGGTAGCGTGCAAAATGGAGCAGGAGGTCGAACTCCTTGGCCGTCAGCTGTACCGCCTCCCCCCGAACTTCGACACTTCGCTTGTCGGGTTCTATCGACAGGTCAGCCAGACGGATTGGCGCTTGTGCGGCGAGGACCTCCTGGGAGCCCAGAGCCTCCATTCTCCGAAACAGGGCTTTGACCCTCGCCACGAGCTCGAGAATACTGAAGGGCTTCGTCAGGTAGTCGTCGGCACCGAGCTCCAGGCCCAGAACCCGATCGAACTCGGAAGTCCGAGCGGTGAGCATGAGGATCGGCGTGTAGTCGGATCGGGAGCGGATCTGACGGCAGATCTCGAGACCATCGATGCCAGGCAGCATGAGGTCCAGGATGATCAGGTCGTGACCTCCGTCTCGAGCCCGCTCCAGACCCGCCCTTCCATCCGCGACGGTCTCGGATTCGCAGTCGATGTCCTTCAGATGGAGTGCGACCAGATGGGCGATGTCCTGGTCATCCTCGACGATGAGCACTCTCTTGCGCATGGCTGCCGGCAATCATAACCAGCAACTTTCACGGAAGTATCACGCAGACCGATTCAGATCGGTGGTGGGAAGTTGTCATGGAAAGGATCACGGCCTGTAGAATGACCTGGATCTCTCGACCAGACTGGAAGAAACGGACCGACTCATGATCGGCAAGACCCTCGGACACTACAAGATCACTGAGAAGCTCGGTGCGGGCGGTATGGGCGAGGTGTACCGGGCCCGCGATCTGACGCTCGACCGCGACGTCGCTCTCAAGGTAATTCCCCAGGATCTGGCCGCGGATTCCGAGCGCCTCGAGCGTTTCGAACGTGAGGCGAAGGCGGTCGCGGCCCTCAGCCATCCGAATATCGTCACCCTCTTCTCCGTCGAGAAAGCCGATGGCATTCCGTTTCTCACCATGGAACTGGTGGCGGGTGAAACGCTGGATGAAGCGATTCCGGAAGGTGGCCTGCCGATGTCGCGGTTCTCGACACTGGCCTTGCAGTTGGTCGAAGGTGTCGCGGCAGCCCACAAACAGGGAATCGTCCACCGAGATCTCAAGCCCGCCAACATCATGCTGACAGCCGACGGTCGGCTCAAGGTCCTCGATTTCGGCCTCGCCAAGCTGCGGGGTCTCGACGATGATTCACTCTCGGGCTCGGAGCTGCCTACGGCGCTGCTGACGGAAGAAGGACGAATCCTCGGTACCCCAGCCTACATGGCACCGGAACAGGCCGAGGGCAAACCAGTCGACGTACGGGCCGATCTCTTCGCCATCGGAGCGATCCTCTACGAGATGCTGACCGGTTCGCGGCCCTTTGTCGGGGAATCGCGGGCGTCCGTCCAGGCCGCGATCCTGACCGCTGATCCGAGCCCTCCGCGGAAGCTCCGCCCTGAGATTCCGAAGGTCCTGGACGCGGTCGTCTTGCGCTGCCTCGAGAAGGACCCCGAGGCTCGATTCGACTCGACCGAAGACCTCCTGACAGCACTCCAGGCCGCGACACAGAGATTCGTAGCAGGAGGGCCCGGCGCGCCGCAGTCTCGGTCCAAGGTCCGCGCCGTCCTTTGGACTGTTCCTCTGGTCGTACTCCTCGGTGCGGCTGCCTGGCTCTGGATGCGCAACTCACGGCTCGAAGAGGCGCGACAGGAAACCCTGCCCGAGATCGAGCGTCACCTCGACGAAGGTCGCTACGTCGAAGGCTTCCTGCTGGCACAGGAGACCGAGAGCTTGCTCCCCGACGATCCGGTGCGGCGAGAGTTGATGGCCCGAGCCAGCAACTCCGTTCACGTGATCACAGACCCTCCAGGTGCCGAGGTCTTCTACCGGGATTACGCAGACGAGGCATCACGATGGCAGGCTCTGGGAGTGACGCCGATCGAAGATGCGGCTGTTCCAGCTGCCAACGTCCTACGCTGGAAGGTAGAAAGAGAGGGCTACGAAACCCTGGAGTCGGCGGGTCACACGGCTGAATTCCCCGTTCTCCGGTTCGAGCTCGTTGCCGTCGGCGAATCCCCACCCGGCATGCTCCATGTACCGGCTGGAAAATACAAGTTCCACAACGAGGAAGCGGTTAAAGTCCCGGCCTTCTGGTTGGACGAATACGAGGTCTCCAACCGCCAATACAAGGAGTTCGTCGCTGCGGGAGGCTACGAAACTCGGCACTACTGGAAGCACGCGTTCGAGGATGAGGATGGCGACCTGTCTTGGGAAGAGGCCATGGCCCGATTCGTCGACTCGACCGGGCGCTCCGGACCTGCCAACTGGTCGCTCGGCACCTATCCAGAGGGCGAAGACGACTACCCCGTAGGCGGAGTGAGCTGGTACGAGGCGGCGGCCTACGCTGAATTCGCCGGCAAGAGTCTGCCGACCGTCTACCACTGGCGTTTGGCCGCTCCCTGGACACCCTTTGGCGACATGCTGCTCCAGAGCAACTTCGGCAGCGACGGTTCCGTTGCGGTGGGAAGCCTTCGAGGCATCGGCGACTACGGCCACTTCGACATGGCCGGCAACGTCAACGAATGGTGTTGGAATCGCGCCGAGGACGGACGCTATCTCCTGGGCGGCTCGTGGGAAGAGCCCAGCTACACCTTCTCGGACAACTCCGCGCGCTCGCCTCTCGAGCGTCAGCCCGACATGGGCTTCCGGTGCGCCAGGTATCCCACCCCTCCGACCGCTGAGCTGACGAACCCGGTGGGCGCAGAGCGCCACGACTTCACCGGAGTCGAACCCGTTTCCGATGAGGTCTTTGCCATCTACCGAGGCCTCTTCGAGTACGAACCACTAGATCTGGAGGCGCGAATCGAGTCGGTCGACGACTCCAGCCGTTACTGGCGCCGCGAGACTGTCAGCTTCAGGGCAGCCTACGGCGACCAACGGGTCCTGGCCCACATCTTCCTTCCGCGTGACGTTTCGCCCCCGTATCAGACCGTGGTCTACTCACCCAGTTCCGTGGCCTACCTGCACTCTTCCATCGAGGCCATGTGGTCTGATCCAGCCTTCTTCATACCCCGAAGCGGCCGGGCTCTGGTGTGGCCCGCCTACGAGGGAACGTTGGAACGCGGTGGAGGCGGCAACCGACCAGGTGGCAACCGTGCCCGTCGGGACCTTTATATACACAAGGTCAATGACCTCCAGCGAACGCTCGACTATCTTGAGACTCGGGACGACATCGACAGCGACAAGTTGGCCTACATGGGCTTGAGCTCCGGAAGCGAATACGGGCCGCTCTACACAGCAATCGAGAAACGCTTCCAGGCCGTCGCTCTCATCGCCGGCGGCTTCGACGATTCCCACATGCTGGCCGAACCCGCCGAGATCAACCCGTGGAACTACGCCTCCCGGGTCACGACACCAACCCTGATGATCAACGGGCTGAGTGACTACGGACTGCCGGTAAACACGGCCCAGCAGCCGATGTTCGATCTACTCGGCGTGCCACCCAATCACAAGCGCCACCTCCTGCTGGAGGGTGGGCACGTGCCGTACGATTTCAACGCAGTGATACGCGAGATCCTCGACTGGTACGACCTCTACCTGGGCCCTGTTCGCCGAGAACCTCGATCGCAATGATTGGCCTGGTCCTCCGAGTCAGTAGCTTCATTCTTCTCGCGGTCGCAGGCTCGGGGATCTGGGGACAAAACGAGGCTGCAGAGCTCCCTTCACGCCCACGGGCACGCAAGCTCGGGCTCGAGATCGGCGACCTATGCTGAGACCGTTGCTAGAGGGAGCAGCTGAAGGAGCGGCCGCGGCTTTCTTTGTAGGAACGACGCTCTACAGCGCACACGCGGCGGCGGCGAGGCTGTTGCCACGAGTTGGCCGTACCGTCCGATGGTCAGCGGCAGCGCTGCTCGGGTGCTGGGCCGCGATTTGCAGTTTTCATCTCCTGTCTTCTGTCGATCTTTTTCGACTGCCGGTGGCACTCGGCCTGGCCGCCTTGGCAACACTTCTGGTCCGCCTGTGGAGTGGCGTCACGATTCGCCAGGTCGGTGCAACCCTGGCTGAGGACGTTCAAAGTGCGGCTCGCTACGCCTATGGAAGCGGCAGCGGTGTTTCTCGTTTCGGAAGGTGTGCTCTTGTCGCCCTTATCGGCTCTATTGTGGGCAGGGCCCTGATCTTGCCGCCCATGGGGTGGGACACCATGACCTACCACGGTGTCAAGGCAGGGCTTTGGGTCCAGTCGGGCGGCCTCCTGGATCTGGCTGTTCCCGGCTATTGGGCGGACTACCGGCACTTCCCGCCCGGAGGCGAAATCCTGGGAGCCTGGGCAATGCTCCCTTTCGGCGACGATTCGGCCTACTTATGGGTGGACCTTGCCGTCTGGCTTTGTCTCGCCGCAGTTCTGCACGCTCTCGCAAAGCAGTTTTCTGTCTCAGTCAGATCTCGGCCCTTGCTGATCGCCTACCTTCTGACCGTGCCCGGCCTCTATTTCTGGATCGGGAGCGGCTATGTCGACGCGACAGTCCATCTTCTCCTGCTGGGGGGATTGCTGTTCTTGCTTCGGGCGATCGACCAAGAGCAGGCGCCGGTAGCTGTCGGACTTTGGCTTCTAGCCTGGGGAACCGCTCAGGCGGTCAAGGTCACAGTGCTGCCGCTTCTCGCCATGAGCCCGGTGCTCGCACTCGCGGTGGTTCGACGCAATCGAGATCAGCGGCACGGTGTCCTCCTCGGAGCCGTCGCCGGCGGTTTGGGTCTGCTTGCCGCCATCGGGCCGATCTTGGTTGATTCGACAAGAGAGCTCGGTTTTCCACTCAGCCCTTTCCCGGCACGAATCGCGGGACTGACGCTCGGCGAGATTGGCGAAGCCCTGGCTTTGATGAGGGACACTCCCGGCTGGTCCTGGGGGGAGGAACTGAGGGCCTTCTTCAGAATGTTTGGAGCCGGTTCGGGTGCCAGTCTCGGTCCGCTGGCCGCGGTGGCCGTCCCGCTGGGAGTTGTCGCTTCTATTCGCACGATGCGGCAACGGTTTCTATCGGCAAGCGTCGCCCTTCTCTTTTGTGCCGCGATCGCGGCGCCGTACCTTAGCCCCAGCTATGCGTCGATGAGGATGATGCTGGCAAGTCAAAGCGGGCGATTCCTCTACCCGATGTTGGTCGTTCTCGCGCTGTTTGCGGCAGCTCGAATGCCAACGGTTCTTCGAACATCCCACCAAAGAGTGCTCGCGTACTTTGTGGTTGCGGGCGTCGTGGGAACCGTGCTGACCAACATGCTGGTCAACGGCTCACCGGGAGAATGGCCTATGTCCGTTGCGGTGATGTTACTCGTTGCGGGCATTCCATACCTTGCCGATGGGCTTCGACGGTTTCGACCGGGCGGGTTCGGGACCAAGGCCGTCGCGGCCATGACAAGCCTGGCGCTGGCTGGCGGGCTCGCCGGCTTGTTGGCGGCCGCACCCTTACGCAGCTATCGGAACAGTCTCCGGTACGAGCTCTTGACTGCCAGCCGCATTGCCCACGATCCCCCAATCTACTGGGTGCCGCTGGCGGCCGCGGTCGATCATCCGGAACAGTGCGAGCGGATCGCTATCGCGGGCGGCCCAAGGAGGTTTCCGAACGGCTTCTACTACTTCTTTCTGGGATCCCGCCTGCAGAACCGACTCTTCTATGTTCCACCTACCCGTAGCGGAGGGGTTCCTACACCCTGGCGACCTGGGGCCGAGTGGCCTAGTCAACTCGACAGCTCCGCCTGGCTCCGTCGTCTGCGGGAAGCGGGGATTACCTACGTCGCATCCCTCCTTCCTCGAGGCCCCGAAATGGACTGGATAGAGGCCAATCCGGCCGAGTTCACGCTGGTTGTCGGCGATCCAGCGGGATACGGCCTTTGGCGTTTCGAGCCGGGCGTCGCCTCCAACTAGCTCCACCGCCAGGAGCCGCCAGCCCCATCAGCCTCGCGTGACGCAGGCCTGGGTCCTCGAATGGCCTTGGTGTCCCGGCCGGACGAGGGTGGCGTGTGGACGGTCACGTCGCGGCCGTTGCTCACTCCAGCCCGGAGGGCGCTCGCCTAGAACACGGATCGTGTCGCTCTCCTGGAAGAACGAGCCGTCAGCCAGGCCGGCGAATGAAGGGTCCCGGAATCGCCGCGGCTCGCAGCAACCTGTGGTGGACAGACCCGTCCTCGACAACAGCGCGATGTCCCCGCTGTTCCTCGGTGCTGCCGAAGCAACCGAAGAGGCCATTGTGGACAGCCTTTTCACTGCCAAGACGACCAAGGGCTTTCTGGGAACCGTTCCAGCCTTGCCCGTGGGGAAGGTACTGGAACTGGTAGGCGTTTGGGCCGTGGACAGTCCGGAGTAGGCTCCGGCCCAGGTCAGTCTCGATCTGG
>JAUVRX010000204.1 GCA_030597375.1 Acidobacteriota bacterium
CGTGGCCCAATACCACCCACGACCCAGGGCCAGAACCCAAGCCCTCAAAGATCGGCCGGCACAGGTCCGGCCACTTCAATCTCCCATTGCCTCTCTGCCCCACTGCTCCAAAGATCGGGCGGAAGGAACGCCCGGCCGACTCAACCCTCAGGGTGGGTGGGGGGTTACGTTGCCGAGAGTTTCTCGACGTCCGCGATTTCCTTCGGTATGGGCTCGCCCAGAACCCGATGGCCGTCGGAGGTCACCAGGACATCGTCCTCGATCCTGACGCCGCCGAAGTCCTTCCAATCTTCGAGCTGATCGTAGTCGATGAACTCGGCGTGCCGGTTCTCCTGGCGCCACTGGTCGATGAGGCTGGGAATGAAGTAGAGGCCGGGCTCGATGGTGACGACAAAACCGGGTTTGAGGGCCCGTGCCAGACGCAAGGAGCTGCGCCCGAATTGGGTGCTGCGCTTGGCCTCGTCGCCGTAACCCACCAGGTCTTCGCTCAGGCCCTCCATGTCGTGGACATCCAGTCCCATCATGTGGCCGAGGCCGTGCGGGAAGAACAGGGCATGGGCTCCTGCAGCCACCGCCGCCTCCAGGTCACCTTTCATGAGGCCCATCTCCTGGAGGCCCTCGGCGAGACGCCTGCTGGCCAACAGATGAATGTCCTCGAACCTGGTCTCGGGCTCGACGGCCGCAATCGCGTCCATTTCAGCCCGTAGGACGGTCTCGTAGACCTGTCTCTGTCGATCACTGAAGGGAGCTCCCACCGGGAACGATCTGGTGATGTCGCTGGCATAGTGGGTGAGGGAGTTGGCGCCGGCGTCGAGAATCACCAGATCCCCCTCCTTCAGGATGTTGTCGTGCTTGTGATTGTGGAGGACCTCTCCGCGCTTCGAGAAGATGATCGGAAAGGCCAGGGCCGAGCCCTGACTGCTCACCAGCCCATCGATCGCCCCGACCACCTCCTGCTCGCGCATTCCGGGCCGGCTCATGCGCATGGCCAGGGTGTGCATGCCGGCGGCGATCTCGAGGGCCTTCTCGATCTCGGCGATCTCTTCGTCGGATTTCACCAGCCGCTGCTCGATGACGGCGCGGATCAACTCCTGCGAGACACACTGCCGGACATCCGAGCTCGGGATCTTGAGCAGCTTCTCGACTTCCAGGATCGTTGCAGCTCGATTGGGCGGCAGAAAATGGACAGTTCGCCCGCTGTCGGTCGCCTCGCTGACAAGGACCTCGAGCTCCGAAAGCGGGTGGCACTCCGACACACCCACCTGGGCACCCAGCTCTTCGAGGGTTGGCTGGGGTCCGGTCCAGACGATCTCGCCCAGGGTGGCGTCATGGCCGAAAAGCGAGGCGCTGTCGCCGTCGATATCGATCAGCCCAGCGAGCCCGGGCGAATCGATGCCGAAGTAGTAGAGAAAGGAGCTGTCCTGACGAAAGGGGTAGGGATTGTCCGCATAGTTCATCGGGCTTTCGTCATGGCCGAGGAACAGGATCAGTCCGGAGCCCATGGCCTCCTTCAATCGAAGGCGCCGCTGAATGTAAGTCTCTGTTGCCAGCATCGGAATTCCCTCCATCTATTGCGATTGGCGGCGCTCCCAAGGGCCACCGATAGCCTCGAGTCGGTCAGCCGAGGGCGGGTCGAGTTTCGATACCCCGGCGGATTACCGAAAGGATCCTCTTCCGTTCCTCACCCTCCAGTGCCAGCCTGGGAAGACGGACCTTTTCCGATCCCATGCCACACTCGGCCACGGCCAGCTTGATGTACTGCACCAGCTTGACGTCGGTGTCGAGCCGAAGAAGGGGTGCGAACCATCGGTAGATCTCCCGCGCCTTCTCCAACTCCCCGGCGAGTGCCAGCTCCCAGATCCGGACTGTCTCTCGGGGAAAGGCGTTGACCAGCCCCGCCAGCCAGCCGTCAGCGCCCATGACGAGGCTTTCGAGCGCCAGATCGTCGACTCCACAGAACAGCTGGTAGCGGTCACCGACTTCGTTTCTCAGGTCGGTGATCCGCCGGATGTCGTCAGAAGACTCCTTGATGGCGACGAAGCTGTCTTCGTCCGCCAGCTCCGCGAACATCTCGGGTGTGATGTCGACGTGGTAGGAGACCGGATTGTTGTAGACCATCACTGGCAGCTCTGTGGCTGCTGCGACTTTTCGCAAGTGTGCCAGGGTTTCGCGCCGATCGGCCCTGTAGGCCACTGCCGGAAGGACCATCAGACCCTCGACGCCTATTCGTTCGGCGGCGGCGGCCAGGTCGCAGGCGGCCGAGGTGGTGAGCTCGGCGATCCCCGCCAGTACCGGTACCCTGCCGGCGCTGGTCTTGACCGTGGCGTCCAGAACGGCGATCTTCTCGTCGGTCGTCAACGAGGTCCCCTCACCCAGGGTTCCCAGCATGACCAGCCCGTGGACTCCGGCTTCGAGAAGCGCTTCCACATGACGCCTGGTGGCGGCAATGTCCAGGGAGTCGTCCTCGTGGAACTGGGTCGTGAGTGCGGGGTAGATGCCTTCCCAATCGACGTGCATGCTGTTGGTTCCTCTCGGAGATCTCCTCTCGGCAGGGCCTGAGAAGTCTATACAATCAGCCGCAGAGTCGTGCGGCACCAGAATCGCCCCAAAGCGGCTTCGCCGCCACGAGCGAAGAGCTCCCAGTTCGAGACAGGGATCCTGACAGAGAGACACTGCCATGAATCTGCACGGAAAGCAGCTGATCGGAGTTTCCACCAGCGCCGCTGGAGAGCGCATCTTTCGGGGCTTCAATCCCATCACGGGTAAGGCCCTCGATCCGACCTTCACGGAGGCGACCCCCGAGGAGGTCGATTCGGCTGCACACCTTGCTGCCGAGGCGGCAAGTCAGCTCCAGAAGAGAGGAGCAGAACAACGAACTGGCTTCCTCGAAGCGGTAGCGGATCAGATCCTGGCGCTCGGCGATGAGCTGATCGAGCGGGGAATGGCCGAAACTGCCCTTCCGAAGGCACGGCTGACCGGCGAACGAGGGCGCACGATGGGGCAGCTGCGAATGTTTGCCGGCCTGATTCGCGAAGGCTCCTGGGTGGAAGCTCGAATCGATACGGCTCTGCCGGACAGAGAGCCGTTGCCGCGCCCGGACCTCCGCCGGATGCTGGTGCCCATGGGGCCGGTAGCCGTCTTCGGTGCGTCCAATTTCCCCCTGGCTTTCTCGGTGGCGGGTGGTGATACGGCATCGGCCTGGGCCGCCGGATGCCCGGTGATCGTCAAGGCCCATCCCGCTCACCCCGGCGTCTCAGAGCTTGTGGGCCGAGCCGTTCTGGCAGCAGCTCGGGAGTGCAACATGCCCGATGGAGTGTTCTCCATGGTTCATGGAGCCTCGCACGAGGTGGGGCAGGCCCTGGTGTCTCATCCAGCGATCAAGGCGGTTGGTTTCACTGGGTCCTTCGCGGGTGGCAAGGCGCTGTTCGATCTGGCAGCTCGGCGGCCAGAGCCCATTCCTGTCTATGCCGAGATGGGCTCGTCGAATCCACTCTTCGTATTGCCGCAGGCGATCGCCGAAAGGGGAGACCGGATCGCTCAGGGCCTGGTCGGCTCCGTGACGCTCGGGGGGGGGCAGTTCTGCACGAACCCGGGCCTGACGGTGCTCCTGGAAGGCAAAGAGTCCGATGCAATGCTGAGTCGAGCGGCCGAGCTTTTTGCCGACGCGCCGGCCTGCACACTGGTTCACCCATCCATCAAGACGGCCTACGACAGGGCCCTCGAAGAGGTCTCGTCGATCGAGCGGCTCGAGGTCGCAGCGCAGGCTTCAGCAGCGGGGCCACTTCCCGAAACCGACGCCAGGGCGACCCTCCTCACGACGGATGCCGTCACCTTCCTGCAGAATCCGAGGCTGGGTGAGGAGATCTACGGTCCGACGACAGTCGCGGTGGTCTGCCAGGACCGCGAGGAGCTGTTGGAGGTGGCACGGAGCCTCCAGGGCCACCTCACGGCAACGATCCACGGCACCGACGAGGATCTCGAGACCTATTCGGAGCTGGTCGAGATTCTGCAGGGAAAGGTGGGGCGGCTGATCTTCAACGGTTTTCCAACCGGTGTCGAGGTGAGCCCCGCCATGCATCATGGAGGCCCATACCCGGCAACTACCGACGCTCGTGCCACCTCGGTCGGCACCGCCGCCATTCAGCGGTTTGCGAGGCCGGTCTGTTGGCAGAGCTTCCCCTCGGCCGCCCTGCCGTTGGAGTTGCAGGATGAGAACGTTCGCGGCATCTGGCGGCTGGTCGACAGCGAGCTCACCCGTGATGCGGTGTGAGGCAGAGGCAACCCAGTAGCAGAAGCGGAGCACGATGGTCGAGAGTCTTTTCCCAGCAGCGATCGAGGTGGTGGACTCCCACACCGAAGGGGAACCGACCCGGCTGGTCGTCGATGGGTGGCCGCCGTGCGAAGGCGACTCGATGCAGGCTCGCCGTGAGTTTCTCGAGACTCATCACGATCATCTGAGAGGGGCCGTGGTCTGCGAGCCACGGGGTCATGACGCCGTGGTGGGGGCGCTCCTCACCCCGCCGGTCGAGGAGGGCTCCCTGGCCGGGGTGATCTTTTTCAACAACGTCGGCTATCTCGGCATGTGCGGTCATGGCCTCATCGGAGTGGTGCGGACCCTGGAGCACCTGGGCCGCCTGGATAGCGGCGAAGTCTGTCTCGACACGCCGGTGGGCAGGGTGGCAGCGGAGCTCGGAGCCGATGGCACGATCACCATCCAGAACGTGCCGGCCCGGTGTCATTCGCTCGACGTCGAGGTCGAAGTGCCTGGCCTTGGCCTGTTGGTGGGTGATGTGGCCTGGGGAGGGAACTGGTTTTTCCTCACCCATCTCGAGGGGCAGTCGCTGGAGCTCGAGAATGTCGATCGACTCCTGGAATCCACATCGCGCATCCGGGCCCGATTGGACGAGCTCGATCTGGTAGGAGAGGAAGGCTTGATCGACCACGTGGAGCTCTTCGGCTCGCCGACGCGAGACGATGCGGACAGCCGCAATTTCGTGCTCTGTCCGGGCGGCGAATACGACCGCTCACCCTGCGGCACCGGGACCTCGGCCAAGATGGCCGGTCTCCACGCTCGAGGCGAGCTGGAAGTGGGTCAACGGTGGCGACAGGAGAGCATCACCGGCAGCCGCTTCGTGGGCTGGTTGTCCGAAGCCGATGGAGAGTTGATCCCGCACATTCAGGGACAGGCC
>JAUVRX010000097.1 GCA_030597375.1 Acidobacteriota bacterium
ACCCAGGAAGGCGAGCACCTTCGAGATCTCGGTTCGATTCAGTCGGTCCAGAAGAGGAAAGACCGCGCGCTGGAAGATCTTTTCGTACACGTGTCGATCGGGCAGAGACAATCAGGAAGTCAGTTTCGAGCCGGGGCCTTGTTACCCGCCGCCGCCTCGACGATGTCCGACAGTCGCCCACCGGTGAGTCTCGAGAGATTCTCTTCGTCTCTGACGATGGTCTCTTCGCGTCGCGGCCCGGTGGAGACGATTCCGACGCCAGCCTCCAGCCACTCTTCGATAAACGAGACGTAGTCCTGTGCGGCTTGCGGAAGGTCCGAGAGCAACAGCGCCCCGACGGTGGTCTGCTTCCATCCAGGTAGGCTTTCGTAGACCGGCTCGACCTTTTCGAGAAGGTCCACGGACGGAGGGAAGCTCTTGACGATCTCTCCCTCCAGGCGATACCCCACACAGACCCTGATCTCGTCGAGCTCATCGAGGACATCCAGTTTGGTCAGGGCTATCGAATCGACACCACTGAGCATGCGGGCATGGCCAGCCGCCACCAGATCGAGCCAGCCGCATCTGCGAGGCCTGCCGGTCGTCGTGCCGAACTCGTTGCCCCGCTCGCGGAGATGCTCGCCCATGGCATCCTCGAGCTCGGTAGCGAAAGGACCACCGCCCACCCGGGTGGTGTAGGCCTTGAGCACTCCGATCACCCCGTCGATGCTCGTTGGAGGCACGCCGCTGCCCGTACAAGCGCCGCCGGCAGTCGAGCTCGAGCTCGTCACGTAGGGATACGTCCCGTGATCCACATCCAGAAGAGCGCCCTGGGCGCCTTCGAAAAGCAGACTCTTGCCATCCACGATCCACCCGTTGAGCAGCGACTCGGTCTCGGCCAGATAGGGACGAAGCCTCTCTACCCAATCCCGGCACCGCGCCATGACCTCGTGCTCCACCGGCGCTTCTCCCCCCAGCGCGACGATTTCACGGCCGAGGCGCTCTACCTGATCCTCGACGCGACTCTCCCACCCCGATGCCAACAGGTCCCCCATCCTGACGCCGAACCGAGTGATCTTGCTCTCGTAGGCGGGGCCGATGCCGCGGGCCGTGGTGCCGATCTGCGCCTTGCCCATGGCCGCCTCGCGGGCCTGGTCCAGGACCGGATAGATGGGCAGTACCACATGCGCCCGCTTGGAGATGAAGAAGCGGTCCTCGAAATCCACGCCGGCCTCGGTGAGGCCATCGAGCTCCCGGAAAAGGGTGTCGGGGTTGATCACCATGCCGCTACCCAAAACGCAGAGGGTCTCCGGGTGCAGAATGCCCGACGGCACCAGATGCAAGGCGAAGTGGCGATCTTCGAACTTGACCGTATGGCCGGCGTTGTCGCCGCCCTGATACCGCACCACCGCATCGAACGCCGGACAGAGAAGATCGACGATCTTCCCCTTGCCCTCATCACCCCACTGCATTCCGTTGATGATCGTGTTGGCCATGGTGTCGTTCCCGCTTCAAGGCTACCCGAATCGTGCCACTCGATTCTACCGACCCAGGGCACCCGGCGATTGAAACAAGGCCCTCGGGAGCTGCGTATGAGTGTCGAGATCCGCTACGATGATCTCATTCGGAAAGGAGAATTTCATGAAGAGGCTGCTGTTGTCGATCCCGTTGCTGCTGGCCATGGTCTCCGGGGTGGCTGCCGACGACTTCGGCGAGCTCACCAAGACGTTCGAAATCGAGGCCGGTCAGAAGGTACGCCTACAGCTACAGGTCGCCGACCTGCGGCTCGAGGTGGCCGATGGAAACCAGATCAAGGCCGATCTCGTGGTCCGCTGCCGGTGGCACCAGAAATGCGATGACGTCCTGGCTGATGTGGATCTGGTCTCGAGCTCCACCTCCCGACGCTTCGTGGTCGAGCTCCAAGGCCTCTCCCGCTGGCAGTCTGCCAAAGTCGAGATCGAAGGCACCGTCGTCGTGCCTCGCACATCGGACCTCGAGCTGGAAATCGGCGTGGGCAAGGTGAAGATCTACGGGGTGGAACGAAATCTGCGAGTCAACCTGGGCGTCGGCAAAGTGAAGATCTGGCAGCCGGCTGCCGCCGTCAAAGCCATCACTCTCGAAGTAGGCGTCGGAGAGGCGGCGATTCTCAGTGACACCGAGGACGTCCCCAACCGCCGCTCCTTCCTGGTCGGCAGCGAGGTCTTCTGGGACAAGGGACCGGGAGAGGCCCGAATCGAGGTCGAAGTGGGAGTCGGAGAGGTTTCGCTCTGGCTGGACTGACAGGAACCACTGCCCGGGACTTTCATCTGAGGCCTCGGACTGAGGCGTCTTTCTCACCGCTCGGTTGCCTGGGGATGTGACAATATGACAAGCAGGTGATCGCGGCAGGAGCCGCTGCCGGTTGCGGTTTGCCCATCCTGAGTCATGCCCAAGCCCTCTTCCCAGACCGACGTTCCGGAACCCTCTGCGACAGAGGGCGTGCAGCCTGCCTCCTCTGAACACGATTTCGAGCTCTACGTCGAGATCCGGCACAAGAGTCTCGTGCGACGGCTCTTCACGATCTATCGGAACGTACTCGGGCTGTCTTTCGGAGGTCTCACTGCCTACGTCCGCAGCAGGCCGCGGGGACAGCGGCATGGACTGAAATTCTGGACCCTACGGCTGACCACGTTCCTGACCTACCCGTTCATCAACAGGAAACTGGCCCGCCAGCCTTTTCCGGTTCAGCTCAGGAAGCGCCTGGAGGCTTTGGGCCCCACGTACGTCAAGTTCGGGCAGATTCTCGCATTGAGAGAGGACGTCCTGCCCATCGAGATTACCGATGAGCTCAAGAACCTGCTCGAACGCTTGCCCGCACTGCCGTTCCAGCGCTATATCGAACTCGTTTCCCTGGAGCTGGATCGACCTGTGGATGAGATGTTCTCGTGGATCGAGCCGATCCCCATGGGCTCGGCGTCGATTGGTCAGACTCATCGGGCCACGACTCGGGACGGCGACTCGGTAGTCCTCAAGCTCGTAAAACCGGGGATCCGAGAGACCGTCCGCCAGGATGTGGTGCTGCTGAAGATCGTCGGTAGCTTTCTCCAGATCTTTCTGTCCCGCTACCAGCCCAAGCGCATGATCCGCGAGTTCTGCGCCTATACCTCGAAGGAGGTCGATCTTCGAAACGAGGCCGAGAACGCCGAGACCTTCGCTGCCAACTTCGAGGATCTACCCGAGGTCGTCTTCCCGAAGATCTATCGACAGTTCACGACAGAGAACCTTCTCGTGATGGAGTTCCTGCCCGGGCTACCACCGTACAACCCTGCGGTTCAGGCCTTGAGCTCAGAGGAACGGGATCGGATCATCGACATCGGCGCGGCTGCCATCATTCGCATGCTCTACCGCGACGGTTTTTTTCACGCCGACCTGCATCCCGGCAATCTCCTGATCCTGCCGGGCCCCAAGGACGGTTTCATCGATCTCGGCATGGTCGGTCGATTCGACGACGACCTGCGCCGCACCCTGCTCTACTACTACTACTGTCTGACCATGGGTGACGCCGCGAATGCCGCTCGCTATCTGGCCTCCATCGCGGAGGCCGGTCGCAAAGGCGATCGCAAGGGCTTTCGCCGTGACGTCGAGGAGATCTGCCGCCGGTGGCAGCGGGACTCGAGCTTCGAGAGCTTTTCCATCGCCCAGTTGATCATGGAATCTGTCGGTCGAGCCGCCAAGTACCGTATGTATTTGCCGGTCGAGATGGTTCTGATGGTCAAGGCCATGATCACCTTCGAGGCGGTCGGCGACCTGCTGAAGCCCGGGTTCGACGTCGCCGAGGTCTCGAAGCCCCACATCACCCGGATCTTCATCAATCAGTTCAGTCCCCTGCGGATCGCCCAGGAGACGATGCGCGGCGCCCCGGACCTGGTGGATGCCCTCATCAAGGCTCCGATGCTGATCACCGAGGGATTGAAGGTCCTGGAACAGTCCACCCAACGGGAGCCGGAGAACCCGTTCGCTGGAATCCGGGGTACGGTTCTGGCGGGGTCCTGTCTGGTGGCCGGCGCTATCGTGGCGGCCTCCAATGGCCCCTGGCCGGTCTGGGCGGCCTTCATCGGAGCCGGGATCATCCTGGCGCTCCGGCGCGGGGACTAGTGGACGGTATCGTCCACTAGCCACCTCAGGTCGTTCTCTGTAGGACTTCTTCCTCGAGTCGGTCGAGTAGGGTGTCGAGACGGTTGAGTACCCCGCTCGGAGCTCGGTTCTCCTGCCAACCGACGCTATTCCAGACGGTCCGGTCGCCGTCGCCAAGGAACTCGACTCGCAGCCTCAAACCGTGCTTCTCGAGCGCGGGTGCCAGGGTCTTTTGTCGCTCGAGCATCTGGCGACGCATGGCCCGATAGGCGTGATCGCAGATGAGCACCCGAGAAGAGAAGGCGAAGATGTTGGTGAAGAACATCCGGTAATCGTCGGACGGCGGCTCGAAGAGGAAGACGTCCGCCCCCGGGTATCGACTCTCGTAGCTGTTGAAGCCAGCGCCGAGGCGCGATCGGATGATCGTCCGAAGAGCCTGGGAGAGCACGGTCGGCAGCCCACGATTCACGAGTTTGCCGCGCTTCATCACCCCTTCGCTCACCGCCTGCGCCGTATCCACCGGCACAATGGGATTCAGGCAGAACAGGAGGCTGGCGCCGGCGTCGAGAGCCACCGAGGCGTGCATGGTCTTGAGCAGCACACCATCGACATAGTGGCGCCCCCCGATCTCCACGGGAGGGTAGAGGCCGGGAAGAGCGGTGCTGGCCTGGACTGCCAGGGAGATCGGGACATCATCGAATCCGGGCTCGCCGAATCGAACCGGCTGCCCCGAATCGAGATCGGCCGCCACCAGGATCAGTTTCTTGTCGAGCTTCCGAAAGTCGTTGGTCCGACCCGGATGCCGGAGAATTCTCTCCATGTACTCGGCGACGGGGGCGTTGTCGAACAATCCGACCGGCAGGGCCCTCGACAGGTGCATCAGCGACTCGACCAGGGTCAGGTCCCTGGGATTGCGGGCGTACTTCCAAAGCGATTCGACAAAGAGCCTCGGCACGGACACGCCACGCCTCAACCACTCCCCCATGGCCGGCGTCATGAAGGTCTCCGGCACGAACGGATTGTCGCCGGACTGATACTTCAGGACAGCCCGACACATCTGGGTTGTCGTCAGATGGTTGGCGATGTTGGAGGCGATGAAGGCGCCGGCGCTGACCCCAACGTAGACGCAGAGGTTATTCAGGTCCAGGCCTTCGACACCTTCCTCGAGGGCGCGTAGGGCTCCGAGCTCATAGATCGCCCCGGCGGGCCCGCCACCAGCCAAAGCCAGACCGACCCTGCATTTGGCCTGGCCATTTCCCCGCTTAGGCTTCGCCATGGCGGCTCCACCCCTACTTGGCTTTCGCTGTCGTCGCCTTCTTCTTGGCCGGGGTCTTCCTGGGGGCCGCGTTGAGCTGATCCACCTTGACGGTCAACTCTTCCACCCGCTGGGTCAACTTGATGATCTCGTTGCGACTGGGAACACCGAGGCGCTGGATGGCATCCGACACCTTGTCGTCGAGAACATCGCCCAGCTTCTCGATCGACCCTTCGGCCTTGCCGACGGCATCTTCGACCCGTGCCTTCACCTCGTCGAGCCGCTGCTTGCCTCGCACCTCGTAACTCTCCCCCTTCTTCACCAAGGAGTTGAAGAGCTTGGAACCTTCTTCTTCTGCGGTGGCCAGCGCGCCGATTCCGGCCAGCCAGATCTTCTGCGCCGACTCCCTGACCTCGTTCTGGATGTCAGTCTTGGTCTTCTTGGTCATTTGCGGATCTCCTGTCTCTTCCTCATCACTGGAATGAACTGAATCACTGCCTGCCCTGCGCGCGGGAAAGGGACCTGTCTCGACTTCAGGTCGCTATTTCGCCCGCTTTGCCGAAGCGGTCTTTTTCGCCTTTGCCTTCTTCGCCGGAGCCTGGCGCGGCCGGCTCTTCAACTCCGCTTCCTCCACTACTCCCGAGAGCTCGAGCTCAGCCAGAGAATCTTCCAACTCCTCGAGTCTCGACCTGAGTCGAGTCATCTCTTCGCGGGCTTCCCGGACGGGGCCGAGGCGATCGATCGAGGCCTTGACCATCCGGTCCATGCTCTGTTGAACGTGCTCGACGCCGCTGGTCAGAGTCCGCTCACCGAAACGCACGAGATCTCGAAGCACCTCGGCAGGAATGCGGGATCTGCCATTACGGCCCTCTTCGAGGATGATCTGGGTCAGCGTCTGAGCCGTGACGTCCTGCGAGCTCCTGTTGTCGATAACCTGCACCTCCTGGCCATCGCGAACCCAGACGGCGATCTCATCCAGCGACACATACCGACTTTCCTCGGTGTCATACAGCTTGCGACTCTCATACCGCTTGACGACTCGAATCATGACGCGACTCCCCGTTGGCTCGATGCAAACCTCTGTGTCCGAGCGCGATCTCGCGGCTCGAGGTCTGACCGTTCGCTCGATTTATACCGCACTGCGGCATTGCCGTCAAGGGCATACCGCGCTGCGGCAACCCGAGGCTCGGTAGGAAGCCGTCAAGGGGACGGCTGGGGTAGCTTAGAACTCCTGCACGCGCTCACCGAATTGCCTGGCCAGCTGCTGCAGCGTCTCGAGGTTGGAAGGTTCGTTCTCCAACAGGGGCAGTCCTACCAGCGGATGGTCTTCGCCGACGAGTTGGCCGAGCTCTTCGAAGCCACGCGCGTCGCGCTCACCCAACCACTGAAACAAGGCAAGGCCATCCACCTCATCTTCCGCGGGGTCCGACTGTGGCTGGAGATCCTCGACCGGAGGGTGCATGCGATTGACCACGATCGGACCCAACGTGTAACCCGTCTCTCGAAGCCGACGTGCGAAGAAGAGCGCGTCCGGGATCTTCTCTTCTCCCGGCCCGGCTACCAGCACGAAGAGTGTCCTCGAAGATCGAAGGAGGCTCTCGACCTCTCTGGCACGTTCTCGAAATCCGTCGAACAGGGGGGCGAAAGCCTGAAAGAACTCCACCATCTGCCGCAGGAGATCCAGTCCGACAACCTCGTCCAGATAGGACTCGAATCGTCGACCCAGTCGTCCGAGCCTGGCCGTCGGCCGGAGCTTGCCGTCGGCATCGAACCAGGGGCGCAGCGCCAGGCGGAGGGCTCCGCTGTCCAGGAATCCGACGATGCGCGATGGGGCTTCGAGGAAATCCAGAGCCTGCCGCGTCGGCGGCGTGTCCAGGATCACCCGCTGAAATCGTCCTGATTTCGACACCTCGAAGAGGCGCTCGACCGCCATGTACTCCAGAATCCCCGCCAGGCCGCCAGCCAGGTGCTCGTAGTACCGATTGTGAAGGATCCGGTCCCTGGCCTTCTCGTCCGGTGCGTAGCGGGCCACGAGTCGGTCGAAGGTCTGCTTGGCATCCAGAAGGCTCGCCCAGAGATGGCTCGTGACCTCCACCTCTTCATCTTTCGCCTCGTCTCCCACTCCAAGGGAATCCTTGAGCCGTAGCGATGGGTCGAAGGTCATCACGAGGGTCTCTTCCCCCTGCTCCGCCGAAAGCAGGCCCAGAGCTGCCGCCAGCGTCGTCTTGCCTACCCCTCCTGCGCCGACGACGATGATCAGCGGCGGCCATGCCCGTTCGGTCATGACGCCAGACTCCGCTCGATCTCCGAGACCAGGGCCGGGCCGCGATCCAGAGGGAAGAGAGGCACTTCCACTCGTGGCCCAGACCATCGACTCGCCAGCCGCTCGAGCTCTACGTCATTGAGCTCACGACGGCGGTACCAGAGACGACGCGCGCCCTCTTCTTCGGTCGCTTCCGCCGCGCCTACGGGCACTGGCGGGTAGAGGCCATTCGCCACCAGAAGATCGGGCTGCCGCTGCACAGCGCTCTCGAGGTCAGCCCGAAGCTCCAGGGCCTCCGTCACGGGCATCTCTTCAGCCAGGGTTACAACAACGACGCCGCAGCGTTGCGGGCTGGCGACGAGCTCGGCGACTTCTTCGGTCAAGCTCGCCACTGGACCCTGGCGAATGACCTCCGAGACAAGGCGCGGAGCTCTCAGCAAAGCGACGCCATGTCCGGTAGCGGGGGCATCCACGATCACAACGTCGATGGCAGGGGCACCCGGAACCCTGCCTTGCACCAGCAACAGAGAGTGCCCCAGGACCGCCAACTCCCTGAGACCGGGAGCTCCCTCCGTGAAGTGGTGATAGACGGGGCTCTCCAGGACCCGTTTCGTCAAGAAGTCGATTCGTACGCGCTCCCTGACGAGCTGGTCGAGAACGGTGCGTGGCTGCAGGTGCTGCAGGTACAGATTGGCGGCTACCCGGACGACCTCTCCATCGGACGGAGGTGCCGCCAGCATCTGGTGGACGTTCTCGCGCGGATCGATCTCCAGAATCAGGGTCTGCCGTCCTGTCGAGGCAAGGATACGACCCAGAGCCGCAGACACGGCGCTCTTGCCAACACCGCCCTTGCCGGTGACGACGATCAACTCACGCGATGTCAAAGGGGCGAGGATCGAGGCCTCCAGGGAGGCGCGACTGCGTACGGAATCAGGAGCTCCCAGTGAGGTCTTCCTTCCTTCTGCAGGGTAACGGCCACTCGGAATATTCGGAGATCCGGCGACGCCGCACTCGACCTGTAGATTTCCGGTTGAGCGCTCCGAATGGGTCAGTATAATAGACTCCGGCCGGGCCGATTATGGCCTCGTCTAGAGTAAGAGGAGGATTCAATCGATGACCCACATCATCGCGGAACCTTGCGTCGGAGTGAAGGACAAAGCCTGCGTGGATGTCTGCCCTGTGGACTGCATCTACGACAACGATGATTGGGAGGCTCTGTTCATTCAACCCGAGGAGTGCATCGATTGTGGGCTTTGCATCGATGCCTGTCCGGTTCAGGCCATCTTCCCGCTGGAAGAGGTTCCGGAGAAGTGGAACTCGTGGATTGCGAAGAACTACGTGATCTTCGATCTCGAGGCACCGTGATCCCGACTGCCCGACATCGATGACTCGAAGAGGGGACGTGCCGGGCATGTCCCCTTTTCCGTCTCCCCCAACGCCGAAAGGTGCCACCCGTTTTTCCAAGGTGCCACCCACTTTTGAAATCTCGGAATGAA
>JAUVRX010000246.1 GCA_030597375.1 Acidobacteriota bacterium
CGACTGTGAGTCCTAGCCCGCATGATTCATGAGCCCCACGGCATCGAGTGGACTGTAATGCCTACACCCTTAGTGCCTGAGTGGCTCGCGAGGTCATGAATCATGCGGGCTAGGGCTCAGGGTCCTCTGAGACCAGGATCTTGGAAGCCGCTCGCAGACCGAGTGCCAGTCCTGCCGCACCGGGTCGCTCCAACCGCATCGTGTCGGCTGCCTCGTCGCGTCGAATCACCTTGAGACGACTGCCCGGCTTGAGGCGTTCGGTCTCCACCAATAGCAGGAAGTCGGCGGTCTGGTCCGTGACTCGATCGACCCGCAACCAGGTTTGCAACGGACAGTCGAGCAGACTCTGGAGCTGCCGCTGCTTCACCTCTCCACCCGCCGTCGGGATCGGGTCGCCATGGGGATCCACATTCGGACCTCCCAGCATGGCATCCATGCGCTCGATGATGCGATCGGAGACAGCGTGCTCGAGCAGCTCGGCTTCGTCGTGCACCTCGGACCAGTCGAGGCCCATGACCCGCACCAGGAAGAGCTCCAGCAGTCGGTGTCGACGCAGCACGTGAACTGCCAGCTGACGACCCGGATCGGTCAGCGAACCTCCCGAATAGGGCTCGTAGCTCACCAGGCCGCTGTTGGCCAAGGCCTTGAGCATCGCAGTAACCGTTCCTGGAGCCACGCCCAGTGCATCAGCGATCTGACCTGTGCTGACCGGGTCGTCGGGCGCTTCCTGCTCGGCGAGCAGGATGCACTTCAGGTAGTCCTCGACGGTGCTCGTGGGCATCGCTGTCCGGTCGGCCGAATTCGGCTCAGAAGGACTGGCCCGGCTCGAGCGCGATCACCTCGATACGGCCGCCAAGCTCAGCCAACGCCGCCTCCAGATCCGCGGGTGTGCCGGTGAGGACGGGGAAGGTCTGCCAGTGAATGGGGATCACCCGTCGAGCTTCGAGAAAGCGACAGGCCCGGGCAGCGGCTTCGGGACCCATGGTGAACAGATCGCCAATAGGCACAAAGGCGAGCTCCGGACGATACATCTCCGCGATCAGTTGCATGTCCGAGAAAAGACCCGTGTCGCCGGCATGGTAGAACGTGTATCCCCCGCCCAGGCTGACGACATAACCACTGGCAGTGCCACCGTAGAGAATCTGACCGTCATCGAGAATGCCGCAAGAGTGGTCAGCCCTCACCATCGTCACCCTGCAGCCCAGGACTTCCTGGGCGCCGCCGATATTCATGGCCGAGGTGTTCTCCACACCTTTGCTCTCCAGCCAGTGGCAGGTCTCGAAGTTGGCGACCACGATCTGCGGCTTGTAGCGCTGGGCGAGCTCCACGGCGTCCCCGATGTGGTCGAAGTGGGCATGGGTGACGAGCATGGCATCGATCCGTTCGAACTCCTCGAGCTCGTCGGGGCAGGCCGGGTTGCCCTGCACCCAGGGATCGATGAGCAACACCCTGCCATCCGGCATGTCACACCGGATCGTCGAGTGACCGAGATAGGTGAATTTCGGACGTTCCTGATGGCTCATGGTCTCTAACCTCCAGATTCAGATGGCTGTCTCAGACCCTGAATTGTACAGCGCCAAGCCGATTCGCATTCGAACAGACCGGACAGCGAGAATCCGACAATCACCTCTCCCCCATCCAAAGCGACCGATCCGGTGAGAACCGTGGACCGATCTCCTTTCGAGCTTCGGCCCAGATGCGGAACGTTTGACAGCGACGCTCCGGTTCGGGTACAGTGCCCGGTTAGCTCTTCGAGGCTGATCCATGAGGCACCTGACCCGACTCACAGCGATTCTAGCCCTCTTGGCACTCCTGGCCCCGCCCATGGCGTGGGGTTGTGGGGCTTCAGAGAAGCTGAATTGCGCCATGTCGGATTGTCCGATGTCCAAGCCCGCCGACACTCCAATGTCGGGCTGCCACAGCGGTCAAGAGGACTCACGAGCCTGTGATGTCAGAGCCAATGCCTGGCTCGGGTGCTGCGACACAACGGTCGGCCAGGAACCTGTCGAAGCAACCCTGAGTAGCCAGCCTGACCTTCGCGGCGCCCCCCTGGTGGTCGAAGTCGGTGTGCTCGAATCGCACGCACCGGCTCCACCCGCGATCGCCGCCGCTCGAGTCCTGCAATCCCAGCTGCACTCGCTGGGACGCTTCACCCTCTTGTCTTCTTACCTGCTCTGATCCTCCCCTGAAGCGAACTGTGGAGAGTCGGCACCGTACGGGTGGCGAATCTTCGAACACAGATCTCTTTGGAGGAGCATCGTGTACCAGAAACTCGAGACATGCCTGGCGGCCGCGTTGGTTCTCGCGGCACCACTGATCGGGCAACAGAACCAGGAGTGGGAAACCGGGTCCGGAGGTGTCGATGACACGCCTCCTGTAGAGGTACATGCCCCGGCAGACCACATCCTTCAGTCGCTGTCGGATGCCGAGCTGAGCTCGCTGGTGTCTGACGCGTTGACCAGAAATCCGGCTGTGGCGTCGTCGTCTGCCAGAGCGCGTGCGGCCGCCGCCAGGGCACCCCAGGTCAAAGGCCTTCCCGACCCGGTACTCGGCGGCACGGGATGGGTGAAGAGCCCAGAGACCCGTACGGGGCCTCAGGTTCTGACACTGACCCTGACCCAGAGCCTCCCCTGGCTCGGCAAGTTCGATGCCAAGGAACAGGCCGCGCTTCTCGAGGCCAGCGCTCTGCACTTCGATGTCGAGGCCACCCGCCTGGAGCTGTTGACGACCGTACGCCGTCTCTACTACGAGCTCGCCTTTCTGGTGCGGTACAAGGAGATCACCCAGGACTATCTCGATCATCTTCAGCAGCATGAGGAGATCTCGCGGGCGCGCTATGCCACAGGCATCGGGGCCAGCCAGGATGTCATCAAGCTCCAAGCGGAGATTACCCTGACGGAGAACCTCTTTCTCGACATCGATCAGCGCCGCATCGATCTGGAGGCGGAGATCAACAAATTGCGCGACCGGCCGGCCTCGACACTGATCCTCCCAGCTGGCCTGCCAAGACTGGCAGAGATGGATCTCGATTTCGGGTCGCTGCGGGATGCCGCCATGCAGGATCGCCCAGAGGTCGCCGCAGCCAACGCTCGGATCGCCGCGACGGAGGTGGGAGTCAGGCTCGCAGAGAAGGACTATCGACCCGACTTCAAGGTCGGGCTCACCTACACCTTCGTCGAGCCTCGAGAAGACCGTGCAGGGATCGAGTCGCCGCCAGAAGGCAACGGCGACGACATTCTCGGGATCCAGGGCGGACTCAGCATTCCGATCTGGCGAAAGAAGCTCAAGGCCGGACTGCAAGAGGCGAGCGAGCTCGAGCTCTCCGCTCGCGAGGCAAGAAGGAATGTGCTTGCCGGAATCGAGTCCGGCATCGGCGATCTGATCCAGCGACTGCCGCTGAACTGGCAGCAGCTGCGGCTGTTGGAGGACATCTTGATCCTGCAGGCCGAAGCGTCCGTGCAGTCGGTCGAATCCGGCTATGTCGCGGGAACCTTCAACGCCCTGGACCTGCTCGATGCGGAACGTGTTCTCTTCGATGCGGACACCGCGATAGCGCGGGCGCAGGCCGACTACGCCATCCGTCTGACGCAGCTCGAGGGTGAACTGGCTGGACCGCTGACGCAGTACCCAACAACGGAGTGATCAGAGTCATGAAATCACCAACTGAATCGGGAAGTTCACGTCGCAGCAACGTATTACGGGCCCTGCTGTTGGTTGCTGCCAGCTTCGTTTTCTTCTATTTCCTCTTCTTCGATCCCTGGGGCTTGCATCCGGTCGATGGATGGCTGCAAGCCCATCTCGGGTATCACGCCGGCGAAATCGAGATGGCTGCAGGCGAACCGGAAAGGCAGCTCTGGACCTGCTCCATGCACCCCCACCTCCTCGAAGACGAACCGGGCCCGTGCCCTGTTTGCGGCATGGCGATGGTGCCGGTGCGCGGCGGTGGGCAGGGTTCGCAGGGGCAGAGTGCCCCAAGCAAGAGCGGTGAGCGAGAGATCCTGTTCTACCGCAACCCGATGAATCCGACGATCACTTCACCGGTCCCGTCGAAGGACGAGATGGGGATGGGCTACGTTCCGGTCTACGCAGACGAGGCGGGCCCAGCCGTCGACGAGGGCACGATGGTGACCATCAACCCGGTCGTCATCCAGAACATGAACGTGCAGAGCGCGATGGTCGAACGCCGCGACCTGAACCAGGAAATCCGCACCGTGGGCTACCTCGAGTACGACCAGGGGCGCATGGTTACGGTGACGACGAAATACTCCGGCTGGGTCGAGAAGGTCTATGTCAACTACCTCGGGGAGCCCGTGAAGAAGGGCCAACCCCTCTTCGAGATCTACTCACCGGAGCTCGTGCAAACGGAGAGGGAGCTTCTGTCCGCCATCGAGTACGCCAAGAAGTTCGACACCTCGGGCACCGAGGCTGGGCGACGGGCAAGTGCCTTGGCCGATTCGGCGCGCGAGCGTCTCGGGTACTGGGATATCTCGCCCGATCAGATCGACAACCTGGAGCGCACCGGTGA
>JAUVRX010000117.1 GCA_030597375.1 Acidobacteriota bacterium
CCAGAACGATAAGAGGGCCAAGAGCAGGCCCGGCAGCAGCGAGAGGAATAGAGCATCCCTACCCGAATCATGCGGCCTGGGAGGGATCACGGACCGGGAGCGATGGCCGTTGAGCCATCTTCGACGAGCAGCTCCAACTCCAGCCTTCCCGTGCTACCGATGGTCGGCACAAACGACTGTGACCTGGGAGTCGCCTGGGTCTGAGGAGGAACCGTTTGGCGCTGGGGCGGCGCCGGGCGCGATGGAGAACCGCTCCTGGGGGTTGTCGTCCTGGGGTAGGAAGCGGTCTCTCCCGCGCGGCCTGTAGTTCGAGTCGACGAAGGCTGCCCGGCTGGACCGGTGTAGCCGACGCCCTGCCCGACGTTGGTCGGAACAAGGTCCTCTTCAGTGAGAACCAGGGACGAGTCACTCGATTCCGTCGGCGCGGTCTGGCGGCGAGAATCCTCGACACCGGGCTCCTCCTGATCGGCTGGAGGCCTGCCGATGGATTCATCGCCAGTCGCAGGCTGCATCTCGGGCGTAGCTTCGCCCGCCTGATTGGAGGGTTCCCCGTGCCATGTGAGAGTCCGGCTCTCAGGTTGAGACACAGGTTCGGTAACCAGCTCGACGAACGGAGTGGACGTCGGCTCCGGAACCGACGTCGGGACCAGG
Organism: Acidobacteriota bacterium; assembly: GCA_030597375.1. Taxonomy (GTDB): domain Bacteria; phylum Acidobacteriota; class Thermoanaerobaculia; order Multivoradales; family JAHEKO01; genus JAUVRX01. The sequence continues at coordinate 652 of JAUVRX010000117.1, forward strand.
AGGTTGGCCACCTGCCCCGGCCGTTGATAAAGCCGAGGCGCTTGTGCCGCCTCCGCCTTGGTCAGGTAGAGGCGTAGTTGGGACTCGGTGAAGTGGCGGTTCTCGACGATGTGCGGATTGACAGCTGGAGAAGCCAACTCGGGGCTCACGGTGAGAGCCCTGGTGTAGTAGTCCACAGCCTTCCTCCGGCGTCCGACCGAGGCGCTGATGGTCCCCAGCTGGTAAAGGGACCAGCCATGATCAGGGTCGAGCTCGAGCAGGTGATGGAGCTCTTTCGTCGCCTGTTTGGTGTGACCTTGCTCCAGGAGAACGAGGGCGAGGTTGTACCGCGTTGTGGTGTTGTCGGGATCCATCTCGAGTGACAGGCGATAGGCTTCTTCAGCCTCGCCGAGAGATCCTGCCAGGACCAGGAGGTTGCCGAGATCGTTCCAGATCCCGGGATCGCCCGGATTCTGGTCAGCCTGGGCCTGCTGGACCCTGAGAGCCTCGCTCAGATTGGGTGGGGAAGTCGCCTGGGCACCGGGTACCCAGAAGACGATGATCGCGACGGTGAGAAGGCCAAATTGACGCACAATCCGCTCCTTCCGATCACGCAAGACGCCGCCTGGTAGGCAGAGGGGCGTCGCCAAGGTCCACAGGCTTCGTAATAGGGTTGCCTCCTGTGAGGCACTCTTGTCGATGCTAGCACGAGCTCGATGGCACCGAGGCCCGGTCAGGGGACGAGATCCTGCTGACGCAACCAATCGTCGTTCAGCTTGGAGAGGTACCGCTCCCCTGAATCGGGAAAAAGGGTCACCACGAGGGCCTTGCCGGACAGGGGCTCAGCGACCTGGCGTGCCGCCACCGCAGCCGCGCCTCCAGAGGAGCCGGTAAAGATGGCTTCGCAGCGGGCGAGCTCGAACACCGCCTTGTAGGCACTACGGTCGTCGACCGTGACGACCTCGTCGATGGTGTCCATCCAGACACTTTCGGGTAGCAGATCTTCTCCGATGCCGTCGATCAGGTATGGGCGGATCTGGTCCCTGGGAGGCAGCTCTCCTCGCTCCTTGAAGTACCGGTAGACACTGCCGACAGGGTCCACACCGATGACTCGAATCGCAGGACTCTGCTCCTTGAGGTACTTGGCGACTCCGCTGATCGTGCCACCGGTGCCGATTCCCGCTACCCAATGGGTGATCCTGCCTTCTGTCTGCTGCCAGATCTCAGGGCCCGTAGTTCGGTAGTGGGCTTCGGGGTTGGCCTGGTTGTAGTACTGGTATGGCAAGAAGGCGCCCCGCTCCTGTTGGATTCGCTCCGCCGTCTTGTAGTAGGAGCTCGGATCTTCGGGAGCGACGTCGGCGGGACAGAGGATCACCTCGACTCCATAGGCTTCCAGCAACGTGATCTTCTCTTGTGGGATCTTGTCGGTCACCGTGCACACCATCCGGTAGCCTCTGAGGATCGCCACCAGGGCCAGGCCGAGGCCGGTGTTGCCGGAAGTCGGCTCCACGATGGTGTCCCCCGGCCGCAACTCGCCTGCCTCCTCTGCCGCTTCGAGCATCGCCAGGCCGATTCGGTCTTTGACACTGGACCCGGGATTGAAGGACTCGAGCTTGACAGCCAGCGAGGCGGGCCCCGGGAAGAAGCGATCCAACCGCACCATCGGAGTGTTGCCCAGGGTGCCGAGTATGTTGTCGAGAATTCTCATAGAATCGATGCCTTCCGGCGCAGGTGAGCTCCCGAATGAGGCCCGAGTCGGATAAGGTCGGCAATCTAACACACGGGAGAATTGGCGCAGTTCCTGATCTCTTCACCGGTTCGGTAGGGCGATCTCCGCCAGATACCGTGGGGCTGATGAACACTGCGGGCTAGGAGGCAAGCATGTTTGGATTCGAATCTCGACCGACCGGGCGGTGTCCCCGCATCCTTCTTGGCGCTCTGCTGACGATGCCGCTGCTGGCGGCGCTGGGGACTGCTGTCAGCGAGGGTGCCGACACCGACGGATCCTCCGAGCAGAGCGAACCCCATCTGGCGGTTGTTCGCCAGCTGAGCTTTGGCGGCGAGAACGCCGAGGCCTATTGGTCCCCCGACGGCAGTGAGCTGATCTTCCAATCGACACGGGAGCCTTACGGCTGCGACCAGATTTTCAGGCTGGCGGTCGATGGGCCAGGGGATCCGGTTCTGGTCTCTACCGGTACCGGCAGGACAACCTGCGCTTACTTCACTGCAGACGGTCAGAGAGTCCTGTTCTCCTCGACCCATCTTGCGGGCCCCGAGTGCCCGCCCGTTCCGGACCACTCGCAGGGCTACGTCTGGCCCCTCTACGACAGCATGGATCTGTTCGGTGCCAAGACCGACGGTTCGGACCTTCGACAGCTGACGGATTCAGGCTCCTACGACGCCGAGGCCACGGTCTGCGCCCGGGACGGCTCGATCATCTTCACCTCGACTCGGGACGGCGATCTCGACCTGTATCGGATGGACGCCGACGGTGGCAATATCCAGCGGCTTACCCATACTCCGGGCTACGACGGCGGCGCGTTCTTTTCAGCCGACTGCAGCAAGATCGTGTGGCGGGCTTCGAGGCTGAGCCCTGGTGAAGAGCTCGAGGACTACCGGCGTCTGCTGGCGCAGAATCTGGTTCGCCCCTCCAGATTGGAGATCTACGTGGCCAATGCCGACGGCAGCGAAGTCCGACAGGTCACCGATCTGGGGGCAGCTTCGTTCGCCCCGTTCTTCTTCCCCTCTGGCGAACGGATCATCTTCTCGACCAACTACGGCGATCCACAGGGTCGAGAGTTCGATATCTGGGCGGTCGACGTCGACGGCAGTGACCTCGAGCGGATCACCTTCAGCCCTGGGTTCGACGGCTTCCCCATGTTTTCGCCCGACGGCTCAAGGCTCGCCTTCGCCTCCAACCGGAATCAGAAGAAACCAGGTGAGACCAACATCTTCGTGGCCAACTGGGTAGAGAGTCCGGCGAAGTAGTTGGTCGACTGCCCGTTGTCCTCGGTCCCATGTCGTTGCGAGGCCACGCCTGGACGCTGGGCGCCTATCTGCGGCGGTGGCTGCAGCCGCCGAATCCACCACCCTCGGAGGACTGGGAGGGTGTCGTGGAGGACCCCCATCGAGGGACCCTGCGCCTGACAGGCAAGTTGAGTCTGGTCGATTCGGCAGAGGGCCTGGTGGTCCTGCTCCACGGCCTGGGAGGTTGCGCCGAAAGCTCCTACCTGGCCCAGGGGGCCCAGGCCTGCGTCGCGGCCGGCCTTTCGTGCTTGCGGCTCAACTTGAGGGGTGCGGATCGTCAGGGGGAGGATGTCTATCATGCAGGGCTCACGGCCGATCTCCGCGCGGCAGTCACGAGCCCGGTTGCTCGGTCGCATGGCGCTGTCTGGGTAATCGGCTACTCCATGGGTGGGCACATCGCCCTGCGCATGGCAGCCGAGGATGACGACAGTCCGATCAGGGCAGTTGCCGCGATCTGTCCTCCCATCGATCTGTTGGCAACTGCCAGGTTGTTGGACAGCCCCTCTCGCTGGCCCTATCGAGTCTATCTGCTGCGGCAACTGACCGAGATCTACTCCGAGGTGGCCCGTCGCCATACCGACGGCCCGTCGGTGGAGGAGGTGGCGGCGGTTCGGACCTTCGTGGAGTTCGACGGCCTCGTGATCGCTCCCCGTTACGGTTTTCGCAACGCTCGGGATTACTATCGACGGGCGAGCGTGGGTCCCCTGCTCTCCCGCTTGCGGGTTCCGAGTCTGATCGTCGGTGCTACCGAGGATCCCATGGTTCCCGCCGAGAGTCTCGGCAAGGCCCTCGAGTCACCGCCGAGGAATCTGCGAGTGGCTTGGAGCTCGCGGGGTGGCCATCTGGCATTCCCTCGCTCCGTGAAGCTCGATCGGGGCGAAGGTGGTCACCTCGAGGCCCAGGTCGTAGAATGGCTGCAGCGGCAGCTCTAGAAAATCGGCTCGAGCTGCCCTGTTGCGGTATCCTCAGCAATGGACATGCTCTCTCCTGACTCCCGGCTCCGTTGGTTGGCTCCCAACCTGATCACCGCCGCCAACATCACCGCCGGCTTCCTCTCCATGCTGGCGGCTGCGGAGGGGCAGTTCGAGCGCTCCGTCTACCTGCTGCTGCTGGCCGTTCTGCTGGACCTGTTCGACGGCAAGGTGGCTCGGCGGCTGAATGTCACGAGCAGATTCGGCCAGGAGCTGGACAGCTTCAGCGATTCGCTCAGCTTCTGTGCGGCTCCTGCTTTCCTGGCCCACCGAGCCATTCTGCAATCGTTGGGGACGATTGGAGTCCTCGTCGCCGTGACCTATCTCCTGACGGGGGTCCTTCGTCTTGCACGCTTCAACCTGACGGCCGACGCTCACAGCAAGGCTCGCTCGACCAACGGGGTGCCGACACCGGTCGGGGCCGGCTATGTGATGGCGCTGGTGCTCATGCGAGACCAGATCTCGGTGCCGGTAGCCGCCTTGGTGCTGCTGGTCGTGGCGGGCCTCATGGTGTCGCATCTTCCGCTGCCCGAGTTCCGGGGCAAGAGCACCGTTACGGTGGCTCTACTGGTGGGGATCCTCAACTACTTTGCCGTAGTCGTCTGGCCCAACTGGTACACGGTCGGTTGGTGGAATTTCTGGAACGTGGTGATTCTGCTGGTCGCCAGGGGCGAGGACCGCCGATTCCAGGAGGCCGGCTCGACTTCATGAACGCCGACCAGGCAGGCGAGAACCGGCTCGCCGCCGAAACCAGTCCCTATCTTCTGCTGCACAAGACCAACCCCGTGGATTGGTACCCATGGGGTGAGGAAGCTCTGGCCAGGGCGAAGCGGGAAGACAAACCGATCTTCCTCTCGGTGGGCTACTCGACCTGCTTCTGGTGTCATGTGATGGAGCGGGAATCGTTCTCCGACCCGGCGGTGGCCGGAAGGATGAACCGTGATTTCGTCTGCATCAAGGTAGACCGGGAGGAGAGGCCGGACCTGGACGAGATCTACATGCTGGCGACGCAGATTCTCTCCCACCAGGGGGGATGGCCCAACTCGGTATTTCTGACGCCGGAGCTGCGGCCTTTTTTTTCCGGAACCTACTTTCCGCCGAGCGATGTCCATGGACGCCCTGGATTCGTCACGGTCCTGGAGTCTCTGGCCGAGGCCTGGCGAAACAAGCGGCACGAGGTCGAGGAGCAGGCCGACAGCGTCGCCAACGCCATGCAGCGCTACCTTGCGGATCAGAGCGGTCCGGCTGTCGGGTCGTCGGCTCCGGCGCCGATGAGCAGGGTGCTCCGCGACCTGGAGCGCCACTTCGACAGCCGTTGGGGTGGGTTCGGGGGCGCACCCAAGTTTCCGACGCCGGCCAACCTGCTGTTGCTCCTGGAAGTAGCGGAGGAAGACGCTGCAGCTGGGCGGATGCTGTCGCAAACTCTGGACAGCATGGGGCGGGGAGGCATCTTCGATCAACTGGCTGGCGGGTTTCACCGATACTCCACCGACCCGGAGTGGAAGGTTCCCCACTTCGAGAAGATGCTCTATGACAACGGTCTGTTACTCGAGGTGTACGCGCGGGAGTGGGGCCGCACTGCCGAGCCGGAAGCGGCTCGTGTCGCGCGGCAGACAGCTGGATTCCTCAGCACCGAGATGACTTCGCCGGAGGGCGCCTTCTGGAGCGCCATCGATGCAGAGACCGACGGCCGAGAGGGGGCCTATTACGTTTGGAGGCGGGAGGAGCTTCAGGATGCTCTGGGTGACGAGGATTTTGGCTTCCTGGCGCCGCTGTTCGGGTTTGCAGGAGCGCCTTTCTTCGAGACTGACCGCTACGTGCTGAATCTTCCCGAAACGATGGGGGATCTAGCACGGCGGCGGCGGGTGGAGCCCGGGGATCTCCTGGCTCAGATCCAACCGCTGAGGGCGGCGCTGCTGCGGGTCCGCAGTCGGCGCCAGAGGCCGGTGACCGACGACAAGATCCTGTCCGACTGGAACGGTCTGGCGATCTGCGGGCTGGCCGTAGCCGGTCGCCTGCTGCCCGATGAAGAGATGACGAGGCGGGCTTCGGATGCGGCCGAGTTCGTGTTGGCGAGAATGCATCCCGACGGTGCCCCCCTGCGGCACACCTGGCGTCGAGGAGTCGCACGAGTCGAAGCTTTCCTCGGCGACTACGCCTTCATGATCCGGGGACTGCTGGAGCTTCATGATTCCACTGGCGAGAGCCGCTGGCTCACGGCAGCCGTGCTTCTGGCCGAAGAGCAGGAGCGGCGACTCGGCGATCCGATAGGGGGCTATTTCGTGGCCGCCGCAAGCGACGAAGTTCCGTTCCGCAGCAAGGAGATCTTCGACGGTGCACTTCCGAGCGGTAATGGAATCGCCGTCCAGAATCTCTTGAAACTGGCGGATGCGAGTGGGGAGGAGAGGTGGGTCGAGCGGGCCGACAAGGCGATCGGTGCATTCTCGGCTGTGCTCGAGCAGCGGCCGGAAACTGTCAAGACGCTGTTGGTGGCTGCCCACCGGTTCCAGCAGATGGGGACTTACGAGCGGCGAGCAGTTGCTGCAATTCCGTCTGATCTGGAAGATGAATCCCTGCAGAAGATCTCGGCGATACTGGCAATTGGCCTGGCCGACGCGCAGGGTTGGCAACCGTTCCGGCTGGAGCTTCGAATCGAGCAGGGTTGGCACGTCAACGCACCGGGCGGTGACGAGTCCTCTCCGAATTTGAACCTGATTGGCCAGGATATGGAGATCCGGGGCCTTCGGTGGCCCGAAGCCGAATGGTTGCGCCTGGCGGGATCGTTCGAAGCGGTCCCCGTCTATTCTGGCCTCCTCCAGATCCGCGGTCAGCTCCGGGCCGCTTCCCCGGCATTGGCTCGGCTGTCCGTCGAGGTCCAACCCTGCGACGAGCGTCGCTGCCTGCCGGCGGCCCGGATCGAGTTGCCGTTGGACGCCGCCGTCGAACTGCCGCTGGATTCCGGCGATTGACATCGTCGAAATCGGACCGGTCCCATTGAGACGGCCAGAGGGGCGGGCTATACTGAGTTGTTGAGATGAGAATGTCCTGCTTCGCTCCCCGTTCTTCCGCCACCAGACTGTTGGTGGCGGTGTGCTTGCTGGTGGTCGGAACCCTGCTGTGGGCGGCAGAACCGGAGCCGGCCGCCGACACCGAGCGGGTCGTGGTTGTGGTCAGGGTCGATTCCATCATCCATCCCGTCGCCGCCGAGTTCATCGTCGAGTCCCTCGTCGAGGCCGATGATCTGGTCGCCGAGGCATTCGTCATCGAGTTGTCGACCCCCGGCGGTCTCCTCACCTCGACGCGGGATATCTTCACCGCGATGCTCGGAGCCGAGACCCCGGTGGTGGTCTTCGTATCTCCCCGTGGCTCACAGGCGGCTTCCGCCGGCTTCTTCCTTCTCATGGCTGCGGATGTGGCTGCCATGTCGCCTGGCACCAATGCCGGGGCGGCTCACCCCGTGGGAGGCCAGGGCGAGGAGATCGAGGGGGTGATGGGCGAGAAAGTGGAGAA
>JAUVRX010000005.1 GCA_030597375.1 Acidobacteriota bacterium
AGAGAAAGATCGCCATAGGCCGTCAGAGCCAAAGAGCGGGGAATGGGTGTCGCCGTCATCACCAGCATGTCGGCTCGCTGCCCCTTGCTCTGCAGCGTCTGGCGCTGGGCTACCCCAAACCTGTGCTGCTCATCGACCACCACGAGACCGAGCCGGTCGAAGGCAACCCCTTCCTGAATCAGGGCATGGGTACCAACCGCCAATTGAATTCTTCCAGCCCCCAGAGCGCTGCGGACTTCCTCGGATCGACCACCTGAGCCCGTCACCGGAGCCAACCTGACGCGAGGCCCGAGGAGGCGCTTCAAGGTCCTGAAGTGCTGCGCCGCCAGGAGCTCGGTCGGAGCCATGAAGGCTCCCTGCAGGCCGTTCTCCATGGCCGCGACCAGTGCCAAGGCCGCGACGATCGTCTTGCCGCTGCCGACATCGCCCTGCAAGAGACGAAGCATGGGATAGGGACTCTCCAGGTCGGCCACGATCTGCTCGACGACGCGTTGCTGAGCTGCAGTCAGTCGGAAGGGTAGAACCGCCTGCATCACCTGCCGAAGGGACTGTCCGATCCTGTATGTGTGACCTTTCTGATCTCGGGTCTCGTAGGTCCGCAACAGGCCGAGCTCGATTTGAAGCTCCAGAAACTCCCCATAGATCAACCTCTGGTGAGCCCCACTTCGCCGTTCGTTGAGGAGGCCGACATCGGCGGCGTCTCCGGGCTGGTGGAGCTCCGCCAACGCCTCTCCCCACTTGGCGAGGCCGTAGCGCTGCCTCAGTCGGAGAGGCAGCTCATCCTCCAGACTTCTCAACGGTAACTCGTTCAAGAGCGTGCGAAAAAGACGCCGCAGAAGAGCTGGACCGAGACCGCCCACCGAGCTGTACACTGCGACGATACGCCCACCGAGCAGGGCCTGACTCGCCGGCTCCAAGCTGGCGTTGGCCATCTCGAGGTGAGACCCCTGGCGACGTACGCGACCGTGAAGAAGATACTCTTCCCCATCCTTCGCCTGCTGCATCAGGTAGGGTCGATTGAACCACGTCGCAGGCAGTCTGCCGGTGTCGTCCTCCAACCAACCCTTGACCATAGAGAGGCCTCGACGCCGAATACGGATCTTTCTCAGACCGCCCAATCTGGCTGTCAGTGAGTACATCCCCTCCTCATCGACATCGGCGATCGAGGTCAGACGGCGACGGTCTTCGTAGCGAAAGGGCAGGTGATAGAGGAGATCCCGCGCCGTTCGGAAACCTGCCGCGGCCAGTGATCGGGCTCGAACTGGCCCGATGCCACGCAGTTCGGTCAGACGACTGTCAAGATCCAGGGACATCGATGCCTGAAGCCAGGGTCGCCTGATTCGCGGGGTCTGTTCTGGCCTGGGGATGTTCGGCCTCTGCCGCTCTGATGTCGTGCCGAGTCTCTGTCGAGATGCCGCTCAATCGCACGAGAAGGAAAGCTCCACGAGGCCGAAGCGCACCTGGTCGCCCGCTTTCACCTCTACTGGAACGCCGGTGCGAATTCGCTTGCCGTTGAGGAATGTCCCGTTGGTGGCCCCGATGTCCTCTACCAACATGTAGCCTTGCCCCTCCCTGTACATCTTGGCGTGTCTGCGGCTACTGGAGCGCTCCGGATCCACAGCGGTCAGGTCCAGCTCCGGGCTTATGCCGGTTACCGGATCCTGCCGACCGATGGTCATCGAGCCGCTCACGGGAAGGTGGAATACCGAACCGCTTTCGGCATGGCCAAGACTGCCCGGACCAGGTTCCACTTCGACCACCTGAGGCCTCAGCTTGGTGGCCAGATCCAGGCGTTCTTCCTCCGAATCGAGCACCTCCCGTAGCAGCTCGTCCGTAGTGCGCACCCGTCGAGAGAGCTTGCGCATGATGCGGACACCAATCTCCGGATTCGCTCGCAACATCGAATCGAAAGTGGCACTGTCGATGACGATGAGCCGCGCTGAGGTCGACGCTCTCGCACAGGCGTTGCGCGGCAGCTCCTCCAGGATCGACATCTCGCCAAAGAAGTCGCCTTTCTCGAGTATTGCCAGATGGCGTTCTCGATCGGCAACAACCTGAAAAATCTCCACCTGCCCCTGCTGGATGATGAACATCTCAGTGCCGAGCTCGCCCTCCCGGAAGACGTACTGCCCGGCAGCGACTTCGAGGGTTCGATCGGCGGATGGCCCGTGACTACTGACGACGATTTCAGGACTCATAGAAGGTCACCATCACTTCTTTCGACATCGAGAAGAGATATCTCATCAACAGGACCCTACAGCGCCGGCACTGGTAGGGGCTCGAAGAGAAAACCCCGGAGTGCTCCGTAAGCCGAATTCTGTCGAGCCAGTCACCTGGCGCTGCGAATCATTCCTCTGGGACCGACGTTGCCGTCGGCCTCGTGCGACCTACCCGGAGACAGCGTCGACTCTCCACCCGGAGGTGGCGCAGCCGAAAACGGGACGGGCGACCCGCATCTCGTCTCCCTATTTGGTCTTGCTCCGCATGGGGTTTACCGTGCCTCGTTCCGTCACCGGACGAGCGGTGCGCTCTTACCGCACCCTTTCACCCTTACCTGTTCCCATCGGGTCAGGCGGTCTGCTCTCTGTGGCACTTTCCGTCGCGTCACCGCGCCTCGCCGTTAGCGAGCATGCTGCCCGTCGGAGTTCGGACTTTCCTCCCCCCGGCTCCACGAGGGAGCGAGGGGCGATCGCCTGGAGCACTCCGGCGCAATCTCTATTCTACAGTGCAATCTCCGGGGGACCGCCTCAGGAACGAATCGTCCGAGGGTGCTGTCGAAACCTCAGTCCTTCGAGCCCCTACCCAGAAGTGAGCGCAAGACCTGCGAGAAGCTCTTCTTGCCACTCCGTTTCGCTGCCGATCCCAGGCGATCCAACGACTCCTTTGCGGCAATGACTTCAGGCCCCAGTTCGAGTGCCGCTCGATACTCCTCCTGGGCGCGATTCAGCTCGCCTTTTCGTTCGAGCAACTGGCCGAGACGCAGCCGTAGGGATCCGTCCCCAGGCTTCGATTCGACAGCGCGAACCATATTCTGAACTGCCCGGTCCAGCCACCGCGGATTGTACGATTCACACTCTGCGAGCAAGGCAAGGTACTCACTGGCCGGATCGATCTTGACGGCCTGCTCGAGAAGTTGGATCGCGGGATGAAACTCCTGGCGATCGGCCAAGCCCCTCGCCAACTGGAAATTTCGTTGCGCCACCGATTTCTTCTCAGCCTGGCGCTCCTCGGCAGAGGCAGAGTCTGTCTCGCTGTTCTTCAAGGGGCCGACCGTTCGGAGATACTCGGCCCGGCGCTCGGAGTCACTCAGTGTGAAGTAGGCCTCGGTGGCGCGCTCGAGCAGGAGCCCGAGAGCCCCTTCCCCACCCGCCAGCGCCAACCGTTCAGCATGAATCGGGTGCACCATCCGGCCCAACTCCGTGAATGCCCGGTGAACCTCTTCGACGCTGCTCTCAGGGCCGACCGCGAGAAGCTCGAAAAAAGTCATGTCCCCCATCCTCCCGAGGAGGTTCCCCAGTAACTCCCTGTGCTCCGGTGTCGACAGCGTCACAGGATCTTGCTCGAGGCTCTTGGCGATGCGCTCCGACAGGCGCTGGACCAATTCCGAGCCGAACGAGATCGATCCCGAACTGCCGACCGGAGCGGACTCCCCGCGGATCAGACCCGCGGCAAGGAGTCGGCAGAGATTCTCCAGGATCTCTCGCCTCTCCACATTCAGCTGCTGAATGAGGTCGCCAACAGCCAGGGGCCTCTCGAGGCCCGACAGCAGGAATGCCTCCTCTGGATCCAGATCGAATCTGTGAGACTCCGAGTCGTCCACCGATGAAGCCACCAGGCGCGAAAGCTCACCCCCCATCTGACGGAGCAGACCCCTCTCATCCTCGCCTCGTACCGCCGCTTCCATGACCAGTCGGCCGGTCGGGAGCGGGCCGATCAGATCCAATCGAATCTGGCCGGCGCCATCGACGAAGTGACAGGATTCTCTGGCGCAGGGATGGAGAAGATCGGTCAATTCGGCGATCAGACGTCTGGTGGCCAAGCGTGCTTCGACGGCCTGTTGGCGGACAGGCCCCGATCCCGAAGTCTCAACGGCACGTTGCTTCCCCTCCACCCTGCCCCCCGCCTGACGCTGAATCGCCCTCTGCGAATCGGCCCAGGCCGTGGCTGCCGCCTCGAAGGGATGCTCCGGAGAGAGATAGAGGTCGCCACCTACGAAGAACAACTGGCCGCGAATATCTGCCGAATCCAGACCCAGCCGACCGGTCCACCCCTCCAGACAGGCTCTCCGAATCGCATCGAAGAAGCGGATCTCTGACGGCTCTCTAGGCTCGGTCGACATAACTTGTCCGGGACTTGCGTGATCTGATTCTACCGAATGGTTGCAGCCCTTTCTGTGAACTGATCAACCTTCGCTTCGCCCCGTCTCGTCGCTCAATTGGTCGAAGACTCTACCTCCCAACACAGGCCCGAGAGCTTTCACCAACTCATCCCGTGGAGCCGTTCTCAGCTGCCCGACGCTGCCAAACTGTCGAAGTAGCAGCTTGCGTCGCCTTGGCCCGATGCCGGGGATTCCATCCAATTCACTCGCCAGACTTGTCTTCGAGCGGCGTTTTCGATGCCGAGAGAGTGCGAACCTGTGAGCCTCATCGCGCAGCTGCTGGAGGAGCCGCAGGCCGGCATCGCGACGGGGGAGCCGCACCGCCTCCGGCCGATCCGGCAGGTACAGTTCCTCGTTCACCTTGGCCAGCGCCACGACCGAAGTCTCTTCGACCCCCAACTCCACAAGAGCGCTCAGAGCCGCGTTGAGTTGTCCGCGCCCTCCGTCGATGAGTATCAGATCCGGCATCGCGCCCAATTCGTCGAGCCTCCTACGGTAGCGCCGCTCCACGGCCTGCCGAATCGACGCCAGGTCATCGGCTTTCTCTTGGTTCCTGATGTTGAAGCTCCGATACTCCGATTTCTTCATTCGCCCCTGCTCCCACACTACCAACGATGCCACCGTCTCGCTGCCGTGGAGCGTTGCCACATCGAAGCCCTCGATTCGTAGCGGCACTTCTGGCAGCCCCAGGTGCTCCTGCAGGGCCTGCGCTGCCCTCTGACCTCCGCCCGAGTCGGTTCGAAACCTCCGCCGATGCGCCAAAGCCGCGTTCTTCTGGGCCAGGGCCACACGCTGCGCCTTCGGCCCCCGCGACGGTAGCCTGATGTAGACCCGTTCGCCCTTTCTCTCGCTCAGCCACTCGGCCAGCGTTCCCTGTCCTTCGATTGGAAAAGGCAAGTGAATCTCGCGCGGGATGAACGTCGTTCGTTGGTAGATCTGGGGAAGCATCTCCGACAGCACCAGCTCCTTCGAAACCTCTTGCCTACCCTCCCAGAACAGTTCTCGGCGATCGAGGACCTGTCCGCCTCTCATCACCAAGGCGCAGATCGCAGCATCGCCCCCCGTTGCTTGGACTCCGTAGACATCGACGTCCTCTCCGCGTACGGAAGAGAGCTTTTGCTGCTGCGTCACCGATTCGATCCCGTGAATCAGATCGCGGATCTGTGCTGCTCGTTCGAATTGCAGGGAATCTGCCTGTGCGGCCATTTCCTGCCGCAAGGTCTTCAGCAGCTCGTCATTCCTACCAGCCAGGAACAGCCTCGCTGCAACCACCGCTTGATCGTAGGCCGCTTTTGTGGTCAATCCATCCACGCAAGGACCCAGGCATCGTCGCATGTCGTGGTAGAGGCAGGGCCTGGGTAAGGAGCCATCGATATCGATCCGACAGACCCTGATCTCGAAGAGCTTCTGCACCAGCTTGATCGCGCGCCGCGCCAGGCCACCGGGCAGGTAGGGCCCGAAATACTCGGCCCCGTCCCGTCGGATCCGACGGGTAAAGGCCACCCTCGGATAGTCTTCGAGCGTCAACTTCACATAGGGGTAGGTCTTGTCGTCGCGCAGGAGAATGTTGTAGCGCGGTCGCCTGTTCTTGATCCAGTTGTTCTCCAGGAGGAGGGCCTCTGCTGCCGTGTCGGTCACGACAACCTCCACGTCGACCGCCTCACGGAGCATGGCCCCGATACGCGCCTCATGCTGGCCAGACAGATAGGTGGCCGTACGCTTGCGCAGCGAGCTGGCCTTGCCGACATAGAGCGGACGTGCCTCGGCATCCTGAAAGATGTAGATGCCAGGTCGGTCCGGGAGCTGCCGAATCCGCTGCGCTAGAGCGGAGCTCACCATGGTCTCAAGCGAACCACCATTCGTCAGGCACTGTAGATCTGGAGCTCCTTGAGCTCACGGAGCTCATCACGAAGGGCAGCAGCCTCCTCGAACTCGAGGTCTTTGGCGGCCGACTTCATTCGTTTCTCCAGGCTCGCGATCTGCTGACTCAAGGGAAGACCCGAGCGCTCGGCCACGCTCGAGGGTAGTCGGTCGCCGAGGGAGAAGTAGTCCAGATTGCTCATGGTGACTAGCGGACTGTGGATGTCCTTCAACACGCTCCGAGGTTCGATTCCATTCTCCTCGTTATAGGCCCTCTGCAGTACCCGGCGGCGTTCGGTTTCGGTCATCGCCCGGCGCATGGAGTCGGTGATCCTGTCGCCATAGAACAGCACCCTGCCGTCGAGGTTTCTCGCAGCCCGTCCAGCGGTCTGGATCAGGGAAGTCCCACTGCGCAGGAAACCCTCTTTGTCGGCGTCCAACACCGCCACCAGAGCCACCTCGGGCAGATCCAGACCCTCACGCAAGAGGTTGATGCCCACCAGAACATCGAAGACTCCGCGGCGTAGATCCGTCACGATCTCGACTCTCTCCAGAGTTTCCACATCACTGTGGAGGTAGCGCACCCGAACGCCCACCTCTAGCAGGTACTGTGTAAGCTCCTCGGCCATCCGCTTGGTGAGGGTCGTCACCAGGATCCTGTTGCTCGCCTCTACCACGCGGCGGATCTCAGCCAGCAGGTCATCGACCTGGCCGCTGGCAGGTCGCACCTCGATCTCGGGATCGAGCAGGCCAGTGGGACGAACCACTTGTTCTGCAACTACGCCATGCGTGCGCTGCAGCTCCCAGTCGCCGGGTGTCGCCGACACATAGATCCTCTGATTCTCACGACCGTCGAACTCCTCGAATGTCAATGGGCGGTTATCCAGTGCACTTGGCAGCCGGAAGCCGTACTCGACAAGGGTCTCCTTTCGAGATCGATCACCGTGGTACATACCCCTTACCTGCGGAATCGACTGATGGCTCTCGTCGATCATCAGGAGGCTATCGTCCGGCAGGTAGTCCAAGAGGGTTGGAGGCGCCTCTCCAGGCCTTCTGCCTGACAGGTGCCGGGAGTAGTTCTCGATCCCATGGCAATAACCGATCTCGCGTAGCATCTCGAGATCGAAGCGGGTGCGCTGATCCAGCCGCTGTGCCTCGAGCAGTCTTTCCTGGGCTTCGAGCTCGGACAACCGCTCCCCGAGCTCGCGCTGAATCCCCTCGATAGCTTTCTCCAATTGGTCCCTGGGGGTCACATAGTGGGTCTTCGGAAAGATGCCGATCCGGTCCAGTTCCTCCGTAGAGTCGCCCCTGAGCAGGTCGAAACGTGAGATCTTCTCGATCTCGTCGCCGAAGTACTCCACCCGGTACCCCATCTCCTCGTAGGCCGGAAACACCTCGAGCACATCGCCTCGCGCCCTGAAACTGCCCGGGAAGAGGTCCATCGAGGTCCGCTCGTACTGCATCTCGACCAGCTTTCGCATGGCCGACTCCATGCCGTCGTCCTCTCCAAGGGCGAAGAACTGAAGCATCCCGTGGAAGGTCTCCGGAGAACCGAGGCCGTAAATGCAAGACACGGAGGAGATGATCACGACATCGCGACGTTCAAACAGCACCTTCGTCGCCCTCAATCGCAATCGATCGATCTCTTCGTTGATACTCGTTTCCTTTTCGATGTAGGTGTTACTTTGAGGCACGTAGGCTTCTGGCTGATAGTAGTCGTAGTAGGAAACGAAATATTCCACGGAGTTGTGCGGGAAGAAGCTCCTGAATTCCTGATACAACTGAGCCGCCAGCGTCTTGTTGTGCGACAGGATCAGGGTAGGCCGATTGACCTCCTCGATGACCTTGGCCATCGTGAAGGTCTTCCCCGAGCCGGTAACACCGAGCAGGACCTGCTCCTTCAGACCGCTCTCGAGGCCTTCCACGAGCTGTCGAATGGCCTCCGGCTGGTGACCCTGGGGAACCAGCGGGGATTCGAGGATGAACCTGTCCATACGCAGGATTGTACAAAGCCGGGAAGAGCGGGCTCACTGATCCGGATTCGTTACCAGGCGTGATGCGTCAACTGCAGGCACCTCGACAAGGCCGGCCTCGGGTGGGTCGACGCCATGGCCAGCGCTCCTTCCCGAGACACGATCCAGAGCCTCGATCAGCTCCTGGACCTCCTCACGGCTGAGCCTCTTGGGTTCGTCGCCGAGAGCATCTCGAAACATCCCCTGAAGATCTCGGAGACCTTCGGGGCTGACGCGATCCTCCTGTACGGTTTCGATTGCCGCGTCGAACGCTCTTGACAGCTCGGTTCTCTCTTGCTCGGTGATATTCGCTGGCAACGACTCCTCGATCTCCGCTTCCAGCTCACCCATCATCCATCCAAAGATGTCCTTCGCTTTGAGAAGAAAGACCATCGAACCGATGCCGAGCAGAAGTATCAGGGCTCCACATCCGATAAGCGCACGGCGGGATCCCCCGGCCCACCTGGGCCTCGGCCCCTGAGGGGAGAAGGGCTCCCCACCCATCTCTACCCGCCCCTGGTCTGATTGGCTCTGCATAGCTTCCCCTTGCCTTGCTGAGGTTGCGTGTCAGAGAGCATTCTAGTCAGCACTCCCGAGGCTCGCAAATAGGACGAGGCTCGACAGGAAACTGTCGAACCTCTCTGCGTCGATTGGCTCGGCCGAATATAATCTGCAGCCGTGAGATCGAACTCCTCGAGGCCTGCTGAGAACTCTCCGTCCCTTCGAAACCGATCCGGAAGTCGGCGACGACGTAAGGCGCTGGGTTGGATCGTGCCGCCGGCCATCGCGATTGTCCTCGGGATACTCGGTGGCGTCGGGATCGCCTCGGTCATCAACATGCCCCAGGTCGAGTCGCTGGCCGACTTCAGTCCAGGTGTCATCACGCGCCTTTTCGATCGCAATGGCGAGGTCTTTGCCACCTACGCCAAGGAGAAAAGGGTTTTGATCGAGGACGGCGAAGTCCCGGTGCTCCTCCAGAACGCCGTGCTGGCAGCCGAGGACAGCAACTTCTTTCAGCATGGGGGAATCGATGCCGAGGGTGTGTTGCGCGCCATGACCCAGAACCTGCGACAGGGCAGAATGGCCATGGGTGGCTCGACGATCACCATGCAGCTCGCTCGCCAGCTCTACCTGACGCCCAAGAAGACGTGGCGACGCAAGGCAGAGGAGGCGCTTCTCGCGGTCGAATTGGAAAAGAGCTTCAGCAAACAACAGATCTTGACCCTGTACTGCAATCTCATCTTCATGGGGCATGGCAACTACGGGATGGAGTCCGCTGCTCGGGCCTACTTCGGCAAGACCGTGAAGGACCTCGACCTTGCCGAAGCGGCGGTTCTGGCCGGAATTCCACAAAGGCCCAGCACCTACAGTCCCTACAGAAATCCCGAGCTGGTGGTCACCCGGCGCAACTATGTACTGCGCCGCATGCGGGAAGAAGCCTACATCGACGAGGAGGAGTACCAGGAGGCTACCCTTCTGCCGCTGCTCGTCGTACCGAACCGCAAGAAGGATCTCCAGGCTCCATACTTCGCCGAGGAGGTTCGACGGTATCTCGAATCCACCTACGGCGCCGAGGGACTCCTCGAAAAGGGACTGCAGGTCGACACGACCCTGGACCCGGCCATCCAGAGGGCTGCATCGACGGCCCTCGAGCAAGGCCTCGTACGCCTCGACCATCGTAGAGGATGGCGGGGTGCGGTACATCACGTCCAGGAAGACGATCTGGAGAGCTATGAGCTGCCGTCTTGGCGTGACGTCGAGCTACTAACGGGGAGATGGTACGAGGCTCTGGTCATGAGCGTCGACTCGCGAAGCGCCGTGGTCCGCATCGGGGAGAGCGCCCTGCACCTGGGCCCGGAGGGAATGAAGTGGACAGGGCAAAAAGACCCCCGGAGAATTCTCGAGCCGGGTGATGTCGTTTGGGTTCGCCTCGAATCCGTTGACGGGGAAGAGGGACAGCCGGAGATCGTGCGCCTCGAGCAGGAGCCGGAGCTCGAGGGAGCAGCGATCGTTCTGGAGTCCTCTACAGGGGCAGTGCGGGCCATGGTCGGCGGCTGGGATTTCAACCGCAGCAGCTTCAATCGCGCCACACAAGCACGACGACAGATTGGTTCGGCTTTCAAGGTCTTCGTCTATGGAGCTGCGCTCGAGACCGGGTTCACGGCCGCCGACACCATCTTTGACGCCCCGATCGTCTTCCCCGGCGCCGACAGCCTTCCCAGCTATTCCCCACGCAACTTCTACCGTAAGTACTACGGCATTACGACGCTGCGCCGAGCGCTGGAGAAGTCCATGAACGTCTGCTCCGCCAAGCTGATGGACATGGTGGGAGTCGAGCGCACGATCGACTTCGCCCGCCGTTGCGGAATCCGTTCGGACCTGCCACCCTACCCGAGCCTCGCACTCGGTGCAGCATCGCTCATCCCCCTCGAGCTCGCTAGCGCCTACTCCGCCATTGCCAATCAGGGCGTCTACCTCGAGCCCTTTCTGATCGAGGCTGTTCGTACTCCGGACGGTCAGGAGTTGGAAGCTCACCGACCTCGAGCTCACAAGGCGATGGAACCGGAGATCGCCTATGTGCTAGGACACATCCTCGAGGGCGTGGTGGACAGGGGGACCGCGGCGCGCCTCTCCGGCCTCGATCTCGATCTGGCCGGCAAGACCGGCACCACCGACGACTACATCGATGCGTGGTTCGTCGGCTACACGCCGACCTACACGATCTTGACCTGGGTGGGCTACGACGTCAACCGCTCCATCGGCAGAAACATGACTGGGGCCGCCGCCGCTCTGCCGATTTGGAAGTCGATCGTGGAAACCGGCCTTGATGAGGGTTGGATCGCTGCAGGCGCCTCCTTCGTTCGCCCACCAACGATTGTCGAGATGCAGGTCGACTATCTCACTGGACTGTTACCTGGCCCTGGTGCCCAGTCCCTGATCTCAGAGGCTTTTGTCTCCGGTACGGAGCCCGCCCGCCAATTCGATCAGAAAAGCCTTCGAATCCTCCAACTCCCCTGGTATCAGCAGCAACCTTTCTATCTACCCAAGGCCGGTGAGCGGATGCCCGGCGATGTGGCCGACTGGTCCCTCGTCCAGCAATCCTGGGCCGAGGAGTAGGGAAACCAGCCGAATCGGTCTGAGGGTGAGTCCGCAGGAACCACGCGGGCTAGTCGGCTGCCAGAGGTTTGGTGCCGATCATCGCGTAATCCTGAAACCCGTACAGGAGCTCGTCCAGTCTGTCCCGTAGGCGGTTGACATGATCCGCTACAGGTTTGATCTCGTCGGGTAGGTCGAATAGATCGATCTCGGGTAGGCGATCTTCAGCCTCGAACGGGCGTAGATCCAGACGCTCCACCGGGTCGAAGCCGGCCTGCTCGAACTGCAGCATCAGGGTGGCAGGATGAACCGGTCGGCGGTGAGTCGGATCGAGCCAGAAGTTCCTTGCGGCGACCACTAGAGAAAGAGGATTCGGGGTCTCCAGGATCAGGGTCCCACCCGGTTCCAGGACTCGCCAGGCCAGACGCACGAGGCGATCCACATCCGTCGGCGCCAGGTGTTCAATCACGTGCAGGGAAAGCACTCCACCCAGGCTCCCTT
This sequence comes from Acidobacteriota bacterium, assembly GCA_030597375.1. GTDB lineage: Bacteria > Acidobacteriota > Thermoanaerobaculia > Multivoradales > JAHEKO01 > JAUVRX01. The sequence continues at coordinate 11,848 of JAUVRX010000005.1, forward strand.
CGGAGGCCTCCTCGAGCGCGCCAAACAGATCGCCACGGTCTGCAGCGAGTTCCAGGCCGCGACAGTGTGCCACCATCTCCTCGCTCTGGTCTGTGCCACGGGCCGCAATACCGTGCTCTTTGAGGACCGTGAGCATCTCGCCCCTGCCGCAGCCCAGGTCCAGAATTGGCCCCTTCCCCTCCAGGTAACCGAGGTAGGCCTGCGCTCGGGTCGAAATCTCCTCTCGGGTCCCCCGAAACCGGTCCTCGAGCTCCAGGTAGCTCTGGTCCTTCCAGACCTCTTCCAGGGCGGCGCGGCTGACGGGTTCCGTCTCTGAATCCGAGACCCGTGCCAGAAGACTCCCCAACCGGCTCCAGTAGTGTTTGCTCTCCCTGCGCTGCCGATCCAGCCGCTGGTCCATCAGAGCGTACAGAGCATCGGTGTGCTGGTTGAAATCGGTCAGTACCTCGCGCGGAAAGGCCTCGAGATAGGTAATGCGACGATGATTGTTCTGGACATCCCGGACCAGGTCGTCGCGCACTTGACGCAGATCCCGGATGAAGTCGCTCGGGGCCCGTTGCAGAAACTCGAGATTCTCCAGAACGATCAGATTGAAAGTCTGCTGACGCACCCACAGATCGTGCTGTGGAAGCGAAACCGCTGGCCTGAAGAAACGCGCCAAGCGTTTCAGGAGTCGCTCGGCCCGACCGGCCAGCCCCGTGCGCCGGCTGACCACCGGAAAGGCATGATTGCCTTCCCACAGCCAACGCCAAGCCGACAGATCCCGTGTCGGTTCGCCGACAAAATCCTCGATCGAGGGATCCGGCTTGGGCGACTCCGGGCTCGACATCTACCCTACTCTTCCGCTTCGACAGTGACCGTGACTTCCGCAATCACTTCGGGGTGAAGCTCGATCCTGACCTGATGATCCCCCAGCGTCTTGATTCCGCCTTCGAGGTCGATGCGCCGATTGTCGACGGTGACTCCCTTCTCGAGCAGCAACTCGTTGACCTCGCTAGCCGTGACCGACCCGTAGAGAGTCTCTGCCTCGCTGACACGTTTGGCAATACGCAGTCGAAGGCTCGCAATCGAAGTTGCGATCTCCTGAGCAGCTTCCTGCTCCTTGGCATGTCGGGCATCGATCTTGCCCCGCTGCTGCTCGAAGACCTTTTGGTTCCCAGGCGTGGCTACCAGCGCCAGTCCCTTGGGGACCAAATAGTTTCGGGCATAGCCTGGCTTGACGTTGACGATCTCACCCCTCTTGCCCGCATGCAGAACGTCCTGCATCAAGATCACTCGCATGGTGCCCCTCCTAGTCCGACGTGTAGGGCAGCAGAGCCAGGTGACGGGCCCGCTTGATGGCCTGTTGGATGACACGCTGATGCTTGGCGCAGGTACCCGAGATGCGTCGCGGCAAGATCTTGGAACGCTCTACCAGGTACTGCTGGAGGAACCGGAGGTCCTTGTAGTCCACGACGTCGAGCTTGTCGGCACACATCCGACAGACCTTGCGACGCCTGAAGAAGAACTTCTTCTTGCCTGACCCCCCTCTGCCTACGGCTGCCATTAGCGCCCCTCCTCACTGTCACTGGCCACCTGCTTCGATGCTTCGGCTGCCGGCTCGACTTCACTGGTTCCCGAATCTCTAGGTGCCCGTTCCCTCAGGCGACCCGCATCCGTTCGGACCACCAGATACCGCAGGATACTGTCACTCTGGTGCATTCTCTGCCGCGCCAGTTCGAATGGACTACCACCTTCACTCTCAACATGCAGCAACACGTAGTGCCCTTCCTTCAACTTGTCGATTGGATACGCCAGTTTCCGCTTTCCCCAGCTCTCCTCTTTGGCGATGACTCCCCCTGCATCGGTGATCATCTTCTGGAAGTCCTGGCTCAGTCCGACGACCTCCTCGTCGGAAAGACGAGGATTGGCCACGAACATCAACTCGTATTTACGCATGGGTGCTGAATCCTCCCTCTGGCCTGATCAGTCCCCTTCTATGTAGGGACAGAGAGGTTGATGGATTGGAGCGCACGAACTTGTCGGCACCCCACGACGACTGACCGCCGATTCTAGCCTATTCTCGGCAAAAAACAACGGTTGATTCCGCTGGGTCCCCCCCCCGCGACGGATCCCGGTCTCCAAATCAGACGAGCAGCGGAGCCAGAACCAGGGCCACCACCGACATCAGCTTGATCAGGATATTCAAGCTCGGACCGGCAGTATCCTTGAACGGGTCTCCCACCGTGTCTCCGACCACGGCCGCCTTGTGCGCGTCGGATCCCTTGCCGCCATAGGCCCCACCCTCGATGTACTTCTTGGCGTTGTCCCAGGCGCCACCGGCATTGGCCATGAAGATGGCCATAACCACTCCGGAAGAGGTCACTCCGGCCAGAACTCCGGCCAGCGCCGCTGTGTCCCAGAATCCTACGGCTACCGGTACGATCACCGCCAACAACCCAGGAGCGACCATCTCCCTGATCGCAGCACGGGTCGAAATATCCACACAGGTCGTAAAGTCGGCCTCGGCCTTGCCCTCCATGAGACCTGGAATCTCCTTGAACTGGCGACGCACCTCCTCGATCATCTCGAACGCTGCCCGACCCACTGCCCGCATCGCCATGGAGGAAAACAGGAAGGGCAGCATGGCTCCGAACAGAAGACCGCCCATGACTTTGGGATCGGCGAGGTCGATGCTCTCCAGCCCAACACTCATTCGAAACGCGGCAAACAGCGCCAGCGCAGTCAACGCCGCCGAACCGATGGCGAAACCCTTGCCGATCGCCGCCGTGGTATTGCCGACAGCGTCCAACTTATCGGTCCGAGCCATCACCTCTGGTCCCAGTTGAGCCATCTCGGCGATGCCACCGGCGTTGTCCGCGATGGGCCCGTAAGCATCCACAGCCAGTTGAATTCCGGTCGTGGAGAGCATGCCCAACGCAGCAATCGCGATGCCGTACAAACCCGCCTGGTTATGGGCGATGAGAATTGCCGCCACCAGAACGACGACCGGCATGGCCGTTGAACGCATACCGAGCGCCAGGCCCGAGATGATGTTCGTCGCCGCTCCGGTCAGGCTGTCCTTGGCAATCTCCTGGGCCGGCTTCTTCGACTCTGCCGTGTAGTACTCGGTGATCAAGCCGATCAGCACTCCACCCCCGAGGCCGGCCACCGTCGCCCAGAAAACACCTGCCGCGGTGAACTCTGTGCCCGCGATCACATAGGCATCTGCCAGGAGCCACTTGGAGAATCCCCAGATGGCAACCAACATGACGGCAGAAGTGAAGAGCGGCCCACGATGCAGCGCCTTACCTGGGTCTCCGCCCTCCTTGGTTCGGACCAGAACAGTACCGAGCAGGGAAATGACGACCCCGGCGCCGGCCAGGACCATGGGGAGCAGCACCAGCATCGGGGTGTAGCTCTCGCCGTTCAACAATGTGGCGTTGGCACCCAGCACCAGGGTACCGATGATCGAACCGACATAGGACTCGAAAAGGTCGGCTCCCATGCCGGCCACGTCGCCGACGTTATCGCCCACAAGGTCGGCAATAACAGCTGGATTCCGCGGGTCGTCCTCGGGAATCCCGACCTCCACCTTGCCGACGAGGTCGGCGCCGACATCGGCAGCCTTGGTGTAGATACCGCCCCCCACTCGGGCGAACAGCGCAATGGCGCTGGCGCCGAAGGAGAAACCGGTCATCACCGTGACAACCCTTGTCAGGTCGGCTTGCGGATCGCCGGATTGAAAGAGCCCGGTATACAGCAGAAACAGCAGGGAGAGTCCCAGCACGCCGAGACCGACAACGCTGAAACCCATGACCGCTCCGCCCGAAAAGGCAACCTGCAGCGCCTCGTTCAAGCTCTTCCGAGCAGCAGAGGCGGTCCTCAGGTTGGCCGCTGTGGCCACTCTCATTCCGAAGAATCCAGCCAGCGCCGAGCAGAAAGCGCCAGCTACCATCGACAATCCGATCAGCGCCGAGGTCTCGGCCCTGCCGAAATTGGCCCAGGACAGGAGCACCGCCACGACCAGCACGAAGACCGCGAGAACCCGGTACTCACGTCCCAGGAAGGCCATGGCACCCTCTCGGATGTGCTTGGCGATCGTGATCATCCTCTCGTTGCCGGCGTCCTGTCGCCGAATCCAGGAACTGCGAAACCAGGCGAACAGAAGCGCCAGGACTCCACAGATCGGTACGATAAAGATCAGGTTTTTCAATTCCACGTTCAAATCCCTCCTCCGAGATGGCGCATCTGCCCCTGGTTCGAGCCTTCCGGCTCCCGACGCCTGTCCAGCCCGGTCATCGGTTGAACTCGTTCATGGTCGCCTCTGGACCGTCCGTCAGCCAGCGCTCACAGGCAGCGGCCGCCCGAGCGGTCATATCCTCGACTTCACCGAGCTCCGTTTCCAGAAATGGTGACAGCACGAAGTCCACCAGGGCATCGCCCTCCAGGGTTTCTTCAGTGTCTCCCACACCCAACCGAATCCGGGGGATCGACTCGCTCTGCAGATTCTGAATCACCGACTCCATGCCCCGATGGCCGCCGGGGCCGCCGGACCTGCGAAACCGGACTCTCCCCAGCGCCAGTTGAACGTCATCGAAGACCACGAGAATATCCTCGCCTTTCAAGTCGCGCTTCTCCGCCAGACAGCGCAAAGCATACCCACTTCGGTTCATATAGGTCTGTGGCCGGGCCAACACCAGTGAGGGCTCAATGGCCACCAGCGAGTTGCACTCGAGTCGGTCAAAACTACTTCCCCGGCGCCTGGCCAACTCCTCCACGACCAGGAAACCCAGGTTGTGCCGCGTCAGCCGGTAACGCTCGCCGGGGTTTCCCAGCCCGACGATGAGTCGAACCCCTTCGCTCGCCTGTGCTGGCGTTGACTGACTCATGGCCGGATCGGTAGCGGACGATGGCTGAAAACCTGTGCAACCACGAGCGGCTTCGAACCGACGGCTCTTCTAATCCTCCTCGCTCTCGGGCTCTTCTTCACGTCCGATGAGCTCGGGCTCGGCCTCCTCTTCCTCCAGCAGCCCGATATCCGCCGCCTCGGCCTCGGCTTCCTCGACCTCGGCTGCCACACGGCTATGGGCTACAGCCGCGATCACCTTGTCCGGCTCGACCATCAACTCGATATTCTCCCCCAGCTCGAGGTCCCTCGCCTGGTAGTTGCTTCCCAGTTCCAGGTCGCTGACGTCGAGCTCGATGCCTTGCGGGATGTCCCCTGGGAGGCATTCGACCTCGACTTCGCGAGTGACGAAATCGAGAACACCACCTTCGTTCTTGACCCCGGCCGGGATTCCCACGAGCTCGATCGGCACCTGCACATTGATCTTCTCGGTCATCTGGACCCGCAGGAAATCGATATGGATGATCTGTCGACTGATCGAATCGATGGAGAGCTCTCGGATCATTGTATGGCGCTTCGTCTCTGTTCCGGCCATCTTCAGCAGGAAGACCGCATTCTCGCCCCCCGCCTCCTTGAGAAGCTCATGCAGGGTCTTGCGATCGACTTGGATGGCTACGGAGTCCAAGCCCCCACCGTAGACAACGGCAGGGATGAGACCTGCGGCACGCAGTCGCCGATTGGCATTGGTGCCGGTTTCTTCACGTGATCGAACTTCGAGGGTGATTTCGCTCATGACAAAAAGAGACTCCCAACTGGCTAGACAAACAATGAGCTCACGGAGCTGTTTTCATGAATTCGGCGAATGGCCTCCCCCAGAAGAGGCGCCACCGATAGCGGCTTCAGCTTGTCGCACCGGTTCAACTTCTCCTCGAGAGGCGTGGTGTCTGTGACGAGGACCATTTCCAGGGCAGACTCCTGGATTCTCTCCAGGGCAGGCCCTGAAAGGACGCCATGGATTCCGGCGGCCAGAATGCGATCGGCTCCGTTCTCCTCGAGAGCCTCCACCGTCGACTTCAGAGTGCCTGCCGTGTCGATGATGTCGTCGATCAGGAGGACATTGCGGTGCCTCACATCTCCGATGAGGTGCATGACCTTTGCCTGGTTCGGAGCGACGCGTCGCTTGTCCACAATGGCCAGGCCGGCATCGAGCCGCTTGGCAATGGCCCGCGCCCGTTCCACACCACCAGCATCCGGGGAAATGATCATCAAATCGGGGATATCCAGCTTGCGAATGGCCTTCAGGAGAACAGGAGCAGCGAAGAGATGATCCACGGGAACGTCGAAGAAGCCCTGGATCTGCGCGGCGTGAAGATCCATGGTAAGGATCCGCTCGGCTCCGGCTGCCGAGATCAGATCGGCTACCAGCTTGGCCGTGATCGGTACCCTCGGCCTGTCCTTCTTGTCCTGCCGCGCATAGCCGTAATAGGGGATGACTGCCGTGACTCGGGAGGCGGAGGAGCGCTTCAGGGCGTCGAGCAGAATCAAGAGCTCCATGAGGTTCTCGTTCACCGGCGTGCAGACCGGCTGAATCACGAAGGCGTCCGAACCCCGGACATTCTCCTCGATCTGACAGAAGATCTCACCGTCAGAGAAATTGAAGGCTTCCACCCGTCCGAGATCCAGCCCCAGATAGTCACAGATCTCCCGAACCAGGACGGGATGCGCTCGACCACCGAAGATCTTCAGCTCACCGTACATCGCACTTTTCCCCACTTGGCAGTTGTCCTAGCCCGCATGATTCATGAGCCCCATGGCATCTGGCGGAGACCGCCCACCGCCTCAGGCCGTCCTCGCTCGTCACTCCTCAACAACCCGCAAGGTTGCCTCCGGTGCTCCTCCCTGCGAGTGACCCGATCTGACGGACGCTTTCCACAATCAACTCGCGCGGTCATGAATCATGCGGGCTGGATGGCTGGGGCGGTAGGAATCGAACCTACGATAGCCAGATCCAAAATCTGGTGCCTTACCACTTGGCGACGCCCCATCATGAGAAAGCCCACATCCCATCGACCACGCGGCTCTCGACAGAACCCAGATGCTCAAAAGAGAGAGCACCTCGATGGCCCGGTCGGCTCCACAATCTCCCCGAATCGGTCCGATCAAGAATTCCAGAAGGAATCCCGCAGGTGCATCTCTGCCACTTCCTCGAGGCTCTTCGTCTCCGGGGATTCTTCTGTCTGATCTGCCGCCGGTAGTACTTCTTTCCCAAGAGGCGTCTGGCGGCTGCTATCCCGCACCTCGTCCGATCTCTCTCCAGACAGAGCTCGATCATACTCTGACAAGATCTGATCCTCGAGCATCTTCCGAGTCTCATTGTTGAGCGGATGGGCCACATCCTTGAACTTTCCATTGCGCTTCTTGCGGCTCGGCATGCTGATGAACAGTCCGTCCCTACCCTGAATGACCTTGATATCGTTCACCATGAAACAGTTGTCGAAGACGATGGAGACAAAAGCCCGCAGCTTCTCCTCGTCGACTGGGAATACCTTGACCTCGGTGATTAGCATCGAATCTTCCCCTTCACTGAACGACACGGAGTCGCTGTAGTGAGGTGCGCTTCAATGTACGCGTGCGCAACACCCGACAGTCAGTCGGCAACCTGCTTTCTAGCTCGGCACTACCCACCGGAGCTTCGAAACATGCGAACAGGGTAGCTCCACTTCCGGAAAGTCGCACGACTCGAGCTCCGGCCTCGACCAGCGCATTATATACGCGGCCCACCTCGGGAAATCGACGCATCACCAGCGGCTGCAGATCATTCCAACCGCGAGCCGCCATCTGCCAATCGAGGCCCTCGTCCCAGGCGGGCGGGCCCATACTAGAAATCTCCCGATCTGCTGTCAAATCCCTGAATTCCTGGAACACCTCTGCCGTCGACACCTCGACGGCAGGAGTCACAAGCCAGAGATCGCGTTCCGGCAGGTCCGCCAGCCGGATGATCTCGTCGCCCCTCCCCAACCCCAGGGCTGTACCACCGGTCAAGAAGAAAGCCACATCCGCTCCGAGATCGCGGCCCAGCTCCTGCAGCCGAGCATCGGTCGCCAGCTGCACGCCGAGCAGATCCCGCAAGCCTCGAAGGACAGCAGCGGCGTTGCTGCTGCCACCCCCCAGACCTCCCCCAACGGGAATTCTCTTCTCCAGCTTGATTCGAACACCGTCGACCAGCGGCCAGGTGGAAAGAAAGGCTGCCGCCGCCCGATGGGCGAGGTTGCTCTCGTCGGCGGGCAGATCATGGCCGGACACCTCCAAGCGGACTCCGTGGCCTCCGAGCTCCAGGCTCACCAAGTCGCACAGGTCTATCGACTGAAAGACCGTTCGCAACTCATGGTAGCCATCAGGCCGCAGGCCCACGACCTCCAGATGCAGATTGACCTTGGCGAAGCTACGGTAGGTTGCGCGCATGACAATCCAAAGCTCGGTAGCCCGTTGGAATCTGCAGATCGCCGGGAGGAGACAGTAGGGGCTCACTGACGATCTCTCGCCACTTGTATTGAACTCCCTGTCGGTGCGAAAGCACTCCGCCCTGGCCCTGCCGACTCCACCAGAGTAGCGGTCGGTCTCCTTCCCATAGGATCCACGACATCGGACGGCCCTCCTCGAGCCGGGCTGTCCAGCGACGACCATCATCGCCGCGAAAGTCGATCTCGCCTCCTGAGCTCCACTCGTCGACCTCGAGCTCGATGGGTAGATAGCCCAAGAGCACGCGTGGAAGGGATCGCCAAGGCATCACCTGGAGAACGGCCTCGGGTAGGCGAATCTCCTCGGAGACACAGAACTCCTTGCCGCGGTGATCGATCAACAGAGTCTCCGGGTCGCCGGTCTGGAGGCTCCACAGGGGGCGGCCCAACGCGTCACTGGTCAACACCTGAAAATCGGTCTCCGAGGTGAGCTTCAGAACCAGCTTCATACCACCACGCCCCTCCGGGCCCTCATACCGAACCCGAAACAGGCGCTGGGTCCTCAACGACTCGTCGGGCAAGTTCCATCCGCGAGCTACCGTACCGGGTTCCGGTTGGACCTCCGGCGCCGAAGACCTGCCAGCGCATTGCAGTCCCAGGATGGCCAGGAGGGCCACCGGCCCCAGGTGCCGAACGGACCCTCTGTTGGCGAACGACGCTGATCTAGGGAAAAACATCGGGGAGGGGGCAAGCAGCCAGGCCCGACCTCTGGACAACCGATCTCAGGGCTGTTCCAAACGACTCAACTTGTCTCTCACTGCTTGGGCGTTGTCGGCCTCGAGATCGAGCGCACGCTGGTAGACCTCTCGCGCCTGATCGAGTCTGCCGAGAGCAACATAGAGGTCACCCAGATGCTCGAACACCACCGGATCGTTCCCCACCAACTCGGCCGCTCGCTCGAGAAATCCTTGCGATTCCTCGTACTGACCCAGTTGAAAGTGTGCCCATCCCAGAGAGTCGGCGAAGGCCCCGTTGTCAGGCTCGATCTCCACCGCCTGCTGCACAAGGAGCAGCGCCTCGTCCAGGTTTTCTCCCGCTTCCGCCCACATGTAGCCAAGGTAGTTCAGCGCCGGAGCGAAGTCGGGATCGACCTCCAACAGTTGCTGTAGCAATGCCTCGGCCTCTGGCTTTCTACCCGAACGCTCGTAGGCGGCAGCCAGCCAGAACAACAGGCTGGTCGAGTCCGGATCCAGCTCCAGAGCGCGCTGCAACACCGGAACCGCCTCCTCGTAACGCTCTCGAGCCTGGTAGACCTCCGCCAACAGGGTCAGGTCGTCGATAGTTCCCTCTGCAGCCAGACGGGAAAGCAGTTCTTCCGCCTCTCGGTCTCGGCCCAGTTCGTACAGGATCTCCGCCTGTCTCGCCCATCCCCGACGTTGGGCCAGTGTGCCCGGCTCGATACGGGACAGAACATCCAGAGCTTCCTCGTGCCTCTCCGTTCTGACCAACGCTTCCACCAGGATCATTGCCATGCCGACGTCACCTAGGGCAACTTCCTGTGCGATGAGGGGCTCGAACAGTTTCACGACACTGTCCCACTCGGCCTCTCGCACGAGAATCAACCCACGCTGGATTCGGGCCTGATTCGCGTGCTCGATCTCCCCAGCCGAGCGCAGGCGCCTCTCCATGGCCCTCAGCGCCTCTTCGGCCGCCTCGGGCTGTTGACGGCTTTCCAGTAGGCGAGCCAGGAGAATACCCAGATCGAGGTTCATCGGGTGACTTCTCAGCAAATCTCGTGCGACGGCTATGGCTTCGTCCTCTCTTCCCAGAGCGGCCAGGCTGAGCGCCTGCAGATAGCGATTCGGGAAATAGCCAGGATCCTCGGCCAGCATCTCTTCGACCCGTTGGAGGGCTCGAGAGTACTGACCGGACTGATGGAGCTCGAATGCGAACCTTCTCTGAACCTCCTGATCGGCCATGACCTCTCGGGGACTGCCTTCCAGCGTCTTCGCTGCGCTGACGTGATCCCCCCTGTCACTCTGGGCCTGCGCCAAGCTCAAACGGGCCCTGGTAAAGCCAGGGTCGAGCTCCAATGCGTCCTGCATCGCCTGTTCAGCCTCTTCCGAACGCCCCGCTCGCATCAGCGAATCGATCAACAGCGAGTACACCATCCGGTTCCCCGATCTCCTGCCGAGAAGGTCCCTGAATACGGCTGCGGCTTCGTCGGGGCGAGACTCTCCCAGGTAGATCTGGCCCAGAGTGACCATGGCCTCGATATTGCTCGGCTGTCGGGCTCGAATCTCCTCCAGTGCTTGTCGCGCTTTCTCCAACGCCGAGGGATCGTCCTGCGCGAGTCTCATGTGCGCTTCCGAGTAGAACAGCAGCACATCATCGAGGTCTGGCGCCATCTCCCTTGCCACTGTGGCTTGAGCGACTGCCTCCTGGGATCTTCCGAGTCTCAGGAGGAGGCGACCATGCTCGAGTCGCGCGTAAACATCGTTCGGTGTCAGGGCTATGGCAGCCTCGAAGCTCTCGAGCGCGCCTCGATAATCACCCTCCTCGGCCAGTAGCTGCCCTACCAGAAAGTGATAGGAGCCTTCCGAATCAACGCCCTCTCCAGCACCCGAAGACGCCACCAACAACCCAGCCAGAAGGAACATCCATCGTCGCTTCACGGCCGGAAGGATAGCAACCGCTCAGCTACCTTTACAAGCAACCATGCCCCACCTATAATCCGCCTGATTCGCCTAAGTAGCCATCTGCCAACAACTTAGGCGATTCGCTTCGGGATCTGGAGATCAGACCTTTCGGTATGCAGTTTCTCGGAACCCTTCTGCTCCAGCACGGCTGGATCACCGAGCAGCAGCTCGGACTGGCCATATCCAAGCAAGAGGAAATCGGCGGCAGGCTGGGTTCCTGCCTGCTCGAGATGGGGGCCATCTCGGAGGGCCTTCTCAACCGTACCCTGGCCGAGCAGCAGGGTGTTCCGATCGCCACAGCCGAAGACCTCAGTGAGATCGCTGACGAGGTCATCCAGTTGCTACCAGCCAGGCTGGCGATCCGCTATCAAGCGGTGCCTTTCAGCTTCTCGGGTGCTCGTGTCGACATTGCAATGCTCGAGGTAGACAACCTCTGGCTGCAGGACGAGCTCTCCTTCATCATCGGCAGGCGCCTCAAGATCCACATTGCGAACGAGGTGCGCCTGGTGGCATCCCTGGCGAAGTACTACAACGCGCCGCTGCCAGAGCGTTTTGTAAAGTTGGAGAGGCTTCTGGATCAGAAGCGCCGACGTTCGCCGACAGCGAAAAGCTCAAGAGCTCATCCTGACTCCCGGCTCGTCCATTCGGCGGACTTCAGCGACTCCTCCCCGCAGGTGGTTCCGACCAGGACCTTGCAGTCGGAACCGGAGACCACGGGCTCCGAAGCCGAAATCTCTCAGGAGGTGACCGAAGACCCGAATCTCCAGAGTATTCCCCTGTCCGAGCAGGACCTCGCCAGTCTCGGCACCGAAGCCGCGCCGGATCAGACGGGTGGCAACATCTCGCCCTTTGTGTACGCTCGCGATCACGATGTCGGCGGGATCATCGAAATCGACGACGTGGAAGGCCAACTCGCGGCGGCCAGCCATGCCGATGAGATCGGCCAGATTCTCACCGAATATCTCGCCCAGTTTTTTGTCAGGGTGTTGATCTTCCAGGTTCGGCAAGGCTCCGTTGTCGGTTGGCTCGGTAGCGGTCCCGGCCTCGACGAGAAGCGCTTCTCTGGGTTCAGGGTCTCTTTCGATGAGCCCTCCATCTTCCTGAACCTGCGCGAAGGCGGGAGTTTCTTCATCGGCAAGCTGCCCGACATGCCGGCCCATCTAGAATTGGCGGCCTGCTGGAGCAAGGACCTGACCGACGAATGTGCCGTTTTTCCTCTTCGCCTTCAAGATCGTCTTGTCAGCCTGATCTATGGTGACCGTGGCCCTCTCGGTCTTCAGGCCTTGGACCTGGAGCTCATTCGCCACCTGACCAGCGTCGCCAGTCAGGCCTTCGAAAGGTGCATCTTGCAGCAGAAACAACAGAGACTCCGTCAAGCGCCGGATCGATGATGAGAGCCGCGGCGGGCCTTGTGCCCTCTTTCGTTGACAGCCATTTTGGCCGTTGCTACACTCGGACGCCCTAATCGACCGACATGATCAAAGCCGATCTGGTAACCCGCGTCGCCGAAAGCTCGGATGTTCCGAGAGTCAAAGCTGCTCTCGCGGTGGAGACCATCTTCGAGGCCATGAAGAATGCTCTCAGCGAGGGCAAGCGGATCGAGTTTCGGGGCTTCGGGGTCTTCCAGGTGCGGGATCGAAAGCGTGGTGTCGGCCGGAACCCCAAGACCGGAGTTGAAGTCGCCATCTCGCCAGGAAAGACTGTTCGCTTCAAACCCGGCAAAGAGCTGAAGAACCTCTGAGCGTGAGCTCGGGATCCATCCAATCTTCACCGCCCGACTTTTCGTCGGTCGGCCCTGCGAGACCTCTCAGAGGCGAGGGCAAAGACCCGCCTGCTGGCGGGGCCAGACGCTCCGAGCTTGCCAGGCTCCTTCTTGCCATCGTTCTCTTTCTGGGAACCTTCGTTACCACGACTACGTTCGGAACCGGCTTCTATCTGTCGACGAGAACGGACGTCGTTACGGACCTGGTACCTGCGATGCTGGTCGGCCAGCTGACAGCGTTCTTGACGCTCACAGCCCATACTTTCCGGAGTGTCTGGTCCAATGGTCAGTTGCTCGAAATAGGCTTGGCCTTCTCTCTTCCCACCCTGGCGATTCTCCTGGCCCATGAGCTCGGCCACTACTTCGCCTGCCGCCGAAACGACCTTCCCAGCACCTTCCCCTATTTCATTCCGGCGCCACTGCTCATCGGCACTTTGGGTGCCTTCATCCGCATTCGATCACCGATCCGAACTCGACGGGAGCTCCTCGAGGTAGGGGCCTCTGGACCGATTGCCGGTTTCCTGGTGCTGCTTCCCATCCTGATCTACGGCGTCGCGAAATCCGAGCCGGTATCGATTGTCGAAATCGACTGGGGCCTGCCTGGCGGTCTGCTACTCATGAAACCTGGAACCTCCCTGCTGATGTGGGTGGTAACGCGCCTGTTTCATGGCCCTCTCCCCACCGGCACGGTTTTGAATCTACACCCCTTCGCTCTCGCTGCCTGGGTGGGCACTTTCGTCACGGCACTCAACCTCCTCCCCCTCGGCCAGCTCGACGGAGGTCACATCTTCTACGCCGCCTTCGGAAGACGCCAATGGTCCCTGTCGTGGTGGCTCCTCGGTCTACTGGCTCTGATGGGTGTCCTCTGGCCGGGCTGGTGGGTCTGGTGCATCGTCCTCTTGATCATCGGCCCTCGCCACCCACCCGTTCTCTATGGCCGACAAGGGCTCGACAGCAAGCAACAGGTTGTAGCCTTGATCTGTCTGCTGATTCTCGGACTCACATTCATGCCGATACCGCTCGATATCGTGCCGATCCTTCCCTGAAGGGCCGCAGGCCGTCACTGCTCGCAAGAGCGCGGTCCTGACCGCCCCGAGAAACCGCAATCGAGTCATTCTCCCGCGTCCCGGCGAAGAAACCAGGTAAGACTAGAATTTCAGGGTGCCGAGTCGCTGGGGGGATGGAGGTCCAGAATGAAGGTCACCGGGCCGTCGTTGACCAGCTCTACTTCCATCCTGGATCGGAACCTGCCGGTCTTCACCGGGGCTCCGAGCTGGCGCAGACCCTCCACCAGCTCATCGATCAATAGCTCGGCCTTCTCCGGCAGCTCAGCAGCTCCAAAGGAGGGCCGTCTACCCTTGGCCAGACTGCCAGCCAGCGTGAACTGCGAGACGATCAGGAGCTCACCTCCGACCTCCAGGATGTCTCGATTCATTCGCCCCTCGGCGTCCTCGAAGATCCTCAAGTGGACCAATTTCTCCGCCGCCTTCGAAACCTGTGCCGGCCCATCACCCTTCTCCACCCCGACCAGGACCAGGATTCCCGATCGGACCCTCGCAAGGGTCTCGCCCCCGACCCGCACTGAAGCCGAGCTGACTCGTTGCAAGATCAGGCGCATCGTTTGCGTCTCCTACCGAAGGGGCGTATACCTTATAGGCGGGTCTCGAGATTTGACCCGCCAGGCAATAGCGGCAACGAAAGCGCTATGATAGCGGACCTCAACGGAGACAAGGAGAGACAAGCGAATGGTCAACAAAGTAATCCTGGTAGGCAACCTTGGACGCGACCCGGAGGTCCGATCGACTCCCTCCGGCCGACCCGTGGCCACTTTCAGCCTTGCAACCAATCGCAAATGGAAAGACCAAAGTGGCAATCGTCAGGAACAAACCGAGTGGCACAACATCGTCTGTTGGGGCCGCCAAGCGGAGGTTGCCGGACAGTACCTGACCAAGGGTAAGCAGATCTATGTCGAGGGGCGACTGCAGACACGCTCCTGGGAGGACAAGCAGAGCGGCGAGAAGAAGTACCGCACAGAGATCGTCTGCGACAACTTTCAGATGTTGGGTGGTCGCGGAGAGTTCGAAGGCGGCTCCACGAGGGCAGCGGCAGGCCCTGAGCCGCTGGCTGACGCCCCGGCTCAGCCGGAAGACGACGACATCCCGTTCTGAGGAGTCACCCGTCCATCCTGGCTTTCAGGGAATGAAGCAGGTTGAGCGCCGCCAGAGGTGAAAGCCGCTCGAGATCGACCTCTCGCAGGATGGAGCCGACAACCTCCTCGGCCGGTGCGAACAGCATCATCTGATCCGCCCCCCTGTCGCCTCTGTCCACGCCCTTGGCCAGGCGTGGTTGGCCACTCAGGTCGTACTCGTAGGCTTCCAGATTCTGGAGCACCTGCGAGGCTCGCTCGATGACGGTTTCCGGAATGCCCGCCAATCGGGCGACGTGCAATCCGTAGGACTTATCAGAGCTACCCGGCTTGACCCGCCGGAGGAAGACGATCTTGTCTTCCCACTCCCTGACGGCCATCGTTCGATTGACCACCCTGGGGAGAATTGCTGCGAGCTCTGTCAGCTCGTGATAGTGGGTGGCGAAGACGGTCTTCGGCCGGCAGTGCTCATGCAGATGCTCGACGATGGCCCAGGCGAGGGAGAGCCCATCGAAGGTGGCGGTCCCCCTTCCCACTTCATCGAGAATCACCAGGCTGTTGGCCGTCGCCTGATGCAGGATCCTGGCGGTCTCGATCATCTCCACCATGAAGGTGGATTCCCCGCGAGTCAGATCGTCGGAAGCCCCCACGCGGGTGAAGATCCGGTCCACGGTACCGATCGAAGCTGATTCAGCCGGTATGAAGCTGCCTGTCTGAGCCATCAGCACAATCAGTGCCGTCTGACGCAGATACGTGGACTTGCCGCCCATATTGGGCCCCGTGAGAATCACGATCTGGCCTGTTTCACTGTCGAGCTCGGTGTCGTTGGGGACAAACGGCTCGCTCCCCAGTTTCTCTACGACCGGATGCCTTCCCTCCGAGATGCGAATGGCCCCACCCAGCTCGCTGACATCGGGCCTCGTGTACCGATTCCTGGCTGCGACCTCGGCAAAGGTCGCCAGCACATCCAGTCTCGCCACGGACTTCGCCGCCAGCAACAAGCGGGCAGACTCTCTGGCCACCAGTTCTCGCACCCTCCTGAAATGCTCGATCTCCAGTCGAAGCTGCTGTTCCTCGGCAGCGAGGATCTGCTCCTCGAGATCTTTCAGCTCCGGTGTCACGTACCGCTCGGCGTTGACCAGGGTCTGTTTCCGAATGTAGTCCTCCGGGACCAGGTGCTGATTGGCCTTCGTCACCTCGAGGTAGTAGCCGAAAACCTTGTTGTAGCGAATCTTCAGCGAGGTGATACCGGTCCTCTGCCGCTCTCTTTCTTGCAGGGCAAGGATGTGCTGTCGACTGTCTTGTGCCAGCGAACGGTGACGATCCAACTCTTCATCCACCCCGGCCCTGATGACTCCTCCTTCCTTCAGGGAAGCAGGGGGGTTGTCCTCGACCAGACGTTTCAACTCGGCGGCCAGGCCCGATACGACGTCGGTCCTGCCGATTTCTTGCAGGGCAGCAGCCTCTACTTCGGACAGGGAATCCTCGATCTCGGGCAGGCGATCGAGGCCCGAGCGCAAGGTTGCCGCCTCGCGAGGGGTCATGGTCTCCAACACAGCCCTGGAGGCAAGGCGCTCCAGGTCCCCCACCTTTGCCAGAAGCCCTCTCAGTTCGGCTCGCAGAGCAGATTTCTCCAGCAACTCCGCCACCGCCTGTAGACGCTCGTTGATCTCCGCCGGATCACGCAGGGGCCGCTTCAGCCACTCCCGCAGCAGGCGCCCACCCGCGGGAGAAACGGTGCGATCCAGGACCCCGAGCAGAGATCCGTGCCGACGCCCGTCCCTCAGGTTTCGGAAAATCTCCAGATTCGCGACGGTCGTCGCGTCCAGGACCAAGCTGTCAGAGGTTTCGCTGACTCGCAACTCCCGCACATGCGAGAGATCGCTCTGCTGTGTCTCTCTCGCGTACCGTAGAGCGGCAGCAGCAGCCTGTACCGCTGGCTCATCGTCATCCAGCCCGAAGCCCTTCAGAGTGGAAGTCCCCAGTTGGCGGCAAACCAGCTCCGCGGCTCTTCCGGGACGGAACCAGTCCTCTTCCGACTCGGGCGTTCGACAGATGCCCTCGGCTTCCATCCAGTCGATGAGAGTCCGAGGAAGACCCGACACCGGATGCAGGACCTCCTGTGGCCGAAGCAGGGCCAGATCATCGAGTGAATCCTCCACTCGGGTCCACCGTCGCACAAAGAACCTACCGGTCGAGATATCCAGAAAAGCTCCGCCCCCTCGAGCGTCGTTCCATGCCACGCTCGCCAGGTAGTTGGCCTCCGCACCCTCCAGAAGCTCCGGGTCGGTCACGGTTCCAGGTGTGATCACCCGGGTGACCTCCCGTTTCACCAGGCCCTTGGCCTTGGAAGGGTCCTCGACCTGGTCGCAGATGGCCACCTTCAGCCCAGCGCGAAGCAGCTTCCCCAGGTACATCTGAAGGGCATGATGGGGGACCCCGCACATCGGTGCTTCGCTCTTGCTCCCCCGATTTCGGGCCGTCAGGGTGACCTCCAGAATGGGAGCTGCCCGCTCGGCGTCCTCGAAGAACATCTCGTAGAAATCTCCCATGCGGTACAGCACGATGGCGTCCTCATGATCCGCCTTCACATCGAGATACTGGCGAAGCATGGGAGTGAGCTGGACGGAAGTCGCCATGATCCGTCAGTATAGCGAGTCGTGACCCAGAACAGCGCCGACATCGAACCCCGAATCACCCTGGCGATTGACGCCGGCTCACCAATAGTCAGCGCTGCTCTCGCCAGAGATGGAGAGCTCCTCGCCGAGAGGTATACCCAGATTCGACGTTCCTCGCTGGAACTGATTCCGATGATCGACGACTTGCTATCAGAGGTCGGCTCGTGTACCAGCGATCTCGGTGGCATCCTGGGTCTCAGAGGCCCCGGCAGCTTCACCGGGCTGAGAGTAGGACTCGCCACCTGCCTCGGTCTCCATCAGGCCCTTGGTGTTCCTGCCGCGACCCTGACCACCTTTGAAACCATCGCTTCCGTCTCTCCTGAGAGAGACCTGGTCGTCCTGGCTGCCGTCGAGTCGATTCGCCACAGCTGGCTGGTGCAGACCTTTCGCGCCGATGAGGTGCCCGAGCCCCTCGACGAACCACGGACGGTCGCCGCTGAAGAGCTCGCCGCCGCGAAGGCCGATCTGGTGATCGGTTTTGGCGTCAACAGCATCTCGCCACGCGCCGGCCGAGCCTTCAGGGCTGCGATTCTGGAGCCTCCGCCTCTCGCTGGCCAGGCGCTGATGCTGTGGGGACGCAAGCAAGAACAATGGGATCCTTCCGGGCTCGTGCGGCCCCTCTACTTGCAAGCCCTGTCTGCTACACAGCCAACCACATCTGCCCCATGAGACACGAGGATCGCCCCGGACAGGCTCCTGGTCGCAGGACAACCTGCTCAGCGAGTGGCGCCTCGTCTTGATCGCCAGTTTTGCCGGTGCTATTCTGCGTTCACAGTGCCGTGCGTCTGTAGCTGGATCGACCCTACCTCTGATGCGCGCTCTGCCGGCGGTTCAATGCAGCCTGAACGGGCCTTCCGACCGGCTCGAGACAACACCGACGGTTCAACAGTCTCGTGCTTGTACACCGACCCAACAGCCACTCCCACGACCACGAGGGGATGGCTTCAATCTCGCTAGGAGGCACAGTGGATGGCGAAGACAGCTGACAGCTTGAGGGAAGAGTTGCTCACCACCGACGAAGAATTCCGCAATCTTCACGACCAACATCAGGACCTTGAGCACCGGCTCACCGAGCTTCACCAGAAGTCACTGCTCTCCGAGAAAGACGAACTGGAGGAGAAACAGATCAAGCGCCAGAAGCTCTTTCTCAAGGATCAGATGGAGACCATCTTGCGCCAACGCCAGAGGGAGGAAGCGCCGGTCTGAGCCACGCTACCTTGACCCTCGGCTCGCACTCCTCCGCCCGCATTCCGTCCCCGCCCATCGGCTTCTAATGACCTTCGCCAAAGAATCCCTGCCCTTCGTGGTGCCGCTCGGAATCGCGGCCCTGGTGATGGTTTTGTTCGGACAGACACCCTGGGCCGCCGGCCTGGGTAGCCTCGCAATCCTCATATTGCTCTTCTTCCGCGTCCCGAAGCGGCACAGCGAGGCACCCGAGGACAGCATTCTGGCTCCGGCGAATGGCCGAATCCTTCGCCTCGATCGAAGCCCGGCTCTCCTGGACGGCAAGGGAGATGCCCAGCGGATCGTCACTTTCTTGTCTGTCTTCGATGTCCACGTGCAGCGCACACCTGTCAGCGGCGAGGTAGTCGAGAGTCGTTTCACCCCGGGGCGAAAGGTGGCGGCCTTCAAGGAGGAGGCCGGTAGCGTCAACGAGAACCACTTCATCGTCCTGCGGCGGAGGAACGGTGACCTCATCGGAGTGCGGCAGCTCGCCGGTCTGGTCGCACGGCGCGTCGTCTGTCCACTACTACCTGGCGACCAGGTTCAGCAGGGAGACCTGATGGGATTGATCAAATTCGGGTCCCGTGTCGACCTGATGCTTCCCGACAACTACGAGATTCTCGTTCGCCCGGGAGACCGCCTGCGCGAGGGTGAAACCGTAGTGGCCAGGCGGAGGACGCCGTAAGGCCTCGCACTCCATCGGCCGGCTGCTCAGACCTCGTCTGAGACATCAGGGCAACCAGGCTCCGAGGCAAGAGATCCAATCATGACGGTCCTGGCGATCATCAATCCGCAGTCGCTACTCGGGGGCGAGATCAAGAAATCACTGGGACGGCGGCGAGAGCTCTGGTCCGACGTTCGGCTTCTGGGAACCGAGCCGGCCCAGGTCGGAGCGGTCACCGAATTCGCTGGCGAAGCGGCCCTGGTTCAGGAGTGCGATGTGGAGGCCCTGCAGGGGGTTCGGCTCGCCATCCTCCTGCCTGGCGATGAAGATCCGACGGCAGCTCAGCTGAGCTTGCCAGCCGACTCGACCCTGCTGGTTGTCGATCCGAAAAGCGGCTGGCATGGAGCGACGCCAGCAGTAGCTGGCATCGATTCGACAGAGGATCGATCTGGAGCGGTCTTCATCAGTCCGTCGCCGGTGGTCATTCTCCTGGCGCATCTCCTCCAGCCTCTTCAGGACCTGGGGACGTCGGCAGCCGTCGCCCAGATTCTCATGCCGGCATCGACCCAGGGCCAGGCCGGCTTGGACGAGTTGTTCGAGCAGACCCGATCCTTTCTTGCCGTGCAGGATGACAAGCCAACCGAGGTTTTCGGCAAGCAGATCTCCTTCAACCTCTTTCCCCTCTCCTTCGACGACACCAGGCATCTCGACCCACTGACACGAATTCTGGGCGGCAACCCCGCCGTGGCCCTGCAGGTCGTTCAAGCCGGGGTCTTTCACTGCCTGGCGTGCAGCCTCTTCCTGGGCTTCGACCAGGACCCGGGTCTCGAAAAGCTCCGGCATTGCCTCGCAGCCAATCCCTGGATCGAGATGGCGGGTGAAGGAGAGCTTCCCGGACCCACGGATGCGGCTGCGCGCGAAGAAATCCTCGTCGCAGATCTCCGACCCAGTCCGACGCGTCCGGGGTCCTACCAACTATGGGCTGTGATGGACAACCTCACTCGTGGAGGTGTCTCCAACGTGCTGGGAATCGTCGAGAGTCTCCTCGCGCCTGCCAGTTGACCCCATACGAAGGCGCTCTGCCCAGGCTCCCTCACATTCGCACAGGAACGCTACTCGATGCCTGCGTCCGGTGGCGGGATCACGCCTCCCTCGCGCGCCAGAAACTCCTCCACATGCAGCAGCCCATCCTCGCCTGCCCGCTTCACCACCTGTAGGAGGGTCCCCATCGTGTTGACCTCCTCGAACTGTTCGTTGACGAACCAGTCGAGGAACCGGACAGCGATGTGCTTGGAGTCCTCGTTGGCGATATCCACCAGGCCATAGATCTGCTGCGTAACCTCCTCTTCCCACTCGAGCGCCAGCTTCACGGCTTCCTCGGCACTGGCAAACTGACTCTGCGGAGCTGGTATGGCGGGAATCTGGAGAGATCCATCGGCATCCACGATGAACCGCACGAACTTCATGGCATGGTCTCGCTCTTCGTCCGCCTGCCGATAGAAGAAGCGGGCCAGGCCGCCAAGCGCTTCCCTGTCGAAATACGAGGCGATAGCCACGTACTGGAGCGACGCTCCGAACTCGTTGCCGACCTGCTGGTTCATGGCTGAGATTAGTTTCTCACTCGCTAACATCGAATCGTCTCCTTTTCCCGATCGGATCTGTGAAGCGCCGATCGACTCGTTCTTGCCGCCCTCGTCGTCTCGGTTGGGGCGGTCAGCATAGCCGATTCCCCGCCGAGGCGCGACGGTTGTATACTGATTCTCCTCTTTTCGGCCGGCAGCAGTCTCCGGCCGTCGAATCGACATACAGCGAGTGCGGAGGAGACCCAGAGATCCATGTCGAACAGCGAACCGTCGGACAACAACCACTTCAAAGTTATCGTCATGGGTTCGGGGCCCGCGGGCCTCACCGCCGCCCTCTACGCCGCCCGCGCCAATCTGCAGCCGCTCGTGCTCGAGGGTAGCCAACCAGGCGGACAACTGACCATCACGACAGACGTGGAGAACTTCCCAGGGTTTCCGGATGGGATTCTCGGTCCAGAGCTGATGGACAGGATGCGCTCCCAGGCTAAGCGTTTCGGTGCTGAGGTCAATTTCGAGGTGGTCTCTGCAGTCGATCTGAGCACTCGACCCTTCGAGATCAGAACCGACGCGGACCGCTACCTCGCTGACGCCCTGATCATCGCCACCGGCGCCAGTGCCAAGCAGATCGGCCTGGAATCCGAGAAGGAGCTGATGGGGTATGGAGTTTCAGCCTGTGCCACCTGCGATGGATTCTTCTTCAAGGACAGGGAGATCGTCGTCGTAGGTGGCGGCGACAGCGCCTTGGAAGAGGCGGTCTTCCTCACCAAGTTCGCCAGCAAGGTGACGGTCATCCATCGCCGCGACGAGCTACGGGCCTCGCCGATCATGCAGGATCGAGCGCGGGCCAACGACAAGATCCACTGGCTCTGGAACAAGCAGGTGATCGAGATCCTGGGCAGCCGGCAAGACAAGGTCCGCGGCGTCAGGGTGAAGGACACACAGAGCGGCGAAGAGTCCGACTACCCCTGTGAAGGAGTCTTCATCGCTATCGGACACACGCCCAACACCGAGCTCTTTCGAGGCGATCTGGAACTGAACGAAGTCGGCTATATCGAGGTCCAGGAGCCCTCGACCCGGACCAATTTCGGAGGTGTTTTCGCCTGTGGCGATGCCACCGACCCCACCTACAGACAGGCAATCAGCGCCGCCGGCTCCGGCTGCAAGGCCGCCATCGATGCCGAGCGGTGGCTCGAGACCGGCTCGGATGGACCGGCGGGCTAGGGGCGCAGGGGTTGAGGCGGGCGGACTTCGCTCACAGAACAAAGCTATACTCACTTCAAAGCTGTAGTCTCAATTCAGTAGGTGATTTTTTCTCAGAAAGGAATGTCATGCAGTTCCAACGATCGGTGGTCCTGGCTGCGTTGTTGGTCCTTTCGGTACCCGTGCTGGCTCAGGTACCTCCTCCACCCGACGGGGCGAGCGCCCTTTCGAAGACCTACCCGGGCCGAGCCTATTCGCCCTACGCTCAGCGGGGCTTTCCCAGCGGAGTCTTCTGGGGCGACACTCATCTTCACACTTCCTATTCGATGGATGCGGGAGCCTTTGGCAACAGGCTCGATATGAACGACGCGTACCAGTTTGCGCGTGGCGATGAGGTCATCTCTTCAACCGGTCTACCCATAAAGTTGTCGCGACCCCTCGATTTTCTGGTCGTCGCCGATCACTCCGACAACATGGGCCTTTTTCCGGATCTGATCGCCGGAAAACCGAATATCCTCGCCGACCCAAAGGGGCAGGACTGGTACGACCGTGTTCAGAGCGGCGACGGAGTATCGGTAGCGCTCGAGCTCATCAGCCTGTTCTCTCAGGGTGAGTTTCCCGAGGGTCTGGTCTACAGTCCCGACTCGGCTCCCTACAAACATGCCTGGCAGGATACGATCGATGCGGCCGAGGAGTACGACGACCCGGGGACCTTTACCGCTTTTATCGGTTACGAGTGGACCTCGCTGATCAAGGGCAACAACATGCATCGGGTCGTGATCTATCGCGATGACGCTGGCAAGGCCGAACAGATGGTGCCCTACACCACCATGGCCCCTCTGGGCAGTCCAAATCCGCGTGATCTCTGGCGATGGCTCGAGACCTTCGAAGCCACTACCGGCGGCGATGTGCTGGCGATCGCCCACAACGGCAACCTCTCGAACGGCATCATGTTTCCGCTCGAGGCGCAGTGGGACGGAACCGCTCTCGATACCGAGTACGTGACTCAGCGCGACAGATGGGAGCCGTTGTACGAAGCCACCCAGATCAAGGGAGATGGCGAAACGCATCCGTTTCTGTCGCCAGATGATGAGTTTGCCGACTACGAGACCTGGGCCGTCGGCAACCTCGATGTATCCGAGGCCAAGACAGATTCGATGTTGGCCGGCGAATACGCTCGCGAAGCGCTCAAGCGGGGCCTTGCGATCGAGTCCAGGCTCGGTACCAACCCCTACAAGTTCGGCATGATCGGCTCGACTGACAGCCACACGTCGCTCGCTACGGCGGAAGAGGACAATTTTTTCGGCAAACATCCAGGCTACGAACCCAATCCGGAGCGCATGACCCATCCCTTCATGGAGAGTGAAGCCGGGACGATCTATGCCTGGCAACAGGTGGCATCGGGACTCGCTGGAGTTTGGGCTACCGAAAACACTCGCGAAGCACTTTTCGACGCCATGGTCCGCAAGGAGGTCTACGCCACTACCGGAAGCCGTATGATGGTGCGGTTTTTCGGTGGTTGGGATTTTTCCGCCCAGGATCTGGCGGGGCGTTTGCCGGCCTTCGCCGGGTACCAGAGAGGTGTCCCGATGGGCGGTGATCTTCCACCCAGCACACCCGGATCATCGGCCCCGACCTTCATGGTTTATGCGCTGCGCGACCCGATCGGCGCCAACCTCGATCGCATCCAGATCGTCAAGGGGTGGCTCGACAAGGGCGGCAAGACCCAGGAGAAGGTCTACGACGTGGCCTGGTCGGGTGATCGCACGAAGGGCACGGATGGAAAGGTTTCGGCGGTTGGCAACACTGTCGACGTAGGAAACGCCAGTTGGACGAACACGATCGGTGCATCCGAACTGGGGACTGTGTGGGCAGACCCCGACTTCGAGCCGGGTCAAAAGGCTTTCTACTATGCTCGGGTGATCGAGATTCCGACTCCACGCTGGTCGACCTACGATGCCTACCGGTTTGGAATTCCATTGGCCGACGGCGCCCCGACCTCGACCCAGGAGCGAGCCTA
>JAUVRX010000144.1 GCA_030597375.1 Acidobacteriota bacterium
CGCGGACGATAGCCACAGTCAAGAAGCGGCCGGGGCGCACCTGCTTGGGCGGCGCGGTGGCGTCGATCGTCACCTTCACGTTTCCGGTGGAGGTGTCGACGACGGGGCTGATCTGACGAATCCGCCCTGCGAAAGAGACTTCGTCGGCGGCGTCGAGCCGAATCTGGACCTGCCGCCCTTCCTCGAGGCCCAGAACATCGCGCTCCGGCAGATAGATGCGAGCGATGAGCGGGTCGAAATCGGTCACCTGGAAGAGCTCATCACCGGGTCGCACATGCTGGCCCAGTTGGGTCATCCGAGCTGTAATCCGACCTGTGAACGGCGCCACGATGGTGGCCTTCTTCAGCGCCCATTCGGCTTCGGCCATTTCCTGACGAGCGATCTGGTAGTCGATGGTCAGCTTGTCGAACTCTTCGCGACTGATGAGCTCCCGATCCACCAGCTCCTTGGCCCGGTCGAAGGCGGCACGGGCATTGGTCTCCTTGAGCTGCGCTTTCTTGAACTCGATCTCCTCGTCGTCCCGCACGAGAGTCGCCAGGACCTGCCCGTGCTTGACCCAGTCGCCTTCCTCGACCCGCAGGGTCAAGACACGTCCCTCGACCTCGGAGAGAACCTTCACCTCGTTCTCGGCTACCAGGTTGGCTGTGGAGCTGATGTAGACGGAAACGGAGCCCTCCGACACCGAGGCCACCTCCACCGGTATCGGAGTCTTGGCATCGTCCTCCTCCTCACCTTCCTTCTTATCGCCGGTATCCTCGGCCGCCTCGGCGGACTGGGTCGTTTCGGCGTCGTCTTCGATCGTCGACGCACCATTCGCTCGGGTGGCACTGAGATTCATCATCGTCACCGCACCTACGGCCACAAGGAGAACTGCAGCTGCCAACGACAGCCAGCGCCATGTCCTTCTCCCTTTCCTGCTGCTGTTCACTTCGTTTCGCTCTGTCATGTCAGCCTCCATCGGCCTGGCAAGGGTTCCTGTAGCTGGTTTGGTTCCGACGCTCATTTCTACGTACCGGAATCGCCATTTGTTTCAGGCGATTTCAGGTCTCCTGGAGCCACTGACGGATTCGATTGACTCGAATCCTGCTTTGCACCATCCTGTTCGCATGCGGCTCCTCGTGTCCTGTCCTGCCTGCAAGCGCCAGTACGATGCCGTTGACCTGGAGGCCGGAGACCACTTTCACTGTCTCTGTAGTCAGATCCTGGAGGTCCCGACACCCTCTCCTCACGACGCCGCAGTGGTCCGCTGCTCGGCTTGTGGAGCTCCCCGCCAGGAAGAATCGACGACCTGCCACTTCTGTGATGCCGACTTCACCCTTCACGAGCGGGATCTCCACACGATCTGCCCAGAGTGCATGGCGCGGGTCAGTGACAGGGCCCGCTACTGCCACCACTGCGCCACTCCCCTGCTGCCTGCCGGTAAAGCGGGAGAACCGAGCCTGACGCCATGCCCGGTGTGTCCAGACGGAGTCCACCTGACCAGCCGTGACCTCGGTGAGCCACCCGTATCGGTCCTCGAGTGTCCTCGATGCGTCGGCCTCTGGTTGGCGAAGGCGACGGTCCAGGTGCTGCTGGAGAGAGTGCGACGCTCGACCGCGGCCAACGGGTTGAACTCACCTCTGGAGCCGTCGATCGAGACCTCTCCGCCTGGAGGGCGGGACCAGGCTCGCCTCTATCGTCCCTGCCCGGTCTGCGGAAAACTGATGCACCGACTGAACTTCGGTCGCAAGAGCGGCATCATCCTCGACAGCTGCCGACCCCATGGCCTCTGGTTCGACGCCAACGAGCTCGATGCGGTCGTGCGTTGGATTCGCACCGGAGGCGAATCCGAGACCAGGCGCCGCGCCGCTCTCGGCAAGCCAAGGCCGACCCTCGAGACCGCCTGGTCGAGAAGCGCTACAGGCTCGGGCTCCCTCCTGGAGGTGCTCGGATGGGTGGTGGACCGGATTCTCGACCGCTGATGGGTCTTCGTGCCCTGAGAAGTATTTGACTGTCAACCTTCGAGCCCCATGCTACGATCGAGCGAAATTGTGGCGCATCCGCCACTTTGATCTGATCTCTACCTGATTTCCTGCCCTCGAGCCTGGCCCGTGATCGAAGCACCGGCACTTCTCCGCTCCTATGTCCAGGGCATACGGCGCCTCAGCGGCGCGGACTGTGCCAGCCTGTACATCCCAGCACCGATGAGTCGCCTGGCGCGCCCCCTGCTGATCCACGATGGTGGCGAATGTCCGGTTCCGGAGCTCGTAGACCTCGAATCCGCTGAGGAGTTCGCCAACCGCATGGCGGAGACCGCCTCGGAGATTGAAGACGGACAAAGCTCCGCAGTACCGTCCCTCGTCACCAGCGAGGATCCCGATTCTGGCCTCGTACCGCTGCCGGCGGTGGAACCCCCATGGACTCTCGGAGCCATGTTCGGCGACGAGGGCAACCGCCGACGCTCCGACGGTCAGGAATCCAGGGTCGGTCTTCCTCTGGGGGCCTGGATCGGCCTTCGATTCCCTCCAGGCAAAGGCACAGTCCTGGAGCGCCTGGCCGACAGCTATCTCCCCAGTAGCCTCCGACACACCAAGGATCCGGGACACTGGTGGGACTGGCTCTTCGCTCTCGGTGGGGCCCTGGCCAGTCACACCAGCCAGGTCTCGGCGATCCTCAAAGACCCCATCACTGGTCTACCCGATCGCAAGGAGTTCCAGACGGTGCTCGCCGACCGATTCCGGGAAGCGAGTGACGAAGGTACGCCTCTGTCGCTGCTTCTGATCAACCCGGACGACTTCTACACCGTCAACGAACGCTTTGGCCGGGAGAGCGGCGACCATTGCGTCCGCGCCATCAGCGAGGCCCTGCGAGTGACGCTGCGGGGCACCGACCTGGTGTCGCGCTACGGCGGCGTGGTCTTTGCGGCCATCCTCTCCGAGACTGCCGACCAGGAGGCTCGCGAGATCGCCGAGCGCGTCGAGCAACACCTCGACGGACTCGGACTCCTGGACTCTGAGGTGTCGCTCTCCTTCAGCATCGGGATCGCCACCTTCCGCTCCGGCAAGGACGAGGTTGCGAGTCCTCTCGAGTTGATTCGCAGAGCGGATCAGGCATTGAACACGGCCAAGCGCATGGGCGGCGGCACGGTGGTGAGTTGGCAGGAGGACTTCGCTTCCCAACAGATCGGTAGCTTCGACCGACTCAGCGGCATTTTCACCGGCAACATGGCGAAGGACTACCGCAACATGGGTGTTCTCAGGGACACCATCGACATCATCGCACTGCATGATGCGTTCGATGACCTGGCGGCTCAGGTAGTCGATAGGCTGTATACGGCGTTTGCTCCCAGCCGCATCGGACTATTCATCAGGGACGAAGCGGGCCACCTCCAGCTGCTGCGCGGATTGACGCGGAGCGCCACCGGAAGCGACCTGCAGACGCGGATCGAGACTCTCGAGCTCAGGCCGGAGGAGCGGCAGCGCCTGGCCGTCGCCGTAGCCGAACTGGAGGCCAGCGAGTTCACCTACGAATGGCCGGCGGAGGAGGGCACGCAGTCTTCACCCACGCAACGGGTGAGCTTCGCGGTTCCTCTCATCGCCAGCAGTGATTGCCTTGGCTGTCTGATGATCGACGGGCGACGCCGATCCATGACGCTCGACTCCTCGGATCTCATTTTCCTCAAAGCCCTCTCGGCCCAACTGGCCGTCGCCATGGACCGGGCCCGCCTGGCCGAGTTGGAGAGTCGACGCCAGGAGAAGGAGCATCGCAAGCTTCGCGCCGAGCTGAGTGATCTTCGCCAGGCCCTACAGCAAGTGAAGCTGGTCTACCGTTCGAGCGAGATGGAGCGTGTGATCAGCACCGCCCGTCGGGTGGCGCCGACCGACGCGACCGTCCTGATCACCGGCGCTAGCGGAACAGGCAAGGAACTGCTGGCCCGCACGGTGCATCAGCTCAGTCCCCGCCGGAGTGCAGCCTTCGTCATTGTCGATTGTGGAGCCATCGCTACCTCACTGATCGAAAGTGAGCTCTTCGGGCATGAAAAGGGTGCCTTTACCGGAGCTCAGCAGAGCCGGGCCGGACGTCTAATGCAGGCCAACGGCGGAACCGTGCTGCTGGACGAGATCGGTGAGCTGCCGCTCGAGGTGCAGAGCAAGCTGTTGCGCTTCGTTCAGGAAAAGCAATTCACGACCGTTGGCGGCTCCAGATCGCGTCGGGTGGATGTGAGGATCATCGCAGCTACCAACAGGGACCTCGCTCGCGAGCTGACGGCAGGTCGGTTCAGGGAGGATCTCTACCACCGCCTCAATGTACTGCACCTGAAGATCCCTCCGCTCAGAGAGCGGCCCGATGACATCCTCCACCTGGCGCGGCACTTCCTGGAGCTCTACGCTGTCCAATATCAGAGACAGGCTCGGGGGCTGTCACGCTCCGCGGAAGCGGCGATGCTGGCTCACAGCTGGCCCGGCAACGTCCGCGAGCTTCAGAATCGTCTCCTGCAGAGCGTCATTCTCAGCGACAGCGAGGAGCTCGAGCCTGAGGATCTGGGCCTGACCGGCGAATCGTTCGACTCCGCGGGTGTCCACCCCGTCGCCGTGGAGACCGGAGCCCCGCACGAGCCAGCCGAGACCGAAACCCAATCCGTGGAAGGCGAGACAGAACGCACGCAGGATTACTGGTCGGAGCTTCGGGCAGCACTGCGGCGCCAGATCGCATTGGCTGCTGAGAGCCAACCCCCGCTGGGCCTGCCCCTCGGGCGGTGGCTGGCAGATGACCTCATTCTCGAGGCCGGGGCAGCCGCCGATCAGGTGGCACGTCGAGGTTGCCTTTTCGTCGGCCTGCCCGAAAGCACCTTCCGCCGACGCCTGAGAAAGGCCAGCCAGCAGATTCAGTCGGGTCTGGCTCCCCGTTCCGGCAGCTGGAACGAAGTCCAGAGAGTCTTGACAGGCCTGGTGCGCTCCCCTGAACGGGAAGATGGGCGGCTCCTGGAGCGGACCCAGCAGATTCTTCTCGAAGAGATCGTCTCGCGATTCCCTGACGATGTCCGTACCGGTTCCCTGCTGCTGGGTGTCAGCCCTCCCACCTATCGCCGCAGACTCGCAGACACGGTGCCGGAGACCTCTCCCACTGTCACCCGTGAACCCCCTCCGTCGGAACCCTGACGCGCTCCGAGCGTTATAGAGGATGGGAGGAGCCGTGAACGAGACCACGGCGTACAGCGATAGCGATCTCTTCCAGCTGGCGAGACAGGGTAACCGAGCTGCCTTCGGACTCCTGGTGGATCGGCACAAGGACGGCCTCGTGAGTTACCTGACCCGCCTGACCGGCAGCAAGAGTCACGCCGAAGACCTGGCTCAAGATGCCTTTCTGCGTCTTTACGAAAGGGGCCATCGGTACTCGGAGCAGGGCAAGCTTCAGTCCTACCTCTATCGGATCGCGACGAATCTCCTGCGCAGCGAAGCCAGACGCAATCAAAGGTGGATGAGGATTCGGTCGGTCTTCTTCCACTCCAATGGCCACCGGACCGAACCCGTCCAACAGGCCGAAGTGCTGCGCCACGAGCTCAGCCACGAGCTGACACGGGCTCTCGCCAATCTGCCTCTTCGGTACCGGGCCCCCATCGTGCTTTCGTACATCGAAGACAAGAGCCATCGAGAAATCGCCGATCTTCTAGGCATCCAGGAAGGGACGGTCAAGTCTCGGCTTCATCGAGGACGCAATCTACTTCGGGACGAGCTCGAGCCCTATCAGTCGGGAGGACAATCGTGAGTCCGAATCGGCAACCCATCTCCCTCGATGAGGCCCTGGCGGATCTGGGACCGGAGCGGGCCTCTGAGGACTTTACCCGACGAGTCCTGGATGGACTCGCCCATCGCCGGCACTCGAGGATGGCAGGGCTCTCACGTCGTCGGGTAGCCACACTCGCAACTCTGGCAGCCATCGGCCTTGCCCTGGGATTCTGGCTGCGCTCCCACCCTGCCGTCGAGCCGGCAGTCCAGGAGAGCAGCGCCAGACTCCTTCGCCTGGAATACCTGAGTCTACAGAGCGAGGTGGCAACCCTACGCTCACTCGCCGCTCAGCCTCCTCCGGTTTTCTACCTGGGAGGCGACAGCCAGATCGATCTTGTCCTCGACCTCGGACAGAGCGGCTTCGAACCCCCAACACTCGACATCAGACCCGTAGCGGCGGACAGACAAGGAGTCGAGCCTCAGGGCCGCCGGATCCATTGAAAGCAAGGAGACCCAAGACCATGCGAAGCAGCGACCCGTTCTTCAGCCCTCAGGGGACAGTGCCTCTGATCTGCGTTCTCGTAGCCGTCATGCTGGCAGCTGCAGCACCGCTCCAGGCGGGTGACCCGGAAGCGGTAGGCAAAGAGGTCAAGAAGACTCGCATCATCAAGGTATCGGGGCCCGGGAGACACGCGGTGGCTCATGGCTTCAGTGTCATGGGCAGCCGAGGTTACCTGGGGGTCGAGACCATCGAGCTGACCCCTGAGCTGCGAGAGCACTTCGGGGCTCCTGAAGAGATCGGCGTAATGGTGTCGCGGGTGGCAGACGGCAGCCCCGCACAGAATGCCGGTCTCCAGGTCGGCGACGTCCTGACTGCAGTCGATGACGAGCCCATCGGGACGTTTATCCAGTTGTTTCATGAGATCTCCAGACACGAAGAGGGGGAGGTCGTGAGGCTCGAGGTGTGGCGGAATGCTCGAGTCCTGACGTTCGATGCTGCGCTCACCAAGCTGGAACGGCCTCGGGTCGATGTCCGGCAATTCCACATCGAACCGGGAGGGGAGCACCATACCCTGGTTCTGCCGAACGGTGACTTCGACGAAGTCATCGAATTGCGCACCGAGGCCTTCGACGAGGCGATCGAGCGTCTGAACGAGGAACTGAGCAGACCGGACTGGCAGGGGCGCCTCCACAGCTACGGCTCGAACCAGGAGGAGCTGCTCGAGCGCCTGGAGGCACTGGAAAACCGGTTGCGCGAGCTGGAAGGCGAACTGAACGACCTGGGACCCGGCGAGCGTTAGACTGGAGCACAGGATCACCGGGGGAGAGCCTCGCGCCTGGCTGACACCTCCAGTGCTCCCCCCCAAACGCCCCGGCCGCCAGGGGCGCCGGCCGCTTCAAGCCCCCAAGCCCCTAAAGATCGGCCGGAAGGAACGCCCGGACGCCTCAACCCTCAAGACCTCACCGCCCCACTGCCTTCACTGCCTCACTGCTCCGCGAGGCAGCTCTGGGCCTGAGCTTGTCTTTTCCGAGGCGGCGTTCGAGGACCGCAGCCACCTCTCCGCCGATCAGGATCGACATGGCCGTCAGATACAG
>JAUVRX010000124.1 GCA_030597375.1 Acidobacteriota bacterium
ACTGCGTGCTGGCAGACCTGTGCCCCTCGGCCGAGAACTGATTGCCCAGGAGCCCCTGTCGATGAGCGACAAGAAACTCGCAGTCATCACCGGTGCCAGCTCAGGAATCGGTGCCGCCACCGCTCGAGCTCTGAGCCGGTCCGGGTTCGATGTCTTGCTGGGTGCCCGCCGAACCGATCGCCTTCGTGCTGTGGCCGAGCCCATCGGGGCCCGCTTTCACCAGCTCGACGTGACGGATCCGGACAGCGTCGGGGCCTTCGTGGATTCGATCGGCAAGCTCGACCTTCTGGTCAACAACGCCGGTGGGGCCCTGGGAGTGGATCGCATCGAGACAGCTTCGGACGAGCGTTGGCGAACCATGTGGGAGGTGAACTTCCTGGGAGTAGCACGCATGACGCGTTCGCTCCTACCTGCCCTCCTGGCTTCGAGAGAGGGTCACATCGTCAATGTGGGTTCGATCGCCGGTTTCGAGACCTATCCCGGTGGGGCCGGCTATACCGGCGCCAAGCATGCCGTCCGCGCGCTCACCAAGACCCTGCGGCTGGAGCTGGTGGGAAGACCGGTCCGGGTGACCGAAATCTGCCCGGGCCTGGTGGAGACCGAGTTCTCGATGGTGCGCTTCGATCAGGATGCAGAGAAGGCCGCCGCGGTCTACAAAGGCATGACACCCCTGACCTCGGACGACGTCGCCGACTGCATCGTCTGGGCGGCAACGCGCCCTGCCCACGTCAATATCGACGAGATCGTGGTCCGCCCCCGCGACCAGGCGACGGCAACCGTCGTGCATCGCGAATCCTGAAGCTCTACGTAGACCCGCGCCCTCGGCAGTAAGGGCCTGGGGGCTCAAGGGAGCAGGGGGCGACTCCCTGACGGGAGTCTTGAAACGGCTGGCGCCTCTGTCGGTCGTTCGTCTATCTATCCAATCAAGTTGTCGACTGGGGGTACGTTCGGGCGGTCCGCAGGGGGACGGCGGCGACTACTCAGAATTTGATGGGTGGGCCGCCACCTTGTCTCGTCATCACGCGGGATCTCCTGTGCCCTCTGAAGGTCCTTGCTATGCGCTCGACTCGGCACCCCCTGTCGAACCACCCGAAAGAACCTCTGGCACCGTTGAATGAAATAGGGGCTCAGGGGCTCAAGGGCGACTCCCTCGCGGGAGTCTTTTACGGGGCCCAAGACCAGTAACGTTCCGGGCCTCCAAGCCCTCAAAGAGCAGCCGAAGGGACGCCCGGCCGCCTCAACCCTCAAGCCCTTTCTGCCCGACCACAGTCCGGGCAGAAAAAAACGGGGACCGCAATGCGGTCCCCGAAAACTCTCATCCTCAGTCGATCTACTAGAAGGTCCAGCGGATGCCCCACTTCGCTCTCCAACGGGAGCTGAGCGAGTGGAGATCGTATTTGTTGTTGTTCTCCGGATCGGTGATGACCCGGGAGAGAGTGTAGATCGGTTTGCCTGCATCGTTGATTCCCTCATAGGCGATGGGGGTCAACGTATTGAAACTGGCATAGCTCCTCGAACCGGCTTCCTTGTCCAGCAGGTTCATGAAATTGAGGATGTCGAAGGTGAACTGCAGGTTGGTCCCCTTGATGGGGATGTCCTGCGCGATATGGATGTCCAGCGTGTGGAACCAGGGTGCGTCACAGTCGTTGCGCTCGGCGATTCCGCCCCGCTTGCTGTTGAGGCACTCCTCCGAACTGATGAAGGCGTCCAACTGCGCCCAGGTACCGTTCGTGATCTCCACGTCGTTCGGTCCCGCTGGAACATAAAGCAGGTCGTTGCCGTAGTAGTTATCCTGATTGATGCTCCTGTAGTTCTGGCTGCCGTAGATGTAGGTATAGGGCAGACCCGACTGCAGGTTGTAGAAGGCCGATACCGTGGTGGGCCATCGGCCGCCGTCGTTGAACCGGTAGGCGAGGGAGAGGTTGAAGCGGTGCTCCACCGAGAAGTCCGACGTCGATGCCTGGGCATCGTTCGGGTTGAGCTGCTCGTTGAACTGGAAGTTCGAGACCGCTCGACTCGACGTGCCGTCATTGACTACCTGCGAGTCCCCGTATGCGTAGGAAACGAAGCCCCAGAGTCCGCCTCTGTAGGGCCGTTCCAGCTTCAGCGCAAAGTTGGTGGATTCCCCCCTGTCGGTGTTGGTGATGAAGTAGGCACCGCTCACATCGCTATCGACTCTGGTGAAGATCGGTCGGCCGTCGAAGGGGATCGTCTCGCCGGTCTCGACGATGTTGAGGTCCTTGAAGTCGACCTCCTCGATGCTGTCGGTGTAGATGAGCTCGGCCGAGCCGACCAGGTCAAACCAGGGAAGCTGCCGGTCGTAGGCCAGGTTGTAGCGCATCACCTGCGGGAAGGTGAAGTTCGGGTCGATGAGATTGAACTCACCAAACGACACCCCACCGATCGTGCCCTCCGGCGGCTGACCGAAGGGATCCGGATCGAATGGGATGGCTCCCGTGGCCTCGATGAAGCTCTGTTCGATGCCGGTGCGAGCATACTGGTTGGAGATCCAGACGTAGGGAGTCCGACCGGCGAAGACACCGAGGCCGCCGCGCAGCTGCTGCTGGCCGTTGTTGCTGATGTCCCAGTTGAAGCCGAAGCGGGGCTGCCAGAGCTGCTCGCCATCGGGCATGTTGTTCGTCGCGACGCCGTAGGTGTCCACGGTGAACTGGTTGAAGCTCGGCTCGTCGGGAAAGAACGGAATGTCCACCCGCAGACCGTAGGTGAGGGTCAGGTTGGACTTCACCGCCCACTGGTCACCACCATAGAAACCCCACTGATTGACGTCGAACTGCTGTGAATCCGATTGTCCCTCGTTGACGAACGTCCAGCGGTAGCGCCTGGCGATCCCCAGTTCGAAGGCATCCATGTCGCTGAACTCGTAGGATCCATAGGCGTTCTGGATGAACAGGTTGTCGAAACTGAAGAACTCGTTGTGAGTTCCAATAGTGAGGGTGTGATTGCCCATCAGCCAGGTGAAGTTGTCGGTCAACTCGATGACGTCCTGATCCAGGGCGTTGCGGGTCGAAAAAGGCTCGGAACCGGCCTCGAATTCCTCGTCGAAGCCCAGAGCCCGATCCAAGTCCTCCACTTCGATCCAGGGGAAGGTCGAGACCGCCGGCCGGCGATCCTCGATGGTCTGGTAGGTCAGGCGGAACTCGTTGAACTTGTTCGAGCCGAAGGTGCTGTTGATCGCCGCCACCAGGGAGTTGGTCTTGTCGATGATGTCGTAGGCTTCGCTGTCCCACTCGTAGGTGCTCGAGCTGGGCCGGTTGATGAGATTCGCCGCATCGACGTAGTTCCAGCGAGCCGTGATCTGGTGCTGGTCGCCGACATTGAAGTCGAAGCGCAGAAAGAACCTATCGGAGTCGGTGGGACGAACCAACTCGTTCAAGGGGCCTGGATCGAAGCCGTACTTGGATTGCAGAATGTTCTGGAAACGAACGGCCTGCTCCTGCACGAAGGGATCACAACCACCGAAGCACTGTCCGCTGGAGCCGTCCAGCGACCAACCGGTGGCCGTGTTCCGGCTGCTGATCTCGCCGTTGGCGAAGAAGAACACCTTGTCCTGCTTGATGGGGCCGCCGATGCGGAAGCCGTACTGCTCCTCATCGAAGATGCCGGGCTCGCCCAGCACATCCGTGCCGTCGCCCACCAGCGACTCGTCGAGGGAGTAGTAGAAGACCGACCCTTTGTAGGCGTTGGTGCCACTGCGGGTGATGGCGTTGATGCTGCCACCGGTGAAGCCGCCGTTGCGAACGTCATAGTCGGCAACCACCAGCTTGATCTCCAGGATGGCATCCAGGCTGATAGGTGGGGTCTCGGTCTGACCACCCGGAGTACCCGAATCCGCCAGGCCGAACAGGTCGTTGTTCACCGCCCCATCGATCTGGATGTTGTTGAAGCGGGTGCTGCGACCGGCGACGCTGATGGCTTCCGGATCCTCGTTCTCCGCCGAGGGGACCATGAAGGGATTCAAGCGCGCGAAGTCATTGAAGCCCCGGTCGATGTTGGGCAGGTTCTCGATCTGGCCCGTCGTGATGTTGCTCGCGTTGCCGGTTCGCGAGGGGCTGATCAGCGGGTTGGACTCGCCCACAACCGTCACGGTCTCGGTGACCGTTGCGAGCTCCAGGCGGAAGGAGAGCCTGGTCGCCTCACCCAGGGAGACCGTCGCATCGGTCGCCTCCTGCGGGTGAAAACCTTCGAGACTCACTGTGACGATGTAGGGGCCGGGCCGGACGTTCTGCAGGTTGAAGCGACCATCCCCTCCGGTCTGGCTTGAATAACGCGTGCCGGTCGGTGCATGCACAGCTTCGATGCTGACTCCGGGCAGGACGGCGTTGTCGGCATCCGTGACCACACCGGACAGGACTCCTGTCGTCAGGCCCTGTCCAAAGGCCAGGCCGGCACAGAGCGCCAAACCCAGAAAGACCATGGCTCTCGTCGGGTACTTCATCGGTATCCTCCTTCTTCGGGACGAGGTGAAAATGAATGGGCTTCAAAAGCTCCGCGACTGGGAGCCGTGATACGGCTATGAAAATCTGAGAGGGGTGATGCGTGGTGTCGATCGAGCTTGGTCATGCTCCCTACTCTCACGACTGCAAGTTGGCGTCAGACCGAAATCTCCGTTTGCGGGAGGTCTGTCGGTGGCGGTGCTGAGGCTGCTGCCGACTCTCCCTGACGCCCAGCCGTCGAGCTCGGTGACCCGTCCCCGAGGCAACTTCGAGTACCTGTCAGTCTACTACAGGCGGGCCCTCCCGAAACGCAGAATTTCGACGAATTCTCGACAAATCTGCAACCGTCTGAGGTGGCAGGATTTAGAGTGTTCTGGACCCTTGGCAGGAGGCCTGAAAATGGCCGAATCGGGCTCGAAACCGAATCCGATCAGTCCATACCGGTCGATCCGAAGCCCCCAGCGCCTCGGTCGGTCGGGCTCAACTCCGACACCTCCTGCACCACCACCCTGGAAACAGGCGAGACCACCAGTTGCGCGATGCGATCGCCGCGGCGAATGGTCATGGACTCGCCGCCCAGGTTGGCCAGCACCACCTTCACTTCTCCCCGGTAGTCACTGTCGATGGTGCCAGGGGAATTGAGCAGACTGATGCCGTGCCGGATAGCGAGGCCACTACGCGGCCGGATCTGGCCCTCCCAGCCCTGTGGCAGCTCCAGGGCGAGACCGGTAGGGACCAGGGCCCGCTCACCCGGTTCCAGCAGAAGGTCCTCGAAGATCGCCGCCCGCAGGTCCAGGCCGGCGCTGCCGGGAGAGGCCTGCTCTGGCAACGGCAGACCGGAGGCGTGCGGCAGTCGTCGAACCCGGAGAGCTACCTCATCCACCTGGGCTCCCTCCTTGCCTTCTCCGGCTCTGGTCCAGGCCTCCGCGTGGCATCTGGCCAGAACCGGGTGCCGTCCCCTGCCTCGGGCCCAGATCCGCGGGAAAGGACCGACCGACCCAGTCACTGTTCGCCCTCGGGATGTTGAGACTCCCGGGCACCACCGCAGGTATCGGCAACACTTCGACGGTGAATCGCCACTCACTGTACTGCTCGCTGCCGAGAAAGGTCCGGACGCCCATCTCCGTGCTGCGGCTGTGGACACCCTGGATGGGACCCATCGCCTGTCTGCCGCGCAGCGAGCTGGCTCTGCCTGACGGCGCGCTGCCGCCCGAGAGGTCGCCAGGCTCGCTCCCGACTGTGAGACCTCCTATCTTCTGACTCTCACTCTGGGGCTGGTTGGCCTGACTCAGCCGCCTCATCCGTTCTTCACGACCCTGCTGTCCGCGGCGACCTCCCCTGCCGGGCCTACCTGCCTGGGCCACGACAAGACCCCATTTCCCGCTGTCGGTCATGGGGTCCTTCCAGAGCTGGCGCAAGCAACGCGGATTGGCGTTCATCAGCTCTTCCAGACTGACTGGATAGCGCTGGAACCGCAACTGAAAGACGCGGATCGCTTCGGCGTATTGGAGCCCGCGAAACACCAACTCCGCCTCCCGATCACGCTTCACGATCTGACTCCACATGGGCATCGCGGCGGCCACCAGAACCGTCATCACGGTCGTGATCACGACCAACGCCACAAGGGTGAAGCCCTGGCGCCTGTGGCCGCTGATGACCGAGCGCGAAAAGGACGCCGTCTGTCGCAGCGGGTTCAAGGCCTGGTTCCTCACCACTCGTAGTATGGAGTGCCGGCCACACTGAGCAGGGTCGTTCCCGATCGCACATCGACGATGCCAGGCTGTCCGTCCTCTGGCAGATCGGTCTCAGCCGGTATGAAGTCCGGGTCGACCTCTTCGTAGATCTCGACCCAGCTGTCGGTCCGCTTGGTAATCGGATCCACCGGAATCTGACGCAGGTAGCCCTCCTCGACAAGAGACTCCAGGGTCGGCGGGTAGTGCCCCTTGTCGGCATGGAACTGGTCAATGACATCCCGGAAGGTCCTCAAGTCCGATTTGAGCACCGCCTCGGCGGCTCTCCGGGGTACGTTCTTGAGCGCCGGCATGGCCATGGTGGCCAGGATGCCGACGATGGCCACCACGACGATCAACTCGAGGAGCGTGAAACCGGCGCTTCTGCAGTCTCTTGTTCGACAGGTCATCTCTACCACTCCTGATAGGGCACTCCGTCGAGGCCCGACCCCTCGCTCAGCGAGTAGACATCGAAAACGTTCTCGCCCCCCCACGAAGTGGAATCGAAGTCGTCCTGAAAGCTGCGCAGGCCCCATTCGGCCTCACCCGTCATGGGATCCACCGGAATGCGACGCAGAAATCGGACCGATTTGTCGATCTGACCCACGACTTCGACACCTTCCACCAGAATCTCCAGCTCCGCTGGGTATCCGTCTGTGCCCAGCTCTATGGCGATCAGCTGTGCATCGCTGTAGCGCTTGAACTCGTCGATGGCATTGCGCATCTGGCGCAGAGCCTGGCGAAGCTCCATCTCCTTGCCGCGCTTGATGGAGTACTTGGCGGTTGGCAGAGCGACCGCGGCCAGGATCACCAGCACCGAGCAGACGACCACCAGCTCGACCATGGTGTACCCACCACCGACGTGCGCGCCGACCCTCGATCTGATGCGGGACATCTCCTGCTGCTCCGTCCTCCAACCGATCAGAGCTCGTCTCTGGGCGGTGGGAAGTCGTCCGGCCTGGGCGGCCTCTCGGCAGGATCTCTCAGCTTGGCCGTTCCCGAGACTCGTATCACGGCCTTGCTTCTGCCGACGGGAGTGATCGGCTTCAGCCGGTTGTCCAACGCCTTGCCCTTCTCGAAATCAAGGGCCGTCTGGCCTGCCTCCAGGGCGCGGAAGCGGATGCTGGCGACGACACCCTTGCCGGTTACTCCGGGCTGCCGGCCGACCCGACTCGCCCCCAGTACGACTCGACCCGGGGTGGAAGAGTCAGCCATGAACTTGGCCTGACCTTCGGAACCCAGGAAGCCTCCCCGCTGGACATGGATCGCCTCCAAGATTCGGGGATCGAACACCAGCGTCACCGGCAGATGGGAAACGGGCACACTGCTGCTCACCACCAACTGCACGTCGAACGTGGCACCCGGCGCTACCAGCGGCCTCGCCGGCAGAAGCTGGAGCTCCACCCTGGGTGGCGTCTTCTCGGACTTCTCGAGCTGCACATCGCCATCGACCTGGAGGGCGACAGACAGCAGGGTCGGCTCGAGCTCCATCAGCGGGAAGTCCATGGCCACATCGTTGGGTGGCGGCTCGTCGCTCGACGACGTATCCAGGGGGCCACCTTCAGTCTCGCGGTCCACCGGGCCGTCGAAGATGTCACCCGGAGCCGCGGAGGGTGCGAGGTCGATCGACTCGGGCAGCTCCTCTGCCCCCTGGTCTCCTTCGCCGGCCGCTCCCTGCAGGC
>JAUVRX010000276.1 GCA_030597375.1 Acidobacteriota bacterium
GGTCAGAACCGCCGGTCCCTTCGCGTATCCGACTACAGGTTTCTGACGTCCTCGAACAACAACACCTTCATGAGTCCCTACTACTCCACCTCCATCGCCGACGACTCCGCCGGTTGCTGTGACATGACCCTCTCCGAATGGCAGGCTCGAAGCGGCCACGATGGGAGCTCACAGGCCCACTGGTACTCACAGACCGACAGCGAGCCTCCACGCTCCGCGATCTTCATCAACGACACGGCTCAGGCGATGATCTTCAACTTCGGCGGCAAGGTCTATCTCGATCTCGACCAGAGTACGGTCGCCGGCAGCCTGACTCTGCAGCCCTTCTCCTCCCAGGTTCTCGTCGAGGCCGACAACGCCCTCTTCTACAACGGGTTCGAGAGTGGCGATACCACCGCGTGGACCTCGACTGAGCCATAGAAATCGAGGTCTGCTACTCGCGACGCACAGAATTGACCCCCCGCCAGGCTCTGGAATAGTCTTCTGATGCTGTGATCAGAAGGCTGTTGATTGGACTGGCGCTGTCGGTGTGCTCTCTTGTTCTGATCTTGGGAGTCCTCGAATTCGCCGTTCGTCGCGGCGCTTTCAGCAATCCGCAGCCTCGATCGACCGAGATCGACGCCAAGACCAGACCTCCGATGGACGGGCCCAATTCACGGGGTCCAGACTCTTTGCCTTTCCCAAGAGGGGACACGTTTCGAATCCTCGTGGTCGGCGATTCCTTCGCCTGGGGATATGGCATCCATCCCGAGGATACATTTGCGCGTCGGCTCGAAATCAGACTCGACGCAGTCTCCAGAGGCCACGACTTTGAAGTCATCAATTGGAGTCGTCCAGGCTGGAACACTGTCGCCGAGTACCGGTCCGTTGAATCGAGCCTCGAGGAGCTGTCACCCAATCTGCTCCTCCTGAGCTTCACCCTCAACGATGCCGAGCCCATCAATCCACAGAAGGTGGCCGAGCTCCGATCGGACCTGAGGCGCCGCGAGCCCGAACTCGGGTTGAGCGTCTTCCTGGTTCAGCGCAGCCAGCTCTACTCCCTGGTGCGGGATCGGCTGGAGATCACCCGCCTGCACCGCGCCTATGCCGCCTACTATCACTCGCTTTTCGAAGGGCCCGACTGGAAGAACTGCCTTGGGGCGCTCAAGCGGCTCCGGAATCTGACCCACGATAGATCCATCCCCCTCGTACTGGTCGTGTTTCCGATCTTCGATAGCCCGATGGACGACTCGTATTCGTATCGGGACCTACACGACAAGATGCGCGAGGCCGGGCGGTCACTGGAAATCCCCGTGCTGGACCTGCTGGAGGCGTACCGCGGGGTCGACGTCTACAGACTCGCCGTAGAGCCCTTCGCGGATGCCCATCCCAACGAACTGGCTCACCGGATAGCGGCAGACGCCATCCTGGACTACCTGGTAAGGGGCCGATTGGTGCCCCGAGTCGACTACAAACCGATGCGGCAGCGAGCCCGTTGGCAGGGCTCTCAGACAACGCCAGGAGAAGAAGGGGATGGTGCGCCCTAGAGGATTCGAACCTCTGACCTACGGCTCCGGAGGCCGTCAGCAAGAATCCATAAGTACTTAGGAATCATGTATTTGCGGCCGAGCATCAGCTTAAGGTCACCTTCTTAGTCACCTTAAAATACCCAGCCCAGAGTACTCCCGCTGTCCCCTCTCGCCCCGCAATATCCCTGAGCTCGTCTGGTATACTCCATCCATAACCCACGAAAAGGGCTCACCTGGGAAAACCCAGGGCCGCAAAGCCACGGGTCCTCGCTTCCTTCTTGCAAGGGTCGGGCGAAAGAACAAAGAAGGACCCCAAGACTGCCGGGCTGCCGAAGGGCTGAGAACTTCCTGTACCTGGGGAGGAATTTGGCGGGTGCTAATGATGGTATTCCGCTGCTCAGAGGAAAGGAACCCTGGAATGTGTCCCAAAGCCCGAATGTGTTTCGTGCTCGCCTCGCTACTGCTTCTCGTAGCGACGGTGGCAACAGCCCAGCCAAAGTGGACGATGAAGACCAAGTTGGTCATCGTGGATAGCTGTCCGATCGCGTGTCCGTGCCTTTTCGGAGAGGAAGGACATCATGGACACTGTCGGTTTGTCGGTGCAGCTCATGTCGTGGAGGGGGACTACGAAGGAACATCGCTGGCCGGAGTGAAGTGGGGGATGCTAGGCGAGTTCACGGGCAAGGCCAGGGAGCCGGAGTATCGCTACTCGGCCTTCTACATCGACAGCGCCGCCTCAGCGAAGCAGAAAGAAGCCATGAGGGCCATTCTTTCAGGTACGCCCTTTTCGACCTTGGGTGACCAGCTCGGTATCAAGGAAGCGGCTATCAGTCTAACGCAGGCCGAGGGGGATCGGTACACTCTCAAAATTGGTGATCTTGGGGAATTTTCTGTTGTTCCGGTTTACGGAAATAATCCAGACACGCCGCTGAAGATCTCCAACCCTGTCTATCCGTTTCCGACCGACGAGGTCACGATCGGGGCGGCGAGCGGTAGCTTTAGCGACCACGGCAAGGATCTAGATCTGGAGAGCAATAGCGGAGAGATCAGCACTTTCACGCTCACAGGGGACTGAGGGCCTGGCCGGGCCTCGCGCCCGGCCTCTCCTTTTCTAGCACCCGCCCCCGGGGTGCCACCCTCCAACCGGGGACCCTGCTGGGTCTAGCGGCTAGGTTCAGGACATATCTGGCGCGCCGTCGCGCTTTGCACCGGCAACAGGCAGACCCATCAGGTATCCTCAGTGAGTGCCTGACACCAGGATCGAAGGCCAGATCAACCGATTGGACTCAGCTGTAAAGAGATTCGAAGCCAGCATAGTTACCTTGCAGCGGGAGTCATTCTTGGCGAGGTTGAATGGTTGGTCTCCCAGGGACATCTTGGCCCACCTGATCGGCTGGAATCATCACATCATCGAAGGTAGCAGACAGATCCAGCTAGGAGAACTGCCTTTCTACGACATCGATCCAGGTGAGAACTACAGCAAGGTCAACGAGGCACTCGTTCGGAGATTCCGCTCGACCGATCGCCAGGTTCTCATCCAAGAACTCCACTCCTCTGCGCGCGACCTGCAGAAGTACCTAGAGTCTCTCGAACCCGAGGCATGGGCCAAGGACTTTGGTGTACGGCATGGCGGATCAAGAGTGACCATTCGAGACACCGTCGAGGAGTTGATCGAAGACTACAATCACCATCGCAGACAGATCCAGCAGTGGCAATCGCTCGCCCTTGAATCTCCTGTTCGGCAGGAGTAGCGTCCTAGCTACCTCGACAAAGGCTCACCTGGCGAAAGCTAGTGCCACAGAATTACGCTGCTCAACTCGACGATTAGGAAGGGGAAGGGATGTTCCGCCGCACCATCTCCGTGCTCATCACCACAGTCCTCCTCCTGTTGCCGGAGGCCCGCGAAGTCCTTGCGGAGGGCTCAACTGCCCAAGATCTCGAACGGGTCAACGAGCAACTTCTGGGAAAGGTGGCTGCTATTGAGCTGGCGGATGGAAGCACGATCAAGAAGGCCAAGAAGGTAGTGGTGGAGCCCAACTTCACCTACTGGAAATTGAACGGCAAGGAGCAAGAAGTCGAGACCAGGCAAGTCGTCCGAATCCGAGCCAGATCGAAGTCCAAGGGTTTGATCGGGCTAGGGGTTGGAGCCGGTGCGGCCGCTCTGGCCGCCCTGGCAACCAGCACGGAGGAGTGCAATGAGATCGGGCAGTGCACCTCGATTACCTTTGGCGACCAGTTCGGCTTCCTTGTTGCCCTGTTTGCCCCCATTGGTTATGGGGTAGGCAAGGCGATCCCACGCAAGCAGAAGCTCGTCTACGAGGCGCAAGGCTCGCCTATCGCGGAACCCGCCAAAGACCA
>JAUVRX010000182.1 GCA_030597375.1 Acidobacteriota bacterium
CCCTTCTTGCCATCCATGATGTCCTGCTCTTCCTTGGTGAGAGGCATCTGGTAGGGCGCTTTCGGATCAGCCTGCTGGGCCTTGCTACTGGTGTGCCTGAATCCCTGTTGCGGCTTTCCGTCCGGGCCCATAGCGGTCATGTCGGAATGTGGCTCTCCTTTAGTAGCGAGTTTCTTCGCGATGGCGGATACGTCTTGCTGCTGCGATTCAGCTGCGGGTGCTTGCCCAGCGACATTCCCAGCAGCCTTTGCCGCCTGTCCGCTTCCGGTTTGGGCTTCACCCGCCTGGGCCGAGAGCACAGCGGGAAGAAGTGGGGTCAATGGAAGGGCTTTGATGAAATCTCTACGTCTCATGTCGATTCCTCCTTGTGATGGAGCCGAGGCTTGCTAACTAAGTCACCGCCAGAATGTCTTTTCAGTTGGTGTTCTTATTCTATTGACCTGCCTTCAGTGCACGAAAACTAGTTGTCGTATCTAGTCTAGAGTCACCGTGTCAGCTACTTAAAACCTACCAGGGATCGCTTCTCAAGTCTTGTCAGCCTCAGGATCGACGCTAGGCGGCTGACGATTTCAGCTTCAAGAATTCAATCAAGGCCGAAAGAGTCGACGCAAAGGATCTGCCCGAGATGGATGAACTGCCGAAGCACTTCAAGATTGGGGGCGCACAGTTCGAGGACAGTATTAGACGTGGTCTGTCAGGACCCCGATTCTAGAACCAATAGCCCCATTGATCGGCGTGGGAACACTGCGCCGATTACTACGTGCGCCCCAAGTCTCGAGAGCTCAAGCGGAGGAAGACCCCAGCAGATCTCTCAGCGCTGGCTCCAACTCGGGAAACTCGAAGTCGAAGCCTGACTCCAGCAAGCGCTTCGGGATCACCCGTTGCCCCTCCAGCAGAAGGGTCGACATCTCACCAAGCATCGCTCTCAGTGCGAGAGCCGGCGTCGGGAGCAGGCTCGGTCGGCCCAGCACGTTGCCGATCTCGGCTCCAAGCTGTCGATTGGAAACCGCCCCAGGGGCCACGAGATTGAACGGACCTCGGGCTTCTGGATCTTCGAGTCGAGCGTAGATAGCCGCGACTTCGTCGCCGATGTGGATCCAGGGCACGAACTGGCTGCCACTTCCCAGCGGACCGCCTACGAAGAGGCGAAAGGGCAAGACCATCTTCGGCAAGGCTCCCCCGTCTGCACTGAGCACCACGCCTGACCGAATCACCGCCCTCCTGAGGCCAGCCGCAACCACGGCCTCGCTCGCCGCCTCCCAGTCGCGACAAACCCGTGCCAGGAAGTCGTTTCCGACCGACCCGTCCTCCGAGATCTCCTCGTCCCCTCGGGGTCCATAGAAACCGACGGCGGAGGCCTGTATCAGGGCTGCCCTCTTGTTGCCGGCGCCGATCATCGCCTCGGCTACGGCGCGGCTCGATTCGGTTCGGCTCTGGAGAATCGCTCGCTTGCGGGCTGCGGTCCATCGTCCGGAGCCGATGTTCTCGCCCGCTAAATGGACCACCACATCGACGCCTTCGAGGAGGGGTCGCAGGCCCTCCGCGGAGATGCCGTCCCAGGCTGCCACCTGAACTCCTCCAGGCAGACCGGAGACTGCGTCCGGCCGCCGGCTGAGGACCACACAG
Organism: Acidobacteriota bacterium; assembly: GCA_030597375.1. Classification (GTDB taxonomy): domain Bacteria; phylum Acidobacteriota; class Thermoanaerobaculia; order Multivoradales; family JAHEKO01; genus JAUVRX01. The sequence goes on from JAUVRX010000182.1 coordinate 1,627, forward strand.
CTGTGCCCCCGGGCACTCAACTCCTTCGACAAGGCTCTACCCACCAGGCCCGACCCACCAGGGATGAGGACTCTCATCACTGAGCCTCCTGTCTGGTTCCGACGGCCGCCAATACACGGGCCTCGATCTCGGGATGCAACGAGACCTTCGCCTCCGAGACCCGTTGGACCTCCAGTCGCAGGATGGGGCGACCCTCGCGCAGGTATTTGGCCTCGTAGTTGGTGCGAGCCCCATTGGCCCAGCACCCCGGGACCTCTGCTACCTCGACCGCGGGATACGATTCCAGAATCCCTTGGACAACCTCGCCATACTCCAGGAAATCTGTAGCGAAGTACAACCGTCCCCCTACGGCCAGCAGATCCAGAACGAGATCGACGGTCTCGGTGTCGAAGAGACGTCGCTTCTGATGGCGCGCCTTCGGCCACGGATCAGGGAAATAGACGTGCACTGCCGCAGCGAAGGCCCGCGGCAGGACACCCGACAGAAGATAGAGCGCCTCACCATGCACGAGAACCAAATTGGTCAGTTTTCGCCGACGCATTCTCTGCTGCGCCAGACGGTAGTAGGCGCCAGCCATCTCGACACCCAGGAAGCCGTGGCTGGTTCTGGATTCGGCTCGGCGCAGCAGATAGCGCCCCTTGCCGAAGCCCAGCTCCACCTCCCAGTCCGTGGCGGCCGGCACGAGGTGTTTCAGGTCCAACGGCACCGCCAGGTCCCGCAGGGTGTACTCGGCGTCGCCAACACTCGCGGCAACAGGAATCATCGGATCAGAGAAGCTCGTCCAGCCCGCGCTCCTCGAGAGCGGCGACGATCTTTCGAATCTCCTGGGAGCGATCCTTGGGCAGCACCAGAACCGAGTCTCGAGTCTTGACGACCACCAGGCCCTCGACCCCCAGGATGGCGATCGTTCCTTCTTCGGCGAGGAGCAGGCTGTCCTGGCAATCCACCGAAACGACCTCACCTTGCACCACGTTGCCGTTCGCATCCCGGGACAGCACCTCGAAGAGGGCCTCCCAGGATCCGAGATCGCTCCAGCCGCAGTCGAGCGGCAGTGTGACCACCTCGTCGAGGTGTTCCATGACCCCGTGATCGATGGAGATGGACGGTAGCCGGGGATAGAGCTCGGCGATGCGCTCCGGTCGGCGCTCGATCGCCTCCAATCCTCGAGCGATATCGGGTTGATGTGCTTCCAGCAACTCGAGCAGCAGGCCGGCCCGGAAGAGAAAGATGCCCGCGTTCCAGAGATAGTTGCCGCTCTGGACGAATCGGCTGGCCGTCACCTGGTCCGGTTTCTCCGTGTACCGCACCACCTTTCGGAGACCAGAATCGGGCTCCAGCAGAGCGCCGAGCTCGAGGTACCCATAGCCGGTATCCGGTCGCACCGGGTGGACCCCCAGAGTCATGACCCGGTCGCCTTCGCGGGTGATCCTCTCTGCCGTCTCCAGAGTTCGCAGGAAGGCGTCGCGGTCCTCGATCCGATGATCGGCTGGCAGAATGACGACCACTTCGTCTCGCTCGGCCGCCGGAATGCTACGCAGCGACCAGCCGATCGCCGGCGCGGTATTGCGCCCTTCGGGCTCGGCCAGAATCTGCTCTTCGGGTACCAGCGGAAGTTGCTCACGGACCTGCCGGGTCAGGGCCTCGGTCGTGCAGACCCAAACGGATGACGGCTCGATGAGCGGCTGGAGTCGTTCGACGGTGGCTTGCAACAGACTGCGGCCACCTTCGAGGGACAGGAGCTGTTTCGGCCGTTGCCGCCGGCTCACCGGCCAGAATCGAGTGCCGCTACCCCCGGCAAGAACAAGCGCTTTCACCGATCATCCTCCATCCCGCTCCAAGCCGTGACGTTCACTGACCAGAATCCTCGATGGAGCGTATCACCCGGACGACTCTCCACTGGATAGCGGCCAGGGAAGGTTCATCTGGGCAAACGGCCGGCACAGGTCCGGCCGCTTCAAGACTCCTGTCAGGGAGTTGTCCCCTAAGCCCTTACGCCCCTGCGCCCTCAGGACCTCAAGCCCTCAAGCCCTCACTGCCCCACTTCCTCAACCCTCAAGCCCTCAAAGGCCGACCGGGGCGTAGCGCCGGGCGCCTCAACCCCAAAGAGCCGTTCAGCGCAGCTGATCGGCGGCGAGCCGATCGGCTGCTGAACGGACGATCTGCCAGGCGTCCTGGATGTGCTGGTCAGTCGTCTTGAGGTTGCCGATCGCCGTGCGCAACGTGGTTCGACCGTCGAGCTTCGTGGAGGAGAGAAAGACCGGTCCTTGAGCGTTGATCTCATTCAGCAGCGCCTCGTTGCGATGATCCTGCTGCTCGGGCGAGTCCCCTGCGAGCCAACGAAAGCAGACGACGCTGAACGGCACGGGAGCCACAACCTCGAAATCAGACTCCTCGTCGATCAACGAGGCCAGGTCCTGGGCCATTCGGCAGTGCTCGCGGATCCGATCCCGTAGACCCTCGACGCCAAAGGCCCGTATCACCATCCACAACTTCAGGGAACGGAACCGACGACCGAGCTGCACCCCGAGATCCATCAGATTGGTCACATCCTCTTCGTCGGTCTTCAGGTAGTCGGGCACCAAGGAGAAGGCCGACTTCAGGCGATCCACATCCCGCATCAGCAGAACCGAGCAGTCGAAGGGTGTGAACAGCCACTTGTGCGGATTGAAGACGATCGAATCGGCTCGCTCCCATCCGCAGAACAGGTCCCGGAGCTCGGGGCAGATCGCCGCACTGCCGGCATAGGCCGCGTCGACATGAAGCCAAAGACCTTCTCGATGGCAGAGCTCGGCGATCCGATCGATGGGATCGACACTGGTCGTCGACGTGGTCCCCGCTGTCGCCACAACAGCCATGGGGCGACGCCCGGCGCGACGATCGGCTTCCACCGCCTCGACCAGAGACTCGAAACGCATCCTGAACTGCTCGTCCGACTCGATCCGGCGAACCTGCCTCAGACCGAGGCCCAGAGTCATGGCGGCCTTGTCGCACGATGAGTGCGCCTGGTCACTGGTGTAGACCACCAACTCGGGGATGTCGGGCCGGCCCGCCAACCCCAGCTCCCTGACTTCAAGGCCCGGTTGAACGTGCCGCGCTGCCGCCAGGGCCAGCATGGTACTGATCGAGGCCGTGTCGTTGATGTGCCCCCGAAAGACCTCCGGCAGTCCCAGCATCTGACGCAGCCAGTCGCACACCCGCTCCTCCAGCTCGGTGGCAGCGGGAGAAGTGCGCCACAACATGGCGTTGACATTGAGCGCTGCAGAAAGCGCTTCGCCAAGAATGCCAGGGCCCGAGCCGGTGATCGAGAAGTAGCCGAGAAACCCGGGATGATTCCAGTGTGTGATGTTGGGCTCGATGATCCGAGCGTAGTCGTCCAGAATCCTGTTCAGGGACTCTCCTTCGGACGGCGGCGAGCCCGGCAGCATCGAAGCTACTTCCCCGGGCCGCACCCTCGGCATCACTGGGTACTGACCGACATCCTGCAGGTCGTCGGCGATCATGTCGGCGACCCTGTGCAGGGCCGGCCTCAGCTCGCTGTCGCTGACGTCTCGGGACATTCAGGAATCGGTCTTGGGCTCCCGGCTCGCCAGTTCCGCATCGATCAAAATGGCGAGCTGCTCGTAGGGTTGGGCGCCCGAGAGGAAGCGACCGTTGATGAAGAGAGCGGGCGTACCGGAGACACCGACACGACTCGCGGCCTCCTGATCGCTCATGACGGCCTCGGCGTACTTGCTGGAATCGACGCATTCGTTGAAGGCTTCGACGTCGAGCTCGAGCCTGGCTGCCTTCTCCTTCAACTGCTCGAGCTCCAGACTTCTCTGCTCTTTGAACATCAGATCGTGCATTTCCCAGAACTTGCCCTGATCGTTGGCGCAGAGTGAGGCCTCGGCAGCCTTCTGGGCATTGGGGTGGATGTTGTTCAAGGGGAATTGCCGAAAGACGAGCCGCACCTGATCGCCGTAGGTGTCGAGGACCTGCTCGAGGGCCGGAATGACCCGTGAACAGTAGGGGCACTCGAAGTCCGAGAACTCGACGATGGTCACTGGAGCGTTTTCCGGTCCGCGGCTGGGAAATCCAGCGTCCTCCACCGGAATTCTCAAGGGCTCCAGATAGCTCTCGAAGCCATACTTGACCTGCAGCTCGG
>JAUVRX010000292.1 GCA_030597375.1 Acidobacteriota bacterium
GCTTGAGGACGTGGGGGTCTGAGGACGACTCCTTGGCAGGAGTCTTGAAGCGGCCGGCGCCTCTGCCGGCCGGGGTGGGTGGGGGTGACCGGACCTGTGCCGGCCGATCTTTGGGGGCTCGAGGCAATGAGGGGGAGGGGCTTGCCCCCTCCCGCGGGCACCCGCAAGGGGCGCCCCTACAGAGTCGCCGTCATCAGGTTGTCGGTTCGATCTTGGGAGTCGGTGCTGGAGCTACCGACTTCTTGCGACTCATCTTCTCGGCCGCGGTCTGTACGACCACGTAGAGCAATGGAATCATGAACACGCCGCCCACGGTGGCCAGGAACATGCCGCCAAAGACCGCCGTTCCGAGGCTGACCCGGCTGTTCGCACCGGCACCCGATGCAATCACCAGAGGGAACACGCCAAGCAGGAATGACAGAGCGGTCATCAGGATGGGGCGAAAGCGAAGCCTGGCGGCCTCGAGGGCTGCGTCGATGGTCGACTTTCCCATTTCGTCCCGCTGCTGCTTGGCGAACTCGATGATGAGAATCGCGTTCTTGGCCGACATGCCGATGAGCAGCACGAAACCGATCTGGGTGTAAATGTTGTTGTCGAACCCCCGAATCAGGGTGAAGATGATGGCCCCGAGAATGGCCAGGGGAACCGATAGCAGTACCGCCAACGGCGTCGACCAACTCTCATATTGCGCCGCCAGGAACAGGAAGACCATGAGGAGCGCCAGAGAGAAGATCAGGACAGCCACATCGCCGGACTCTTTCTGCTGCTGGGTGACACCCGACCAGGCGAAGCCCATCGAACTGGGCAGGATCTCATTGGCGAGACGTTCGATCTCGTCGACGGCTTGACCCTCACTGTAGCCCGGAGCGGGCGCGCCGGTGATCGTGGCCGAAGGGAACATGTTGAATCGGTTGATCACCGAGGGCCCGACCGTCTCATGGACGGTTACCAGGGTGGAAAGCGGCACCATCAGGCCGTCTGCTGTCCGAACCTCGAGGCGCTGGATATCGCTGATGCGAGACCGGAACTGCTGGTCGGCCTGCACCATGACCCGCCAGGTCCTGCCGAAGAGATTGAAGTCGTTGACGTAGGCCGAGCCCAGATTGGCCTGCAGGGTATCGAAGATCGTCTGCAGCGGGATGTCGAGTCGCTTGGCCTTCTCCCGATCCACATCGACAAAGAGCTGGGGCACGTTGGACTGGAAGTTCTGGTTCAAGCGGGTAATCATGCCGCTCTCGTAGCCGGCAGCCACTAGATCGTTGGCAAAGGTCTCCAGCTGCCGCAGACCCAAACCACCAAGATCCTGCAGCTCCATCTGAAAGCCGCTTCCCGAGCCGAGACCCTGAATCGGCGGTGGTCCGAAGGCGAAGACATTCCCCTGCCGCATTTTCCCTAGTTCCGCCGAGACGATCTGAATGAGTTCGAACACCGTGTGCTCTCGCTCATCCCAGGGCACCAGTGAGACGATCGCGGCACCGTAGTTGGGACCCTGAACCGAATCGAGCAGCGAGTAGCCACCAATGGTGATCACGTTCTGGACACCGGGAAGCTTCTGGAGTTGCTCGAATGCCAGATCCATCACCTCCTCGGTCCTGTCGAGCGAAGCGGCGTTGGGCAGCTGGACGTTGACGAAGAAGTAACCCTCGTCCTCGGACGGCACGAAACCGCCCGGCATCCTGCCGAACCCGAAGATCATCGCCACCACCAGACCGGCAAAGACGATCATCACGATGGCGGTGCGTCGCACCAGCATGCCCACCGTTCGACCGTACGAGGTGGACATACGCTCGAAGTACTTATTGAACTGAGTAAAGAACCAGCCCGTCTTCTTCTCTTTAGACCTTGGCCGCAGCAACATGCCGCAAAGCGCGGGGCTGAGAGTCAGTGCGTTGATGGAGGAGAAGATCGTGGCCACCGAGATAGTGATGGCGAAGGGACGGTACATACGACCGGTCAGACCCGGCATGACCAGGGTCGGCGCAAACACCGCCAGCAAGACGAGAGTCGTGGCGATGATGGCGCCCCCCACTTCATCCATCGCCTTGGCCACCGCCTCCTTGGGCGCCAAGCCCTCGGTCTCGATGATCCGCATGGTGTTCTCCACCACGACGATGGCATCATCCACCACGATCCCGATGGCCAGCACCAACCCGAACAGCGTCAGGTTGTTGATCGACTGCCCCGTGACCAGCATCACGGCGAAGGTGCCGATCAACGCCACCGGAATGGTCACCGAAGGAATGATGGTGGTGCGGAAGTCCTGCAGGAAGATGTAGACCGAGAAGATCACCAGGAGGACCGCGATCGCCAGAGATGTGACAACCTCCTTGATGGACGCCTGGATGTAGAGCGTCGCGTCGAAAGGAACGGAGTACTCCAGTCCTTCGGGGAAGCGCACCGACAGCTCCTCGAGAGCGGCGATGATTCCCTGGGCGACACCCAGGGCATTCGAGCCCGGCAATTGGTAGATACCCATGGATATGGCCGGCGCACCGTCGAGCTCGGAGTACCAGGCATAGGATTGCGCGCCCAACTCGATTCGAGCGATGTCCTTCATCCGGACCAGCTGTCCCGCTTCGCCCCGTTTGACGATGATCTGCTCGAACTGGCTGACTTCGGCAAGCCTTCCGAGGGTGGTGATGGTGTACTCGAAATTGAGGCCCGCCGGGTTGGGCTTCTCACCGATCTTTCCCGCTGCAACCTGGACGTTCTGCTCCTGGAGTGCCGCTAGCACTTCGTTGGTCGTCAGATTGCGGGCCTTGAGCAGCTCCGGATCCAGCCAGATCCGCATGCCGTAGTCCTTGGCCCCGAACATCAGCACTTCGCCGACACCGTTGACACGCGCCAGCACATCCTTGACCTGAGTCGTGGCGTAGTTGCTCAGGTAGAGCTCATCGAACCGCCCGTCCGGTGAGGTGAGCGCCGCGACCATCACCAATGCGGTGGACTGCTTCTTGGTGACCACACCCTGTTGTTTGACCTCCGCAGGCAGCTTGGGATCGGCAATGGAGACCCGGTTCTGCGCCAACACCTGGGCCATGTCGGGATCCGTTCCCACCGCGAAGGTAATGGTGAGGTCCATACTGCCGGTGGCGGGGCTCTTCGAGGACATGTAGAGCATGTTCTCGACGCCGTTGACCTCTTGCTCGATGGGCTGAGCCACCGTCTCGGCCAGGACCGTGGCGCTGGCACCCGGATAGCTGGTCGAGACCTTGACCGTCGGCGGGGTGATGTTCGGAACGCTCTCGATCGGCAGAATCGGGATCGAGAGAGCGCCGAGAAGAAAGATCACGATGGCGATCACCATCGCGAAGATGGGCCGGTAGATGAAGAAGCGACTGAAACCACCCATGGATCAACCGTCCTCGCTGCTGGGCTCGACCTGCACCTGGTCCTCGTCAGTGGCCTGTGCCTGGCTCGTATCGGGCTCGGCGGCGGCTGCCTTGGAGGTGTCCGCAACCTTGTCTGGAGTCACTGGCATCCCGGGCCGGGCCCGCAGCATCCCGTCGACGATGTAGGTCTCGCTACCGTCCAGGCCTTCGGTGATCGGCACCATGCCGTCGGGCTCGACGGGACCGAGCTCGACGTAGCGTTGCTCGAC
>JAUVRX010000087.1 GCA_030597375.1 Acidobacteriota bacterium
CAACCCGAGGTTGTTGCGATCAGTTCGGCGGTGCAGGGCGTGCCGCCCTTCGTGGGCCGTTACACCATCGACACCCACCACTCGCCCTCCTATGCGGTGGGCTACATCTTCGACCAGATCCAGCCGCGGATGGCGATGACGACGCATATGCCCTTCGACCCCTACATCAACGCGGAGACGGTTGCCGAGGTGCGCGAGCACTGGAAGGGACCCTTCCACTTCGGTGCCCCCGACATGGTGGTGGTCAACGTCACCAAAGAGAGCATCTGGGTACGGGATGGCGTGATTCCGGACTACCCGAACGTCAGGGCACCCAATGCCGATGCGTCGATCGACAAATACGGTGGCCTGATCGTTCCCACACCGGTCTACCAACGCGAGGACATCCAGTCGCAGTTCATTCGCGACGCAGAGATCGACCCCGATCTGTATTACCCGGAGGGCTACAAGCCGGTCCTGATGGAGCACTGGCCCACCGACAAGCCGATCTTCGTCCCCGAAGAACTGATTCCGGAGAGCATGAAGAAAGCTCCCTCGGAAGAGTCGGACGACTGATCGACAACTGAGATCCCCGAGAAGTCGGATTTCTGGGGCCGCTCTGCTTGACAGGGCGGCCCTCTTCTTTTCACGGCTTGTCGTCCCTGTTCGGATTCTCGAACGTCAGCGGATCGAGCCCGAGGCGCTCCATCCGCTCGTGCCACTTCTCGCGTGCCAATCGGCGCAGATCGTCGATCTTGTCCGCCTCATCCACGATCTCGATGCCGATCAGGGTCTCGACGACGTCCTCCAGGCTGACGACTCCGGCCAGACCGCCGTGCTCGTCGAAGACCGCAAGCAGATGGACTCGCTTGCCGAGAAGCTCGTCTGCGACGTGCTCCACCGAGGCCCCCTCGGTGACGATCCCGAGGTCCCGTTTCATCTCTTTCAAAGGCACCTCGCCACGGCCTTGGAGTTGGGCGATCAAAAGGTCTGTCTTGAGCACGAAGCCGGCAATGTCGTCGCGACTCTCGCCATAGATGGGGATCCGGGAGAAGGGGATCTCAGGGTGTCGTTCCAGCGCTGCGGAAACCGTCAGGTCCTGCGGCAGGGCGAAAACCACGATCCGCGGCGTCATGATGTCTTCCACTCGCAGCTCGGGAAACCGAAACAGGTTCCTCAAGATTCGCGATTCCGAGTCGTCGAGGTAGCCGCCTGCGGCACCGATCTCGGCCATCGCCGCGAATTCCTCGCGGTTGAAGACATGGACCTGCTTGCCTCTGGTGATCAGCCTGGTCAATCGCTCGGAGACCCAGATGAACGGGTAGAGCACCCAGGTCAGGATCTGGATGAACCAGGCCGTGGCGCCAGACAGGGAACGCCAATAGACCGCTCCCAGGGTCTTGGGCACGATCTCCGAGAGGAAGAGAATCAGCAGTGTCAGCACCGCCATGGCGATGCCGACGTAGCGGTCGCCAAAGTAGGCCGCCGCCTCGGCGCCGGCGCCACCGGCACCCACCGTATGGGCGACGGTGTTGAGAGTGAGAATCGCCGCGAGCGAGCGGTCGATGTCGGTCTTGACCTTCTTCAGCCGGCCAGCCGACTTGCTGCCCTGCTGCTCGAGATGCACGATGTAGGAGGGTGAGACGCTGAGCAGCACGGCCTCGGCGACGGAGCAGAGGAAAGAGAAGACCAGCGCCAGGCTGGCATAGAGCAGCATCCTGACCAGATGTTCCGACTGTCCGGTCTCGCCGCCTCCCGCGATGGGCACACCGACAGCCCAGGCCGTGGCAACCACGCCCAGAGCGATCAGAAGGCTAAGGACTATTGTGCGACGCTTCATGGCGAGGGACCCTCCTCGAACACCCGGATACCGATAAGTGTACCGGCAAAGACCGGGTCGCCTTGCCGCCGCGATCGGGTTAGGCTGTCACCCATCTTGCGGGAGGAGCCATGAGCGAAGCCGACACCCTGGATCCCAGACACAAGCCTGACGAGCCCGAGACCGTTTGGCCCCTCGAGCTCGGTAGTGACGATCTACGTCGCATGGTGGACGCGGCGATGGAAAGGGTGGTCGCCCATCTCGAGTCGCTGCCACAGCAGCCCCTGTCCTACACCACCGGTGGCGAGGAGCTCGCACGGTCCTTGCGCGAAGACAAGCTACCCGAAGAGGCCACGCCCTTCACCGACCTGCTGGCGACGGTCTTCGATCAGGGACTGCAGAAGACCTACAACACCCCCAGTCCGGGATATCTGGCCTACATCCCTGGTGGCGGCCTGTTGCACGCCGCGGTCGCCGACCTGATCGCCAACGCCATCAATCGCTACGTCGGGGTCTGGGTTGCTGCCCCCGGACTGGTGGAGCTGGAAGCCAACGTCATTCGCTGGTTCTGCCAGATGGTGGGTGACCCCGAAGGGTCCCTGGGGGTGCTGACCTCCGGAGGCTCGCTGGCCAACTTCACCGCCATCGTGACCGCGAGGCGAAATCGGCTCCGAGACGATTTCCTGCGGGGCACGCTCTACTGCTCCGATCAGGTCCATCACTCGATCACCAAGGCCGCCATGCTGGCCGGCTTCCCCGAGAACAATATCCGTCAGGTGCCCTCGGACGGGTTGCAGCGCCTGAAGATCGAGGCCTTGAAGACTCAAATCGATGGTGACCGCCAGGCCGGCATGGAGCCGTTCCTGGTCGTCGGCAGCGCGGGCACGGTGAACACGGGTGCGGTGGATGATTTCGAAGCCCTCGCCGATGTCGCCCGAGAGCAACGGCTCTGGCTGCACGCTGACGGCGCCTACGGCGGATTTTTCCTCTTGACCGAGCGGGGCCAGGAGGCGATGCAAGGCCTGGAGATGGCCGACTCCATCACCCTGGACCCTCACAAGGGTCTTTTCCTGCCCTACGGCACGGGCTGCTTGCTGGTGCGAGACAGGATGGCCTTGCACAGGGCCCACCACCTCGAAGCCGACTACATGCCCGAGATGCAGCAGGCTCCCGATCTGGTGGACTTCTGCGAGCTCTCGCCCGAGCTCTCTCGGGATTTCCGAGGTCTGCGGGTCTGGCTACCGTTGAAGATGCACGGCGTCTCGGTCTTCAGGCAGGCGCTGGACGAAAAGCTCGACCTGACCGCGTGGGCCTGTGAAGAGCTGCGCTCCATCGAACACGTGGAGATCGCGGCCGAACCGCAGCTCTCGATCCTCGCCTTCCGGCTCGAGCCCCCGGGGCTCGATGACGAGACGACCGACGAGCTCAACCGGGAGCTCCTGCGGCGCATCAACGCCCGTCAGAGGGTATTCCTCACCGCTACCCACCTGGAGGGCCGGTTCGTCATCCGGATCTGTGTCCTGAGCTTCCGAACGCATCTGGATCGGATGCGCCAGGGTCTGGAGGACATCCGCGAGGCGGTTCGCGAGGTTCTCGCCGCCTAGCAGGCGACCGTGACCTTGCCGAGCTTCACTCGACGCGAATCGCGATCCCGCCGTTCTTTGCGACGCTGAACTGCAAGCCGTCGGCCTTCTGCAGCTGCTTGGCGGCCACCTTGTTGCCGAGCATGCACTCGGCGAGGAGCCCGGGAATGGAGACATGGGTCGGGTCTTCGTCGGGCTTGAGGATCTCGAGCTCCAGCTGGTCCTTGCGACGACGGGCCTTGATGACCTCGCCGTCCTCCTTCTCGAGCGTGTACCGGGAGCCTTTCCCATTCTTGCTAAGGTGCTGGAACATCGCCCGGGTGTCGGAATCGATATCGCCATCACACTCGAGATCCTCGTCGACCATGCCCTCGATCATCCCGGAGATGAATTCGGCGCTCAGGGAGAGCGTCATCGTGCTGCCGTCGGAGTCCTCGATGTCGATGGTGATGGTGTCCTTGTCTTTCTTGGCCAACGCCGGGGCCACTACCAGCGCTAAGATGCCCAGAGTGGCGCAGCTCTTCAGGAGTAGTTGTTTCCACATACCCGTGTCCTCCTTCTTTCCCACACTACCGATCTCGAAGGAAGAAAGTTTCGGTCAGATAGGCGACACAGATGACTACGGGGACAAGCACTTCTGGCGGAATCTGGGAACGGTGACGGTAACGGTCACTGACGGCAGGGTCTTCGGCGACGGCTTCGAATCGGGCGACCTCACCGCCTGGTCCGTCAGCGTGCATTGAGAAGGCCAGCTAGCGGAAGTTGTCGATCAGCACGATGTCGCGGAGCCTACGGCCCTGGGCGATCAGGAGGGTCGAACGGTCGGGCTCCTTCTGGAGACAACGCCGAACAATGCGACCCAGCTGGCGCGGCAGTCTGGTATTGAGATCGGTGACCGAGCTCGGTGTGTCGCGCAGGATCGAAGAGAGGATCGAGAGGCTGATATCGCCCTTGAAAGGGCGCCTACCCGTGGCCAACTCGTAGAGGCAGAGCGACAGGGATCAGGGCAGGTCGATCGAGAGCCGGCTCATGACCCGGCGCTGCCCACAGTCCTTGAAGGTGTGATCGAAGTCCAGCTCGAAGAGCTCGATGGCGACACCAGGCTGCCGATTCACCTGTACTTGCAGCCTTTCCACGTAGGTCTCCAGCTCCATCCGGCCGAAGCGGTGGTCGTCGATCTCCATCCGGGTGACGCGATCGAAGTACTCGAGGTGACGGCTCTCTGCATCGCTCACCATGATGATGACCCGGGAGCCGTCGAGCACTCGGCTGGTCCCCTCCTCGCCGCCCGGTTGTATGGTGCGAGTCATTACTTCGCCTGCAGCCGTGAGATCGAGTCGGGTACCTGCCTGTGACGGCAGCAGGTAGTAGAGGCCGTAGAGATTCACTGCGAGCCGTTGGTCCTGCCGACGGAAGATCGCTTCCATGAACAGTGGCTCCTCGGGACCCGCCGGGTCGAGGATCCGGTAGGTGCCGCCCTCGAACCGCACCCGCAGAACGCCACCCTCGGCATGCACCTCGAGGCGGTCGATCGGGTGCTCGTCAGGATCGAGCTGCGGATAGATCAGCGGCGCCGTGAAGCCCCAGAAGGCCCCCTCCAGCCGGCGGTCGCCGAAGATCGGTGTGATGCCCACCAGGTGATCGTCGTCCGCCGGACCGTCGTAGTCGATCTCCAGGGCGACTTCCGTCCCGTCGTCCAGACGAGCCAGGATGCGATGCGCCTGAGGATCGTAGTCCAGAGTCCAGGCAGAGTCGGGATGCTGGGAGACCGTGACTTCAACCGGCCGTGGTGGTTGCTGTGCCGCTGGAGCTTCACCGGCTAACAACAGTGGCAACAGCACCAGGCCCACTTTCGTTGTTCGTCTACCCACCACAGATCGACCCTCGGGCTAGATCAGCTCCGGATCGCTCATGATCTCCACCAAGGCTGGGCCGTCGTGAGCCAAAGCCCGCCCGAGCGCATCGTCGAGCTCGGTACTTTCGTCGACCCGAATACCCAATGCGCCGCAGAGCTCGGCGTAGCGGGCAAAGTCCGGATTGTGGAGATCGGTCTGCCAGACCTCCAGGCTGCCGGCTCGCTGTTCCTTGGAGATCTTGCCCAACTCGCTGTTGTTGAGCAGCACATGGGTGATGTTCATGCCGTACTTGACTGCCGTTGTGAGCTCGCCCATGTACTGCCCGAAGCCGCCGTCGCCCGAAATCGAGACGACAGGCCGACCTCGAAAGCGTGGGTCCTCCTCCTGGGTCGCTGCCCATGCCCCCATGGCGGCAGGGAAAGCGAAACCGATCGAGCCGAGATACCCGGACATGAGCACCGCCTGATTCTGGCATTCGAAGTAGCGACCAAAAGAGTAGGTGTTGTTGCCCACGTCCACGGCGATGATGGCATCCTGCGCCACCTGCCTCGTGAGCGCGGCGAAGATGGCCGACGACGAGACTCCCTTGCCCCGACCTTCCCCCATTCGCTTCGACTTCTCCTGGCGCCAGATCGCCCAACGCTCGGCAATCTGTTCGCGCTGGCTCTCGGCTTGAACGTTGTCCTGGAGGGCGTTTCCCAGGACCTCGGCGGTGACACCGATCTCGCCCCATACCGGCACCTCGATCTTGTGGAACTTGCCCAGTGCCATGGGATCGAAGTCCACTTGAATAGTGGGCTTCTTGGGAGTAATCCCGGTGTGGTTACTGAAGCTGGCGCCAAAGACCAGCAGACAGTCCGCTTCGTTCATGAAGTAGCTGGCTATTGGGGTGCCACTGCGTCCCAGGACCCCACAACCCAGGGGATGGTGGTCGGAGATGAGACCCTTGGCCTTGAAGGTGGTGATCACTGGACAAGAGAGCATCTCCGCCAGGGCGACAATGGGCTCCATGTGAAAGCTGGCTCCATGTCCGACGATGATGGCAGGTCGTCTGGACTTGCCCAGGAGCGCAATGGCTCTCTCCAGGGAATCTGCGGGTGGCGTTATCCCTTGGGCCGTGACGCGGCCTTCGGGACTGCCGGCCTGTGCACCCACAGGAGCCGGGAGGGTCTGCACTTCGTCCGGGAAGATGAGATGGGAGACACCGCGATTCAGGATGGCGCTCTTGAGGGCCAGATTCACCAGTTCAGCGTGTTTGCTGGTGTGCAGAACCGGCTGACTCCACTGCGCCACCTCACCGAAGGCGGCCGACAGGTCTACCTCCTGGAAGGCCCCAGGGCCGAGGACCTGTGTATCCACCTGCCCGGTGAGCGCCAGCACCGGCGATCGATCCACATGGGCGTCCCAGAGACCGGTCAGCAGATTCGTGGCGCCGGGCCCAGCTATCGAGAGACAGGCCGCTGGGCGGCCGGTGAGCTTGCCGTAGGCCGAAGCCGCGAACGATGCCGCGCCCTCGTGCCGGATTCCGTAGTAGGAGAGCCGCCCGGACTCCGCTTGGCGGCGCAGGGCGTCGGCCAACCCCAGGTTCGAGTGCCCGACCATGCCCCACACATGACGGATACCCCAGTTGACCATGGTCTCCGCCATGAGATCGGACACCGTGGCTGTGTGAGCGATCTCCTCCTCGAAGCCGACATAGATACCGTCGTCCCGCACCTCCACGGGAAAGGTGGCGACGCCGTCGTCGAAGCCGGGCGCCTTGCCGGTCAGCGGATCGAAGTCCCATCCGTGCCAGGGACACCTCAGGAGCCCCTCTTCGATCGATCCTTCACCGAGCGGTCCTCCCTGATGGGGACACTCGTTGTCCAGGGCCGCGTACTGGCCCTTGAAGTGGGTCATGCAGACCGCCTGATGGCGGCAGGTGACAGCCTGAACCCGCCCTTCTGCCAGCTCTCCGGGATCCAGGACCTTCTCCCAGACGCGACTGTCCGATTTCTCGCTAGGCTTCGTCTCATCGGTGGCCATAGGCACAGATTCCTTTCGCTTTCATTGCAGGCTATACCCCTTCGTCCTCGGAGAGCTGCACGATGCCGCCGAAATCGACCCCGGTGAGCAGGGCGATCTCTCGCTTCCAGGTCGTCAGATCCTCGAGCTCGAACTGATTCAGATGCGTATGCCCACAGGCACGAGCCAACAGTTTCATCAGCTCCACCGACGCCGTGAAGAATCGCCCCAGCCTTTGCGCCGCCTTCTCCACGGGCAGTCGAGCCCGCAGGTGCTCCTTCTGGGTGGCGATGCCGACGGGACAGTTGTTGGTGTGGCAGGCACGCATCCCCAGGCAGCCGATGGCCTGCAGGGCAGCGTTGGAGACGGCGATGCCGTCGGCACCGAGGGCCAGGGCCTTCGCAAAGTCGGCCGGTGTCCTCAAGCCGCCGGTGATGATCAAGGTGACCTCTCCCCTCTTGCCACTCTGATTCAGGTGCCGCCGCGCACGCGCCAGAGCGGGCATTGTCGGCACCGAGATGTTGTCCCTGAAGATCAGGGGGGCCGCACCGGTGGCTCCGCCGCGGCCGTCCAGGATGACGTAGTCGACACCGACATGGAAGGCTGCATCCAGATCCTCTTCGATGTGCTGGGCGGAGAGCTTGAAGCCGACAGGGATTCCCCCTGTGGCTTCGCGCACCTGTTCTGCGAAGTCGCGGTAGTCGTCGAGGCTCTCCCAATCGGGAAAGCGGGCCGGCGAGATGGCCGCCACACCCTCCTCGAGACCCCGGACCCGGGCAATCTTCCCCTGCACCTTGGCGCCTGGGAGATGTCCCCCCGTGCCGGTCTTGGCTCCCTGCCCGCCCTTGAAGTGGAAGGCCTGCACAACTGAGAGTCTTTCCATCGAGAAGCCGAAGCGGGCCGAGGCCAGTTCGTAGAAATAGCGGCTGTTGGCCTGTTGCTCCTCCGGCAGCATGCCGCCTTCTCCCGAGCATATGCCGGTACCGGCCAGCTCGGCCCCTTGGGCCAGGGCCACCTTGGCCTCGAAGGAGAGCGCTCCGAAGCTCATGGCCGAAACAAAGACGGGGATCTCCAGCTCCAGGGGCTTGTTCGCCTGTGGGCCGATCACCAGTTCCGTGCCGACCGGGACCTCATCCAGTTGGGGCAGTCGGGCGAGTTGAGCCGTTACGAACTGGAGATCATCCCAGGTGGGCAGCTCCGTCAGGGGTACGCCCATCGCCGACATTGGCCCGTGATGGCCCAACTTCTCGAGCCCGTCACTGGCGAGCTGGCGGATGAGTCGGACATGGGGCTCTACCGGTGTTCCATGGTGATCCTGATAAGCCCCCTGGTAGCCCTGCCGATCGAAGGCCTGCGGGTTCCGCCGCTCCCAGGCGGCGATCTCGTCGGCATCTACCCAGACGCCATCCTCTTCGACCCAGGCCTCGAACTTCTGCAGGCATTCTCTGGGGTTGTACGAGCTGACTCCGGTGCGAGCCTGATAGTCCCAGAAATGGACGCCACAGACGATGTCCTCGCCGCGCATGAAGCCGTCGGCCATGAGAGCACCCCGATGCAGACAACGTCCGTAGAGCACCGAAGCCTCCTCATCGATGCGCATCACCACGAGATCCACCCCGGAAACCAGGGCATGGGTCGGCTTGCGATCCTCGAGGTCGCTCCACTGTGCGACTCTGACCTTCTTCATCGTTCCTGACCTCCTATCGTCGGATCCAGAGTTCTTACGATGGCGCAATAGGGCCATCGCTGCCCTGCCGAATCGCTATGGACTCCTGGTGCTGTGCCCATTGAATCAGACTTCGGCCTCGGAGCCCAAGCCCTCGGAGTAAACTCTGAGCGTCGACAGCAGGTGCTAGAGCAGGGGCCCGGGCGCTCTTTCCCGGGGCTGGCGAGAGGTTTCGGCATGAGCTTCATGAAGTGGCTACGGGCGACGCTCAGGATCACCTTGGTCAGCCTCTGGACCCTGGGCATCGTCGTGACCCTTCGCATCGGACTCCTCTTCATGGTTCCATTCCCTCGGCTTGCTGCACGCTGGAGAAGCTTCATCTTCAAGACCTGGTCGCGGGGCCTGTTGCTCATCGCGGGGGTCCACCGTCACACTGTGGGCAATCCACCAGAGGCTCCCTTCCTCCTGGTATCGAACCACCTCAGCTATATCGATATCGCGGTCCTCGGCAGTCTCGTAGGTGGTGTTTTCGTGGCCAAATCCGAGATCTCCGATTGGCCGGTGGTCGGCTTTGTCTGCCGGTCCGTACAGACCATCTTCATCGATCGCGAAATGCGGCGAGGCCTCCCCGGGGTGATGCATGAGATCGAGCGCCAACTCGGCCACGGGCAGGGGATCATCCTGTTTCCCGAGGGCACCAGCTCCTCGGGTGCTTCTGTACTGCCTTTCCGGCCTGCACTGCTCGAGCCCGCAGCCCGATCAGACCTTCCGGTCTCCTACGCGACCCTGAGCTATGCGACTCCGAAGGGCGAGCCACCAGCTCACCTTTCGGTGTGCTGGTGGGGTGGGGCGCCCTTTGGGCCCCATGCCCTCGAGTTCTTCAAACTCCGGCGGGTCGA
>JAUVRX010000229.1 GCA_030597375.1 Acidobacteriota bacterium
ACACCATGAGCAAGATCGGCGGCTCGCGACTCAGCATCGGGACCCTGCTCGTCTCCGAGATCGTCGCAGTCCTGCTGGCAGGAGTCCTTTTAGCAGGCCTTTTGACCGTCCTGACGGCGCAGTTTGGCGAGGGATTGATACGGGCGTTGTTGCTTGGATGAGAAGGTCCTGGGGCTTGGAAAAAGGGCTTAGGGGCATAGGGGCGTAAGGGCTTGAGGACTTGAGGGCCTGGGGGACGAGCTCACGAACTGGGTCTGCGAACTCGAATCAAAGCTACAAGAGCAGCAGAGGCTCTGCGACAGAGAACATCCAGTTCCTCAAAGGCCTCCCCGCCAAGGTAACCGAGATCACGACTGAGCTTGATGTAGTAGCTCAATTCTCGAAGTGACCCAAAGGCACATTCCAGGAATCGAGCGTACTCTTTCTCGCTGAAGCGTGCGCAGCCTTCGACAATGTTTGAAGAGACCGAGACTGCGCTTCTTCGCATTTGAGATACGAGGCCATAGCGCTCATATCCAGGGAAGTGCTTCGTCTCGCGGTATGTAAGGATTACAAGACTATGGGCGAGCTTGAAGGTGTTCAGCTTGCGATGGTCTCTCACAGTTCGATCGCGCCTCACATAGAGTGACGAGAATGAGACTCTGATTCTTTTTGCGTCTATGGATTCAAAGGAGGAAAATCGTGATGATTCGGTCTCAGAGGTCCTTCCTGGTATTAGTGACCCTGGTCTTCTTCGCATGTGGCCCCAATGGCCCGAAAGGAGAGTCAGGCACCGACGGCACCCCTACGCCCTCAAGCCCTTACGCCCCTACGCCCCTCTCTGTCTACACCACCAACTACCCCCTCGCTTACTTCGCTGAGAGAATCGGTGGCGAGCAGGTCGAGGTCGTTTTTCCGGCTCCGGCCGATGTGGACCCTGCCTACTGGACACCAGAGGCCGAAGTCATCGCCGACTAC
Source organism: Acidobacteriota bacterium (assembly GCA_030597375.1). Classification (GTDB taxonomy): domain Bacteria; phylum Acidobacteriota; class Thermoanaerobaculia; order Multivoradales; family JAHEKO01; genus JAUVRX01. The sequence continues at coordinate 958 of JAUVRX010000229.1, forward strand.
CAGCAGGCGGATGTCATCCTGCTCAATGGTGCTGGATACGAGAAGTGGTTGGAGCGGGCCAGCCTTCCTACGAGCAAGCTCGTCGACACCTCCGCAGCGGTGGCGAGTAGCTATATCCCGCTGGACGAAGGTGTCGTTCACACTCATGGCCCGGCGGGGGAGCACTCCCACAAGGGGTGGGCCTTCACCACCTGGTTGAATCCCATGCTGGCCATCGAGCAGGCGCAGGCCATCCAGGAGGCTCTTTCCGAGGCTCGTCCCGAGGCGGCAGCGGACTTTCGTGTTGCCTACGAGGGCCTTCAGGCGGATCTACTGGCGCTCGACGGACAGCTCGGGGATGTTGCCGCCGACTTCGGTGACCGACCCATCCTCTTCTCCCATCCGGTCTACGAGTATCTGGACGAGCACCTTGGCTTGAATGGAGAGTCGGTGCACTGGGAGCCGGGCGAGATGCCGACCGAGAAGATGTGGAACGAGCTGTCGACGCTGCTCCAGTCACACCCGGCGGAGCTGATGGTCTGGGAAGGGGAGCCTCTGGAGGAGGTGAGGAACCGCTTGCTGGAGATGGGGTTGGAAAGCGTCGTCTACGACCCCTGCGGCAACAAGCCAGAGGACGGTGACTTCGGAGCGGTCATGCTCCAGAACGTGGGCAATCTGAAAGCGGCTGTAGCGACGGAGGTTGGAGAAGCGCAGTGAGGCTGGGTGGCCCTGGCGGTTTGGTGTCCGGGGTCTCGGGTCCTGGTCTCGGGGAGGGGAATGGAATGATGAATTGTCGACTGTTGGGAGTCCTGTCGATCGCGGCGTTTTCAATCACCGGTATCGCGGTTGCCCAGAGCGAGACTCCGTTCCTGCTCGGTCCACCGACAGAGGATGGGCCGGTCGTGGTGACGATCGGATTCTTCCTGAGCGATGTCAACATCGTCGATGAAGAGATCCAGACCTTCGAGTTCGACGGCATTCTCACCCTCGATTGGACAGACAAGAGACAGGCTTTCGACCCGGTCCTTCTAGGGGTCGAAGAAAAGATCTACCAGGGCGACTATCAGTTCTCCGAGGTCGCTACCGGATGGACATCTCCTTCATCGGGATCCTCACGGTGGTGGCCTACCAGATCATGGTGAGTAGCATCCTGCCGCGGATCTCCTACTTCACACTCATGAGCGCCTTTCTCTACATCAGTTTTCTCACCATGTGCGCCGCCGTAGTTGTGAATCTGGCTGTCGGTCACATCGACCGCACAGGTAGGCGCGAACAGGGCGACCTCGTCGACCGGAGATGTCGGTGGGCCTTCCCGTCGAGCTATGCGGCGGCACTCCGCCTGGCTACCGGCTATTTTTTCCTGCGGTATTGAAAAGGTCTCAGAATTTCACTCTGCCGGCTGGCGCGGAGTGAAGAGCAGGGCGCCGATGTCGCCGTCTTCCTTCTCGAAAGTGAGAATGAGCTGGCGGTTCAGGAAGCCGTAGCTCACGACCTTCTCGAGTTTCTGCCGATAGCGGTTCTCGAGGTCCATGACTTCGGGAGGGCAGGCCATCATGGTGCCTGCCAGCATACCGACCGTCAGGTCCCCAGGCATCTCGCCTTCGGTGACCGTGCCCATGTAGCGGTTGCAGCCGCTGCCGCCGGCGATTCGATCTTCCTCGAAGAGGACCGTGATCTCGGGTTCATCTGGAGCCGGATCGTTGCGGTCGAATTGGGTCAGTACCCACTCCGGCCCGGCCAGAGCAGCGACGGATAGGCGCGTCGTTTCCACTCCGGATTCCACTGGGTTCAGAGTGTCGCCATCGAGAGTCCAGGCCAGAGTCGCCATCTCTCCCGGGCAGCAGGCTGCATCTTCGGGGCCGGTCTGGACGACATCGAGCTCGATCTTGTCGCCTGAGATTCGGGCGTCGCGGAGCTGCACTCGATCGCCGATCTCGGCGGTGGAGATGTTGGCAAGATCGCTGCCGTCATAGCCCATGGCAGCCAGGTAGGTGAAGGTACCAGAGCCGCCCGAGGTTTCCCACAGCATCGTGACGGCCTCCTCCGCACCGTCGCCGTCGAGGTCGCCGGTCAAGATAAAGTCTTCGACCAATCCGACGGTCGGTCGGGAGGCGCCGTCCGGGTCGAACGGCTCGCCTTCGTACTTGCCGCCCTGGAGTTGGACCGGCTCATCATAGATGCCGCTGATCGTGGCGTTGCCGATCTCATCGAGGGAGGGTGGTCCTGCTGGCTGAGTGGCGACAGTCATCGCCTCCGCCGACTCGTCCTCGGCAGGGGTGTCCGCCTGGCCGCAGGCCAGAAATCCAGCAGAAAGGATCACGAAACCTGTAAGGAACAGAAGCCGAAAGGTCGTGTTGCGGGTCATGGCAAAAGTCCTCCTGTCGAAATCGAGCGAATCTCGAGATTCAAGTGCGAGATTGATTCACAGGGGTCATCTTATCGTTAGGCAGCTCAGGGCGCATTGCAGTCGGTAGGTTGCTCGGAAACACGGCCGTCGAGCAGGAAGGCCTCGGGCTCGAGGTCGAACCGAAGCTCCCCAGCTCGGCAGGTCTCTCGCAGGATGGCCGTGGCGTGGGCGGTGTGACGCACGATCAGCCCCAGCTGACGTTGCGGGCCGGAGCCGAGCGCAGCCTGGCAAAGCAGCCTCCTCAGGCCCGTACCACCCAGGTGTCGAAGAGTTTGTCGTGCCAGGTTTCCTGATTGGCGTCGAAGGCCGCCCACAGGTAGCCAAGAGAGAAGAAGAAACCGCTGATCCAGTATCCGATCGTGCCACGCAGGCCAGCCTGCAAGAACGACAGATCCTCGCCCCCTCGGTGGACCACTCGGATGCCCAGCAGTTTCATGCCGAGAGACTGACCGGTTTGGCTCCAGAAGTAGCCGAAATACACGAACTGGATCGCCAGAGCCACGACCAGGAAGAGCACCGACATCGTGCCGGTCAGGACTGCAGCGACAGGGTCATCCATCTCGACTGCGCTGTTGGTCACCAGGCCAAGCGTGAACATCACCATGACGATCAACCAGCCGACCAGACCCACGGCTACGCCATCCAGGAACCAAGCTGTAAAACGGGTGAAAAAGCCTGCCTTCTCCATGGAGTCGTCTCCCATTGGAAGCTACTCGCTCTCCTCTGGCGGGTGGGTGGCCATGATGACGAAATCGGAGTCCGAGGTGGTCTCTGGAGTCGCCGCCCGATTCGTGATCATGAGGGTCGTTCCTGGCTCCAGGGCGTCGTAGATCTGGGACACGAAGAAGAGCGGGATGTGAACTCGCGAAGCGAGGGCCGCCTCGTCCTCGTCGACCGGGGCGTCACCGGAAGCGGTCGAGACGCTCATCCAGCGATGCATCTTCTTGCCTGGATCGAAAGGGCTCTCCTGGTCCGAGTAGCCTTCGAGAACGGTGTGGACCCCTTCCGGCAGTGGCTGCTCCGGGTCGGCGAGAACGATCTCGGCGAAGCCGATCTCCACGCCACCACGGTAGACATAGATCTTGCTGTCGGCGGTGCTGAGCAGCACGCTTACCGGACCCTCGGGTGAGCGGTCCGGCTCCCACTCGAATTTGGCGAGATCGGCCAGCGGCCCCTCTCTCTTCTGTTCGTGCAGGGCTGGTGACAGAAGAAGCGACGGGTGAACCGCCTCTTTAGGCCCCGAATTCTCGTTGGCGATGACAACGGTGGCGCCCAGATGCTCGAGCTCGAATAGATTCTGCGAGAACTCGTACGGCAAATGGATACAGCCGTGAGATGAGGGGTAGCCGGGAAGACCACCCGCATGCAGACAGATCCCACTCCAGGTCAAGCGCTCCGTGTAGGGCATCTTGGCGTTGTAGATACTGGAGACGTGGTCCTTGTCCTTCTGCAAGATGGTGAAGAC
>JAUVRX010000094.1 GCA_030597375.1 Acidobacteriota bacterium
GCAGCTCCGGCCCTGATGCGCTCCACCTTCTCGATGTTTGTCCACTCTGCCTGGTAGAGGTCACGATCCTGCTCGGTGCTCGAGCCGAGGAAGAGGAGGGCTGTTCCCAGATAGAAATCCTCCTCGCCGTTGCCTCGCCAGAGTGGTTTTTCTCCGGTGTCCGTGGTGACTTTGAGACGGTAGGTATGGACCCTGCCATGCCGCTCGCGGCGCGCCTTCCAGGCTTTCGCGGGTTTCAACGTTACGGCCTGTCGGCCCGTTTCCGCCGGGCCATCGAAGACTGCCAGACCGCAGTTGCCCTCCAAGCAGCTCTCTACCCTGTTGCTCGGGGCTCCTGAGCGCACCAGAAAGACAGCGTCCACCAGGGGTCGGTCGGTGATCATCCACGCTTCGACGGTCTCTGCTCCGTGGAACCAGAGCTCGTCGCCGTGGGGCTGGAAGACGTCGCTGCGGCCTCGGAACCAGACTCCCGAGTGGTAATCGCCGACATAGCCCGGAATTCGACGCGCCAGTGTGAGCTCGAATGGGAAGTGGCGAAAAGGCGCGTTGCGGACGTGGGCTTGCAGAGTCGGATGGGCGACCGGTGCCCCGAAGGGTGTGAGCAGGATCGGCCCCAGGAAGATGCCCCCGAGTGCAAAGCCGATGGCGATCAACCAGGTAGGCCGGATCCGGGTGACCAGGAAGAGGAAGGCCGGATAGGCGATGATCAGGTAGCGGTTACCAATGAAGCCTCCACCCCCATGCCATCGATCAGGTAGGAGAAGAAAGAAGGCCAGGGAGGAGGCGGCCAGCGCCGCCAGGATCAGCCAGCGACCCTTCGAGCGCCAATCGTGCAGCAGGAACAGTAGGAGACAGACGGTTGCGAACGGCATGTAGAGGAGCAGTCCTACGTGCCTGCCCCACAAGAAGTACCCGACATTGTCGGCCATGAGAGGCAGGTCGACCCTGCGGGGATCGAACTTTCGCAGGAAGTAACCGACTCTCTCGGAGGTCGGCTCGTCGTGAGAGACGACGCGGGTCTGGATCGACTCGGAGGCCTTGCGCTCCATGAAGGCGACCGGACTGCTGACGTTCACCGGCCGGCGGGATCGACTGAGATAGGGCCAGGGTTGGTCGGTCAGTGCCAAGGCCAGGCCAGCCAGCAGGACCAACGTCAGGGCGGCGCTGAGACACCAGACGGTCGCTGCCTTCCAACCACGGCGGCGAATGGAGAAGTAGAGGATCGGCAGCGCCAGAGCTGCCAGCGTCGGTTTCGAGTAGACCGCCAGGGACAGGCTGGCCGCCGAGCCGGCTATGGCGAGTAGCCCCAACTGCCAGGTTGCCGAACGCTCCTTCCTCATCACCAGGAAGAACGAGACCGTGACGCAGGTCATGTGGAAGATCTCCGATTGCAGCCAGAACATGTAGACGAAGCTGCAGCTCAGGAGGAAGAAGCCAGAGGTGAAGAGAAGGGCGATCGACTCGCGGTTGAATCGCCGCAGGTAGCTCGTACCCATGGCGATCATGACCATCATCAGGGCCGCGTTGAAGGCCATCAGGCCGTTGGCGCCAAACAGCCCGGCCGCCGGTGCGGCGAACAGGGGATAGACCAGAGGCGCCGAGAAGTGGACGGTCTTCCAACCGTCCTCGCTCATCAGAAACAGGTTGTCGGTGCGAGGCGTGAATTCGTGGAAGAGCCTCTCGATGTCCTGTGGGTCGCAGCGCAGGTCGCCGTCGCGCCACAGGCTGACAGCCATCAGGTAGTTGGCCGGCTCGTCGGCCTTGAGAAGCATGGGCAGGCCGGGCTTGGCGAGAGTCAGGGGGAACAGTACGAAGAAGAGCGTCAGGCAGACCCAGGCCAGGGTCAGGGGTTTGCGGATCAGGGACACCATGAGCAGGCTCCAACGTCTCAGGGAGCATTCTATCCAGCCAGGCGAAAAAGAAACCGCCCGCGCAACTGGGCGCGGGCGGCGGCAGAGTCGGGAGGTCGGGCGACTACCAGATCGCGGCTCTCTTGTCGGCTGACAGCGCCATGGGATCCCCCTCTTTGCAACCGAATGCCTCGGCGAACTCGGGCATGTTGGCCAGCGGGCCGTTGACCCGGAACTTGGCCGGCGAGTGGGGATCTGTATTGACCTGCAGTTTCAGCGCTTCGGGACGGTAGTTCTTGCGCCATCCCTGAGCCCAGCTCAAGAAGAAGCGCTGCTGCGGGGTGAACTCGTCGATCTTGCCGGGGTCGCGCCCCTCGAGGGCGCTCTGGAGCGCATGATAGGCCATGGTGAGGCCGGCCATGTCGCCGATGTTCTCGCCCAGGGTGAGCTCGCCATTGACGTGCAGGTCGTCGACGGCCACGAAGCCGTTGAACTGATCGATCAGGATCTTGGTGCGTTCGTCGAAGCGCTCGCGGTCCTCGTCGGTCCACCAGTCCACCATGTTGCCGTCGGCGTCGAACTTCGAGCCTTTGTCATCGAAGCCGTGCATGAACTCGTGGCCGATGACGCTTCCCATGGCCCCGTAGTTGATCGCATCGTCGGCCTCGCCATCGAACATCGGCGGCTGCATGATGGCGGCCGGAAAGACGATCTCGTTCATCACCGGGCTGTAATAGGCGTTGACGGTCTGGGGCGACATACCCCACTCGTTGCGATCCATGGGCTGGCCCATCTTGTCCAGATTGCGACGCATCTCGAAAGAGTTGGCGGCGCGAATGTTGGCTACATAGCTCTGACGCCCGACGTCGAGCTTCGAGTAATCGCGCCATTCATCGGGGTAGCCGATCTTGGAGTTGAAAGCGGCGAGCTTGGTCAGTGCCTGGGCCTTGGTGTCGTCGCTCATCCATTCGAGATTCTGGATACGGCTACCGATCGTGGCCCGCAAGTTCTCGATCATCTCATCGGCTCGTTCTTTGGTCTGCGGCGGGAAGGCGCGCTCGACATAGACCTGGCCGAGAGCCTCTCCGAGGCTGGAGCTGGTTCGGGCCACCACTCTCTTCCATCGAGGCTGAAGCTCCTCGGTTCCCCGCAGAGTCTTGCCGTAGAACTCGAAGTCCTGCTGCACGAAATCGTCCGATAGGTACGGCGAGAAGTTGTTGATCAGGTTCCAACGCAGGTAGGCCTTCCAGGTATCGATGTCCGCTTCTCCAAGCACCCTGTTCATCTCAGCGAAAAAATTCGGCTGGGCGTAGGAAAAACTCTCCATCTCTCCGAGTCCGAGGCGCTCGAAGTAACGGCTCCAGGAAAAGTTGGGGGTCGCTTCGTCGGCGGCCTCGAGGGTCTCGATGTTGTAGTAGTTGGCCGGATCTCGAAGCTCGACGTTGGTCAACGAAGCCTTGGCCAGACGTGTTTCGAGCTCCATGATCTTGGCCGCAGCTGTGTCCGCGTGCTCTTCGGCGTCACCCATCAAGTGGAGCATCCTGGAGACGTGGGCGACGTACTCCTGCCGCAACTTCGCCGACTCCTCGTCATCTCGAGTGTAGTAGTCGCGGTCGGGCAGTCCCAGACCGCCCTGTACGGCATAGTAGAGATACTGCTCGCTGTTTTTCAGATCCGGGAAGACCGCCTGATCGAAGAGCACCGAGGCACCTTCGGCGTGGAGATCCCGAACCATGGCCGCGACGTCCTCCACGCTGTCGATTGCGTCGACCCGTTTCAGGTCCGCTTCCAGGGGCTCGAGGCCCTGGGCTTCGATTCGCTGGGTGTCCATCCCGGTGTGCCAGAAGTCGCCGAACTTCTGCTCATTGGTGCCCTTCGGGGCGTTGGAAGCTGCAGCCTCTTCCATGATTTCCCGCAGCAGGACGAGATTGCGCTCATACATCTCGTGCGAAATCCCCCACGAGCTGTACTCCTCGGGGATCGGGTTCAGCGCCAGCCACCGGCCATTGGCAAACTGGTAGAAATCGACGCAGGCATCGGCCGACATGTCCATGTTTCGGCGGTCCAGGCCGTGCTCGTTGGTCTTGTAGTCGTCGTCTGCAACGAGGTTGGCCGCGAGTGCCGTGAGAATCGTAACGGCGAGCATCAGCTTCATGACTTTCATGGTTGTAACTCCTGGAAACGGTTGATTACGGTTACCCTGGAGGCCCTTCTCAGATGGGCCATGGCCGGGGAATCCCTCCTTGGAAGCGGGGCGGATCGACCTCTCTGGGCCCCGCATCGACGGTTCTTACCTTCGCCGTCACAACAACTTACTACGGTCCCGGTCCTGTCGGGGTTGCACATCTACTTCTACCACGGGCTCCTAGGCTATCCCGCCAGGTAGTGGCGATAGATGGCCACCAGGTCCAGCGGGGCGTGCAGGAAGTCCTGTGGGCGCACCTTGGTTCCCGACATGTCCTCCCACGACTGCAGAGGACACTCGTAAACCAGGTCTCCCAGGCGGCTCCAGGCTTCCGGTCCGATGACTCGTTTGAGGCGGGCCAGGATCTCCACATCGAAGATCCACCTGGTGATGAAAGGCTCCTGAAACAGTTCCTCGACGGTCGGGCAGGAGCGGAAGAGCTTGGCACCGCACTGGGTGTCGTAGACCGCCGCATCGAGCAGCAGCGAGACCACCGTCGCAAATATACGCCCTGCATAGTGCCGGAAAGGGTCCCGGTTCACCTGGTGACCGAGCATCCGAACTCGAGACCCGAAGACCATCAGGGTGTCGGGGCGTTCTTCGAAGACTGCGGCCAGGCTCGAGGTCGCTTCCAGCGGTACGGCCAGATCGGCGTCCCAGAACCCGACCAGGGAGGTGCCCGTGTCGAGTGCTTGCAGGATCCCCTGTCGCACGGCTTCAGCTTTGCCCTGATTCTCGGGCAGTCGTAGAAGCTCGCACCTGCCCGAGGAGCTCTTGCAGAGCTGTTGCAGGACACCCGTCGTATCATCTTGGCTGCCGTCGTCGACGAACAGGATACGGAGCTCGGGCTGCGAGCTCAGGAATTCCAGATAGGCGTCCACCGGCAGTCGTGACGCCTCGTTGTAGCAGGGAACTACGATCGTGGTCGACGTCATCCTGTGGCAGCTCCTCGAGCCCGATGGTCGAAGTTCATCTGTTCCGGACGTCTGCGTGGAGTTATGCTCTGACCCTCGACCTGCAGGATTGCGATGAGGCTCGCTCCGTAGTCGTAGCCTACCGGGCGGCGACCCTCCAGGCAGTCCTTCAGGACTTTCGACTCACCGCCGAAGAGTGAAGCCAGGATGCGATTCACCGGTTCCGGAGGGAGGCGCAGATCGGTGCCGCGCTTTCCGAACGACTTGCTGCTGTGCTGGGTCAGCCAGCGAATTGCTCGAATCGGTGGATAGAGTCGGCTGTTGTAGTAGGAAATGAGTCGAGGTATGACCGGCAGACCCTGCCACACGAGCTCCAACTGGTTTCGCTCGTAACGGCGATAGTGTCCCAGGACCTCGTCGTGGCTGGACCAGAGGGCGTCATTGGCCGGCACGGTCAAGAGGACGTGAGCTCCCACCTTGCAGCGAGCCAGTAGAGTCGACAGGAAGAGGAAATCGTCGGGGACGTGCTCCAGGACATCTGTCAGCAGATAGAAGCTCGCCCCCGCATCGAACTCGGGCGGCGCCTCCGCCAGCTCCCCTTGCCAGAAACGGATCCCAGGATAGCGCTGGCGTGCCAGGGCGATGGCGTTCGGCGAGATATCGATGCCAGCGACATCGTAGGAATCGGCGAGGGCTCCGACATTGCCTCCCGGACCGCAGCCCACGTCGACGACCAGGCTCCGTAGGTTCGGGGTCAGCAAAGAGGTCAGGAGGGTCTTGACGATCTGTCGCTTGCCCAGGAACCACCAGTGGCGCTCCTCCATCCTCGAGTGGAGCTCTTGCTGTCGGGCGTCCATTCGGTGGTCTATGAGTCCGTGGTAGAAGTATGAGAGGGCGCGCGCCGAACGGCCGCAGCATGGACCATTCTAGCGCGGCCGCAGTGTCTTGCCGTGTGAACGAGCGAACTGTCTGCGCCGCGAAAAAAAGAAAGCCACCTGCCGGGCACCCTTCAGTCGAGGGTAGCCGCCAGGTGGCGGAAGTTCTTCTAGGAGCTCGAGCTCCGGGTCAGCCGGCCTTGGGGTGGCAGCCGTCGCACTTCGTTGGTGCGGCCTCGGCTCCAGACTCCTTGTGACAGGTGACGCAGGTGATGTGGTACGGGTTCTTCGACAGGCTCATCTGAGCGCAGTCCGGTGTCTCGGCGGCTTCGGGGTCCATGTGACAGGAGGTGCATGCCTCGACCTCCATATCCGAGTCCGCGGCGATCCCGTCGCTCGTGTGGTGACAGGTGGCGCATTCGGTGAGCTCGAAATGCGCCGCATGCGGGAATTCGACCGCCGACTTCTTTGCGGCACAGACGTCGATGGTGACGTCAGCCGGCGCATCCTTGGCCGTGACTGCGAGAGTCGGCATGGCGAAGACCAGAGCGGCGATCACGATGCCTGTCGCGATGAGTGATTTGCGCATGAATGTTCCCTCCTGACGAGTTTGGTTGATCTCTCGGGGGCTTCTGCGCGCATGGTAGCCGCCCCCACCCATACACTAGACATTCACTCTACACTAAATCCCTCCTCGAAACTGCAAGTCATTCTGTCTGAGGGGCTCCGCTCTGGGTCGTTCGAGGTACAGCCCCACAGAACTTGACTCGAAGATGACGATGTCAAGCTAGGGAGACGCTGGTGCCAGGGTTTTGTAGCTGTCCGGGGAGACCAGTCGGTCCGGCATGTCGGCCAGGACATAGCCCATGACCGCCAGCATGGCGACGGCTTTCCTGAAGTCCTGAGGGTCGATCTTGTCCAGGGTGTCGGCCTCGGTGTGGTGCCAGTCGAAGTAGTGCTCGCCCACTGTTCGCAATCCCAATCCCGGCACGCCGCCCTCCACCAACGGCCCGATATCGGCCCCGCCGCCGCCTCGAAAGATCTCGCCGGCTTCGATGCCGTCGAGCAGGCTGCCGATGGCCTGCAGGTTCTTCAAGGCCGCTTCGTAGATCGGCTCCCCGGAATCGGGCTCCACTCCACTCAGCCCGAATCCGAAACCCAGGGGTCGCTCGGCTCCGCCATCCATCTCGATGGCCGCAACGTGGTTCTCGATCCCGTTGCCGACCCATTCCCGGTAGGCGGTTCCGCCGGCCAGACCATTCTCCTCGTTGGTCCAGAGGACCACTCTCAGTGTGCGTCGCGGTCGCAGGCCGAGACGCTGGATGATCCTCAAGGCCTGCCAGGCGGCGATGCAACCGGCTCCATCGTCGTGGGCTCCCTGTCCCACATCCCAGGAGTCGAAGTGCCCACCCATGACGACGATTTCTCCGGGAGTCTGACTGCCGCGAATCTCCGCCATGACATTGGCGGATTTCGCATCGGGGAGAGTCATGGCTTCCATGCCGAGCTCGAGAGTCAGCTCATTGCCCAATGTGACCATTCGCCGCATCCACTCGGCGTCCTCGACGGTTATCGCTGCCGCCGGGATCTGCGGTGCATCCTCCGAATAGCGCAGCGCCCCGGTGTGGGGCGAAGCGATGCTTCGACCCGTGGCCGAACGTACCAGGACAGCCACCGCTCCCAGGGCAGCGGCCCTCGAGGCTCCGTCGCTACGGTAGCGGACCGTCTTGCCATATCCCTCCCACGGCACAGCGTAGACCACGATCTTGCCCTCTACGGCCTCACGGCCCAGGGCTTCCAGCTCCTCGAAGCTGCCCACCACCACTGCGGCGGCCCTGATCCCCTCGGGTGGAGTTCCGACGCTTCTGCCGAGGCTGAGAATCGCCAGCTCACGACGTATGGGTGCCACGACCTGGGCTCGCTCCTGACCACGCACCCAGTGGGTCACCTCGACATCCTGATTCCAGACAGCGTCGAAGCCCTCTGCCTGCATGGTAGCCGTGGCCCAGGCGATGGCCTCTTCGAGTTGCGCCGAGCCCGACAGCCGATGGCCGATGACGGTGGTTAGATAGGTCAACTTGTCCCATCCCTCCTGGTCTACCAGGGCGGCTCCGATGATCTTGCCGGCATCCTGCCGATAGGCGGTCGTGAGATTGCCTTCGGTAGCCGCCGGCAGGGTATCGAAGGTCAGCAGCAGACACGACAACAGAAAGAGTACTTTTCGCACGGTAGGTTCTCCGGAGAGGATGCTCATTTCGATGCCCTGTTTGTGAGGGCTCACGATCCTTCTGGCCTGCGGGCCATGATGGCAACGTAGTACCCGGTCAGGAATCGGGTAGGAAGCGCCTCGAGGGTTTCGAAGGCCAGGTAGGCTCGGAGCAGGAAACCTCCGAGGCGATCTCCTCCCCAGCGTTGGTTCAGGGAGTCGAGCCAGATGGCAGGCGCTCGAGGTACGTGAGCGATCGCGGTCTCTTCGTTGACCTCGAGCCCCAGACTCTCGAGCCTGCTCCGGGCCTCGCTACGGCTCCAGGTCCTTCCCACGTAGTAGGGGACCAGTCCGAGACGCTTCAGAAGGGGATAGGGGAAGTGGTTGCGGAGCCAGATCAGCGGGTTCTGGGGGTTGTCGAGGGCCAACACCAGGATGCCGCCAGGAGCGAGTCCTGAAACCACTTCGGCGAGACCGGCAGTGAGCTCTTCTGCGGTCTCGAAGTGGTCGAGCGACGAGCCCGAGAGGATCGAACTGAGGGCACCAGGCCTGATGGGGCTGTGCCGCAGGTCGCTCACCAGAAGCGGGTAGTTGCCGGTTGCCTGCAGGTTGCTCTTCGCTCTCGCCACCACCGAGATCGAGCCATCCATGCCAAGACTGCCCTCGGGGAATTCGGCCATCGGATGCTGGAGACAGATGGCTTCCTCGAAGAGATCGGTCTTGAGGCGTAGACCCGGAGGTGCGGTTTCGAACCACCGCCTCGCCAACCGGCAGTAGACCTCCTTCATGTAGCCTCGCCAGGCATCCAGGGCCGGCAATGTCAGAAAGCTCTCGACAACCCGATCCCAGTTTTCGACGGCCATGGTGAAGATCGGGCTAGCTCTGCGACTCAGGAGCCGTGACGCCGAAGGGGAGTCTCCGCAGCGGCAGTAGATTCATACCCGGCAACTTGAGGAACGGTGCGGCGTGGAACTGGGTACCCAGCCGTCTGCGTGCGGCCACCGAGGGTGTGTTGTTCCTGTCCACGAGGTTGCAGCAGAACTCGAAGCCCTCTTTCTCGAGCTCGGAGTAGACGGCTTCGGTGAGGCGCTGGAAGATCTTCTGCCCCCTGAATTCCGGACGAACATAGCTGTTGTAGGTGTAGGCCCCCTCGGGCGGCAACGCTTGTACTTTCCAGCGCAACATGTAGATCATCCGAGTGTTGAACCAGGAATACCCTGCAATGTCCTCGCCGGCGAAGGCAGTGAAGCATCTGCTCTGCTGA
>JAUVRX010000088.1 GCA_030597375.1 Acidobacteriota bacterium
CCGCCTCTTGAAAAGATAGCACTTCAGACCAGGCGGGTGATGTACCAGGACCATTCCGAGCCGATCATCCGGCGGGATCGCTGATCATCGCGCGGCCGACCTGAGCGGGATCCGCAGGCGTTCCACGCGGCGGCCGCCGGGGGAGTCGACGGAGCACGACGAGGCTCAATGCCACGGTCAGGATCGCCCCGCCACACCAGGCCCACGCGATCGACAATCGCTGCGCCACCGTGCCCATCACCAGGGAGCCGAGCGGGAAGAACGCGCCGAACACGAAGGCCCAGATGCCCATGACGCGGCCGCGCAGCTCGTCGGGCACGCTCTCCTGAACCAGCCCGTTCGCGGTGGCCATGAAGCCGACCTGGCAGAAGCCGGCGCCGACGAGGAGCGGGACGGCCGTGAAAACCCGGGAGCTGAGCCCGAGGAGGAGCACGGCGATCGCGCCGGCCCATACGAGCCCAAACACGACGTAGCGATTCGAGCGCCGCCTTCCCACCTGTCCCGCCACCCAGAGCGCACCGACCAGGGCACCCAGGCCGGGTGCCGCCATGAGCAGCGAGTACCCACTCTCGTTCATTCCCAACTGGTCCTTCGCATAGGCCGGCATCTGGGTCTGGTAGGTCCACGTGAAGAGAAGGGTGATGGCGAGGAGCAGCATCAGCGTGCGCGTTCGGCGATGGCCGTGCACGTAGCGAACACCTTCGAGGAGCTCCTCGAGTGGACCCGCGTGCACGTGACCCGCCTTCGTTGACTCCAGCCGGATGCTGGCGAGTGCGAGCACCATGCTCAGATTCATGGCGGCCGCGATGAGGAAGCAGGGGCCGATGCCCAACAGCCACAGGAGCGGCGCGCCCAGGGCGGGCCCCACGACTCGCGCGACGTTGAACCCCGCGCTGTTGAGCGCGATCGCGTTCCTGAGGTCGGTCCGGCCGACAAGGTTGCGAACGAAGGCGTTCCGCACCGGGATCTCGACGGCTCGAGCGGTACCGATGAGGATGGCGGCGGCGAACACGTGGCCGATCAGCACCTCTTCGGTCAGCACCAGAATGCCGAGCACGACGTTAGCCGTGATGGCGACCCACGGCAGCGCCATGAGGAGCTTGCGCCGATCGACGCGATCGGCCAGGACCCCACCGAAGGGGCTGAAGACCAGTAGCGGTAGGAGTCCTGCTGCCGTGACGTAGCCCAGGGTGTCACGTCGGCCGGTCAGTTCGTAGACGAGCCAGCCCTGGACGATGACCCGGATCCAGAATCCGAGTAGGGAGAGGACGTGGCCAACGAAGTAGCGGCGAAACGCGGGCCGCCTCAGGGAGGCGAACGTGGCGCGGACGAGCCCTTCCTCGTCGTGCCCGACGCCCTCCGGCCTCATGCGTCGTCCTCGAGGTCCTCCGCGACCTCCCGCCCCTCGACGGCAGGTTGCTTGGACTTCTTCCGGGCGGCCATGCCGGAAGGCTAGCACGCCGTCTCGATCGATCTCCCAGCGCTCAAACCCCTCGGGTTGCGTATGTAGCTCAGAGACAGAAACGCCGGCACAACGGCCGGCTGACTCGGGTATGACGGGTTGGTAGCGCGTACGGGATTCGAACCCGTGTTACCGGCGTGAGAGGCCGGCGTCCTAGACCCCTAGACGAACGCGCCACGAGCGGCCGCTAACCTAACAAAAACGCTCCAACCCTGCAACGTCCAAATGCGTCGGCGTGGAAACCGAACCCCGACACCCCAAGCCCTCAATACCCCAGGACGCCACGACCACAAGACCACAGGGCCCCACTCCCCCTATCCCACCACCCCCTGGTATCCTCCACCTCGTGAATGGCTTCCGGCGCATGGCCCGTCTGCTATGTCTTCTCCTGCTTGGAGGACAGCTCGCCGTCGTGGCGCCTGCTGCCGAAGAGCCCCAGCCCGTAGCCCTCTACGAGTCGGGCCTCGCGACCCTCGACATCGGCCGTCGCCAGGTACCGCTGGGCTACTCCGTGTCCGTCTTCGGACCGGTGTTCACTCTGCGCTCGATCGTCGTTCAGCTAGGAGGCGAGCTGAAGCTGGGGCCCCTGTACCAGAGCCACGAGCTCATCCTTGGGGATACCCAGTTTCTTTTCGGCCCGGGAAGCTCGGCAGTCACTGTCGGAACCGAGATCTACCCCCTCACCCAGGCTCCTATTCCTGCCGAGGACGGCCTCAAGGTGCCCCTCGATCTGCTCGAGACCATCTACGGCGAGAAGATGGGCTACGAGTTCCAATGGGACCCTGCGGGAAGAACACTCAAAGTGCGACGGCAGCCGCAGCGACAGGTGCCGGTCACCATCGATCTCGTCCACCTCCAGGGCATCACGACGGTGGTCCTGCAGTTCCCCTACCAACCCCGCTACCGAATCCATCGAGCCGCCAACCTCATCGAGGTCGAGTTGATCGGCGACCGGCTGAACCCAGAAATGGTGAAGGCGTTGCCAACCGATCCCCTGGTTCGCGATGTCAAGCTCGGGCAACAGGAGATCCGCCTGGTCCTGGCGAAGGATGTGGAGGCCGAGGACTATATCCTGCAGGATCCCTTCAGGCTGGTCTTCGATGTCTACCGCAAGACTCCCGCGACTTCGGCTCCGACCCTCGACCCCACGCCACCCACTCGAAGCTCGGGGGTGCGGACCATCGTCATCGATCCGGGTCATGGAGGGTCAGACACGGGTGCCATCGGTTTGAGCGGGACCCAGGAGAAAGATCTGACCCTGACGCTGGCCCGGGCCCTGCGAGCCCGTCTGATGGAGAGAATGCCGGTGCGAGTGGTGCTGACGCGTAACGAAGACGCCGAGCTCCCTCTGGAGACACGCACGGCTCTCGCCAATCAGCAGAAGGCCGACCTCTTCATCTCCCTGCACCTGAATTCGGTGCAGTCGCCCACCGCCAACGGTGCTGAGACCTACTTCTCGAGCCTAGAGGCCTCCGACGAGTATGCGGCGCAAGCGGCCGAGACCGAGAATCTCGTGGCGGCCGCGGGCGATGACGGCGACGCTCTCTACGACCTCCAGCTCATCCTCTGGGACCTGGCACAGAGCCAGTACCTGGCACAGAGTCAACAGTTCGCCAAGCTCGTCCAGGATGAGCTCAACGACGCCCTGGGCCTCAACAACCGTGGGGTCAAGCAGGCCCCGTTCCGGGTCCTGATCGGGGCCTCCATGCCAGCCGTCCTGGTGGAGTGCGGATTCCTCAGTAACCCCGAAGAGGAACAAGCTCTGCTGGATCCAGCCTATCGCTCGCAGTTGATCAACGCCCTGGTGAGGGCGGTCATGCGGTATCGGGCCGCGGTGATGGGTCCCAGAGCCCTGGCAGACGAGGCCCTGCCATGAACCGGCGCACAGCCGGGCTCTTTCTGGCTGTGGTGCTACTACTCGCACTCGGAATCGTCGCTCTTTGGTGGTCTCAGCGGGACAGACCCGCGGCCTCGGGCCAGGTCCCAGCATCTGACACTCCCGAATTGGAGGCAGCTGAGGTTGTCGCCGATCTGTACTTTCCAGGCAAGGGTGGCCGGCTCTTCGTGGAGCAACGCGCCCTGCATATGGCGGCAGCGCTCGAGGAACGCCTGACGAGTCTGCTCGAGACCTTCCTGATGGGTCCCGAAGGTGACAATCTCTACCCGGCCTTTCCGCCTGAAGTCAGCCTCGGCGGCCTCACCGTCACCGACGAAGGGATCGCCTTTGTCGATCTGACGATAACCGGCCAAAACACCCACCTGCCCTGGGGCTCGAAACAGGAGATGCTGGCCGTCTACGGGCTCGTGGACACCGTGCTGCTCAATCTGCCCGAAATCCAGGGAGTGATTCTCCTTCGCAACGGCGAACAGCGTGCGACTTTCGGCGGCCACCTGGACACCACCAGGCTACTCCTCGCCAACGAAGAATTGGTGGCAGAGCGAGTGCCCTAGCCCTGCTTCACTGGCTGGGCACTCGAGCCTGAATCTCGAGACGGACCCCCCACCAGATCAGGTCAACTGCGCAGGACCCAGGACTCGAGTCCCAGGACGGGTGGGCGGCGGGGTCAGGGTCTTCCCCAGAGATCCTTTTCGTCTTTCGGTGGCACCGGTTTGCGTTGGCTCCGGTCTCCGGCTTCCTCGAGCGCCGCGAGGATCGGTGCCAGGGCTTCGGTCTGTAGCTTGGCCAATTCTGCAATGCCACTGAAGGCCAGATCCACGAGTCGGTCCAATTCCGCCCGTCGAAAGCTACGCTGTTCGCCGGTACCCTGAATCTCGACGATCTCTCCGGTGGCAGTGGCCACCACGTTCATATCCACCTCGGCCGACTGATCCTCTGGGGCATCGAGATCCAGGAGAGCCGTGCCATCGACGATGCCGACGGAAATGGCGGCCACCTGTCCAACGAAGGGCCAGCGCGCCAGGTCTCCCTGAAGCAGAGCCCTAGCCAGAGCCTGGCCAGCAGCCACGTAGGCTCCGGTGATGGCAGCAGTCCGGGTGCCGCCGTCGGCCTGCAGCACATCGCAATCGACAGTCAGGGTGTGCTCGGAGATTGCTTTCAGATCGAGCACCGCGCGGAGGCTACGACCGATGAGCCTCTGGATCTCGGAGCTGCGTCCCGAGGGCTTGCCTGTAGTGACCTCACGGCGGGACCGAGATGGCGTCGCGGCCGGCAGCATGGCGTACTCGGCCGTCGCCCAGCCCTTACCGGTGCCGATCAAGAACGGTGGCACCTTGGATTCGAGTGTGGCCGCGACCAGGACCCTCGTGTCGCCCATTTCGATCAAGGCCGAGCCGTCGGCGAACTTCATCGGGCCGAGCTCGATACGAACGGGACGCATGCCATCGACGCCACGCCCCCCGGAGCGCCTGACAGTGCTTATGGATTCAGTCATGAAGCTATTGTACGTGTGTTGCATCCCGGGCAGATGATCACTGCGGGAGGGCGCACGGCCCTCCCCTACATTGCTCACTGCCTCAGTGCCTCAATGCCCCAGGCTCTGCCTAGAGAACCACACCCTTCACCTTCACCTCCACCACTGGCTGCTTGTTGCTGGTGGTGTTGATGGTGACGAGGCCCTTGAAAGCGCCCTTCGGCATGCTGGGCTGCAGAGTCAGCAGGACTTTGTAGAGCCTGCCCTCCTCCAGGGGCTCGATCTCCGCCTGAAGGCCCTGGATGTCGGTAGAGATGTCCTCGAGGCTGACGGCCGACTTGCTCATGTTGCGGATCTCGAGACTGGTGATCTGGGGTTCGGCGACCTGCCGCCTGCCGAAGTCGGCCACCCGAGGGGTGACGGAAAGCACCGGCCGCACGAAACCGGACACCGGGATACGAATCGTCTGGCGTTCTGGGTGGTCGGTGGTCACGTCGATGTAGTCGGCCATCGGCCCGACGGGTGCATCGGAGGCAAGCTCCACCGTGATCTTCCATTGACGCACCGAAACCCCTTCCTCACGCTCCTCCGCCGGCGCCTCCGCATAGGCAACCTTGACATGAGGATAGGGTGACTTGGCACCGAGGATCTGGAGGTCGGGCTTCTCCCTGGACCACACCTTCTGGACACTCTTGGCGTTGGGCTCACCGTAGACCGCCACGAATCTCGCGTAGCCGGGCTCGATCTCGACATGGGTCTTGATGTTGGCCTTGATCACCAGGTTGATCTGGGGATTCAGGGGATCGTTGGTAAAGACCTTGACCGACTTGGCGATCGGCCCCTTGAAGTTCGTGGTATCGACCACGGCGATGACCTTTCCCGTGCCACCTGGCTCGATGGTCTTGTCGAACTCGGCCACGGTGCAGCCACAACTCGGTTTGACCTGGGTGATCTCGAGTACTCGATCGCCCTCGTTCTGGACGGCGAATTCGTGGGAAGCCCGCTCGCCCTTGTTGACGGCTCCCACATCGATCACCGTCTCCGGGAAGACGGCACTGGGCTGGGCGACAGCCATTTCGGTGATGATCGCCGTCAGCGACAGCAGGGTAAGAAGAAACGAAATTGAGAATTTTCTATGTGCTGAAGGTCGCATGGGTCCGATACCTCGTCTACAGGGTGTACGCCTCGGAGTCGGGGACAACTAGGGTGCCCATGCTACACCCACGGCAGACCTCGGCCAAGGTAGAGCTCAACACCCCGTTGCTATCTCACTCCGATAGGCTCGGCCCCCGATGTTATACTCCGCCTTCGTCTTGACCGAGCACTCGTGACCGAACAACCTCTCGACATCCACTTCATCGCCATAGGGGGAACGGGGATGGCGCCCCTTGCCTGTCTTCTCAAGGAGATGGGACATCGGGTTCGCGGCTCCGACAATCCTCTATACCCCCCCATGAGCACGCTCCTGAACGCGGCGGATATCGAGCCCATGTCGGGTTTCGACATTGCCCACCTCGATCCGGCACCCGATCTCGTGGTAGTGGGAAACGCAGTGCCGCGGCACAACCCTCAGGCACTGGAGACCGAGCGCCTTGGAATCCCTCGCATCTCCATGCCGCAAGCCTTGAGCCGCTTCTTCCTCATGCAGCGCCAACCCCTCGTCGTCGCCGGAACCCATGGCAAGACGACCACCACCTCGATGGCCTCCTGGGTCTACACCGCCTGCGGGATGGATCCGGGGTTCCTGGTGGGCGGAGTGCCGCGCAACCTCGGTCGCAGCTTTCACCAGGGAACCGGTCAACGATTCATCATCGAGGGTGACGAGTACAACGCCGCCTATTTCGACCGTGGTGCAAAGTTCCTCCACTATCGGCCCGAGACCGCCATTCTCACCAGCGTCGAGTACGATCACGCGGACCTCTACCCGGATCCCGAATCGCTGCTCGACACCTACGCGGAACTGGCCGCTCTGCCGCCAGAGGATGGACTCCTGGTGGCCTGTGGCGACTCTCCCGAAGTACGGCTGGTGGCTGAAAAGGCCCGCTGTCCCGTGATTTTCTACGGACTCGAAGAGCACAATGACCTTCATCCGCTGGGGCCGGTCGCCACCGCACCCGACGGCAGCCGCTTCACCCTGCAAGACGTGGAAATCGGCGAGGTGGAGATCCATCTGCCGATGACCGGCCTCCACAACGTCTGCAATCTTCTGGCGGTTTGGGCGGTCGCCCGCAGGGACGGACTCGACCCGCATACCATGGCCGACGCCGTTTCTCGCTTCGAAGGCATCAAGCGGAGGTTGGAGGAGGTTGGCACGCAGGCTGGAGTCACCGTGATCGACGACTTCGCTCACCACCCGACGGCAGTCGGCAAGACCATAGCAGCCTTGCACGAGGGCTTCCCCGGGCGCCGCATCGTGGTCGCCTTCGAGCCCCGTTCCTTGACAGCCGGCCGCAGCTTCTTCTATCAGGCCTATCTGGAAGCGTTCCGTGGCGCCGATCGCATCTTTCTGGCTCCCCTCTTTCACGCTCAGCGCCTGTCCGCCGAAGAGCGTCTCGATCTGGAGGGTCTTGCCGCGGAGCTGACAGGGCGCGGAGTAACCACCACTCGCACCGAAAGCAACGATGAGCTCCTGAGAGGCCTCCTCGAGGAGGCCCTTCCCGGGGATGTCGTGGTCACCATGTCGTCGGGCAAGTTCGATGACCTTCCACGGCGTCTCCTCGCTGGGTTGAAGGATGGCTGAATGACCGGTTCAGCAGCGAGAGAACCCGTCTTGTTCATGCTTGGATGCGCATCTGGCCATCTGTTAACATCCGCACAATCAATCATTTGGAACACTCTATCCATCAGGTCTCAACTATGAGCTACGCCGGCAACGCCAAGCTCTCACAAGAAATCCAGAACCGCATCCTCAACACCTTCCAGCAGACCATCGCCCTTGCGGAGGAGGGCAATGTCCAGGAAGCGTTGCTCGGCTGCGACTTTATTTTGCGACTCGATCCCCTCTTCGAGCCGGCCCGCAAGCTGCAGGGTCGCCTCAAGGAGAGCGGCACCGATGTGGCCGTCGAAGATCTGGCCGCCTTTGCAGCTTCACCTCTCGATGTGGAGTTGCCAGCACTTGGGCAAGAAGCCGAAGAGTCCACACAACCCCCCGCTTCCGACATCGAGACCGGAGCCGAGGATCTGACGCTCCCAGACCTGGATTCCGTCGTTGTCAGCCCACCTGCTGACGATCTGGCATCGACCTTCACAGAGTTGTCGGCCCGGCGCGACTTCGAGCAGATTCTCGAGTTGGCCGCGCAGAACCAGGAGCATCTGGCGGCCGAGCCCGATCTGCGCGACATGGCAGAGTCGGCTCAAGCCCGGCTCGAAGCCGAACCCTATGTTCGCAGCTTCCTCGAATCCAGCCGCCAGGCCCACCGAGAGGGCGACCTCGGTAAAGCCCAGTCCCTCCTCGGCAAGGCCAGAGAATTGGACGCCTCCCACCCGGATATCCAGGCACTGGAGTCCGAGTTGATGCCGGTGGAGATCGCACCACCGCCACTGGAGGCGTCAGAAACGGTGGGCGTTCGGACCGAGGAGACGGGCGGGCTCGACGAGATGAGCTCCGAGCCTGCGCCCGCGCCGGCAGATTTCGAACCCGCTACACCTGCGGTCGAGGAGCAACCCACCTCCGCATCGGTGGACTCCGAGCCCGCTGCTCGTCTCGATACGGACAGCGAGCAGAGAATCGACGACCTGCTGAAGGAAGGGCAGGTCGGGTTCGAAAAGGGCGAGTACCAGTCGGCCATCGACGCCTGGTCGAGGATATTCCTGATCGACATCGACCACGCTGAAGCCAGTCGGCGAATCGAGCTGGCCAGAAAGCTCAAGGCCGAGGTCGAGCGCCAGATCGAGGAGGCCTTTCACGAGGGGATCTCGCGGTTCGAGGCCGGCGAGACCGACGCTGCTCGGGAGTTCTTCAACAAAGTCCTCGAGATGCAGCCCGAACACATCGGCGCCAGCGAGTACCTCGAGAAGTTGGACGGCGGAGAGACCAGCGACGCGCAACCGACAGTCACCCCGATTCCGGCCCTGGAAGATCTGCCGACCGTAGAGGGACTGGAGGCAGAGGACATACGGCCCGTCGGTGAAGAATCGGTCGACCTGGCACCGCTACCCGAGTCGGTGTCAGATTCCGGTCAGAGAGCCGATGCCGCGGCCAGACCGGCCAAGCCAGCACGCGGCAAACGCACTTTCCTGACCATCGGGGCCGTCGTGCTCCTGGCGGTCCTGGCGATCGGGTGGGTTCTGTACTCTCAGCGCGGCAAGATCTTCCCCAATGCGGAGACCGAGCAGGCTGCCCATCCTGTCGAGCGAATCGATCCCCTGACGAAGGCCACACAGTTGCACGAGGCTGGTAATACCGCCCTGGCCATCGCGCAGCTTCGGCGTCTGGCACCCGATCATCCTCAATACGCCCAGGCCCAGACGCTGTTGGCTCAGTGGGAGGAGCGCACCGCCAAGGTCGAGGAGGCCGAGGCCGCAGAGCCCACCGAGGAGGAGCTCGAGATTCAGAGTGAGCTCGTGACCGCGGCCCGCAGCGCCATCAGCAACGGCGAAAACCTCATTGCCACTGACCTGTTGGATTCGGCGGAGGTCATCACACCGCTGGAGCCAGACGATCTGGTGCTCAGAGACAAGATCGCTTCGCAGCTCGAAGTGGTCGAAGAGCCGCTGAAGCTCTTCCGACAGGGAGATTGGGAGTTCGCTCTGCCCAATCTCTGGCGCCTTCAGGACG
>JAUVRX010000106.1 GCA_030597375.1 Acidobacteriota bacterium
ACCGCGTCGAGAGGTGTCGAGAAGATGTCGGCTCCCTCCAGGAAGAAAGGTCGCTGCTCCGGGTAGAAGAGGGCGAATGGATTGTTGACATCCAGCTGCGCCACATCAGCTTCCACCTGCGAGAAATCGGGGTTCAGCGCCAGATTTCCGGTCAAGCTCGGTGTGATGCCCCATTTGGCCGTCAAGCCAAGCTCGGCCTCTCCCTCGCCTTCTTGCAGATCACCCTCTGGGAAGTCCTCTCGCTCGTCGCTCCGACCCGCGGTCAGCGTCGGCACCAGCTCGATATTGCGCCCGGCACTGGCGCCCTCGAATCCGGTGACCTTGGAGATCTGACAGAGATAGCAATTCACACCGCGATCCATGGGTTGACTGGCGAGTCGGACCCGGTCGCTGCGGGGATAGAAGCGGATCGCGTCGAAACCCCAGGTCATCTCCTCACCACCACTCGGAAATCGAAGCTGATGGAAGGGAATCGCCATCTCGACGACATAGCCCTCTTCAGTGATGCGACCTGCCGAATACCAGATGGCGTCCCAGGACGTTGTCTCATCGTGGCTCAGGTCATCGTTGAACAGATCCATCTGCACGCCGAGTGGATTGACAAAGAACTCGAAGGCCCGTCGCTCGTCGTTGAAGGTATCCAGCACGACACCGACGAAATCGTCGTTGAATGCCGTGTCCCGGTCTACGATGTGGGCTCGAATGGCCTTCGGATTCTCATCGTAGGCCTTGAACGCGACATAGAGATGGCTACTGTCGTAGGTGACCAGGCACTCAGTCTCCACCGGCGCCGGAGTGTTCTCGCCAGGCCGCGTTTCATACCGCAACTCGATTCGCGCGGCATCCTGCCAAGCCGGCTCGTCGAGCCTGGCATCGACCTCGATCGGTGACTCTGTTCGGGGGATCGAGTATTCAGCCCTCGGGCTGGGCGAATCTTCCGCCAACATGCGTGTACCAGCCAGCGCAAGAAGGCTGACACCGAGGACTACCCACAGCCGATGGCCTATCTCAGGAATGGCGGACAACGAACTGACTCCACTCAAAAACTCTATACGCAATGTCGGTTTGCAGGTTTCCTCTCGAGCCCGCACCTCGATCCCATACCTATTTGGACGTTCGACGCTGCCTGAACGTTGCGTTGCTCGGGTATCTCCGTTCCGAAATACCAGCCCAGGAATAGTGAGGATCGAGAGGTTGTTCTTTCAAGCGGGCACCACCGGGAGCGGATACTGCAGCTACAGGAACTGGAGCCATGGGGACATGACCCAGGTTCGGTGCCTTGAAGTCCTCAGGTTGCGATAGACCGACGGATTCAGTATCCTTCCGCCTTCCCGGCTTCGCCGAGGCGCAGTATTCTGTCTCATACGCTCCCAGGAAGCCAGCGAATCGAGGTCGACATCATGAAGAAGGACATCCACCCCCAGTTGCACCTGGTGACGGCCGTTTGCGCTTGCGGCAATTCTTTCGAGACCTACTCGACCAAGAAGGATCTGCGTCTCGAGATCTGCAACGCTTGCCACCCTTTCTTTACCGGCAAGCAGAAGTTTGTGGACACGGCCGGTCGAGTCGAGCGTTTCAAGCAGCGCTACGGCGACTCCTAGTCTCCCTGCATTCCATTCTTCCTGCCGTTTCCGGGCCGAGGTGCGTCCGGGGAAAGAGGAGAGGCTGAATCACCGATGTTGCAGCAATTGGAAGAACTCGAAAAGACCCATCAGGAGCTGACGGCCAGGTTGGCCGACCCGGAGGTCCACGCCAATCAGGAGGCGTTTCGCGAAACCAGCAAGAAGCTGGCCGAGATCACGCCTGTGGTCGCGCTGTTCCAAAGCTACAAGTCCATCCAGGAGGAGCTCCAGCAGACCGAAGAGATGCTCGACGGTCTCACCAAAGATGATGAGCTTTACGAGATGGCCCTGGACGAGAAGAACCGCCTCGACCAGGAGGTGGTCGATCTGGAGGAGCGACTCAAGATCGAGCTCACTCCGAAGGATCCCAACGACGCACGCAACGTGGTGTTGGAAATTCGAGCCGGCACCGGTGGCGACGAGGCCACCCTCTTCGCCACCGAGCTCTTCCGCATGTACAGCCGCTATGCGGAGCAACAGCGCTGGCGGGTGGAGATCATCGATCTCTCCGAGTCGGGGATCAAGGGCATCAAAGAGGTCTCGGCGATCATCGAGGGCAAGGGCGCCTACAGCCGCCTCAAGCACGAGGCCGGAGTGCATCGCGTCCAGCGTGTACCCGAAACCGAGGCCTCCGGTCGCATTCACACCTCTGCTGTTACCGTTGCTGTTCTGCCAGAGGCCGAGGACGTCGAGATCACCATCGCCGAGAAGGACCTGAGAATCGATCGCTTCTGTTCCTCGGGCCCTGGGGGTCAGGGAGTCAACACCACGTACTCGGCGGTTCGCATCACCCATCTGCCCAGTGGCATCGTCGTCAGCTGTCAGGACGAACGCAGCCAGATCAAGAACCGAGCCAAGGCCATGCGGGTCCTCAAATCGAGACTGCTGGAGATCGAGCGCGACAAGGCAGACTCCGAAGCCAGCGCCGAGCGACGCAAGATGGTCGGAAGTGGAGATCGATCCGAGAAGATCCGGACCTACAACTTTCCGCAGAATCGGGTCACCGACCATCGCATCGGACTCACCGTGCACAAGCTGCCCGCGATCCTCGAAGGCGAGCTCGACACCCTCATCGATCCGATCTCGGCTCACTTCCAGGCCCTGTTGATGAAGAAGACAGCTGAGCAGGCGCAGGGTTGAGAGCCTAACCCGCATTGTTCATGAGCCTGACGGCATCCAAGGCTCTCTCTCGAGGGTCAGCAGGCGCCGGCCGGGATCGTCGTCATGTCACCCACCATCGATCAGGCCCTGCACTCGGCCCGGGCGCGCCTCGCAGAGGCAAGGTTCGAGCCAGCCCTGCGCGAGGCCAATCTCCTACTATCCAGGACCCTCGGGTGGAACGAGGCCAGGCTGCTCGCTCGCGGCAGCGACGACCTCGACGATAGCCGACTCGCGAGGTTCCAGGGGATGGTGGAAAGACGCCTCTCAGGTGAGCCCATCGCCTACATCCTGGGCGAAAAGGAGTTCTTCGGCCGAACCTTCTTCGTCGACCGTCGCGTCCTCATCCCGCGACCCGAGACCGAGCATCTGGTAGAAATCACCAAGATCCTCCACCTGCCGGCCGAGTCCCGAATCCTGGATATCGGTACGGGCTCCGGATGCCTGGCCGTCACCCTGCTCGCCGAAATGCCGAGGAGCCGGAGTGTGGCTACCGATGTGTCGCTAGCGGCGCTCCGTGTCGCTGCCAGCAACGGCAGACGGCACAAGGTCTCCGAGAGGCTAGACCTCGTGGCAGCGGACCTCGGTTCGGCTGTCAATCTGGCTGCCTTCGACCTGGTCGTCAGTAATCCACCGTACATCGGCCGCGACGAGGCCCCCTCCCTGTCGCCGGAGGTCAGGGACTTCGAACCCGAAGAAGCGCTGTTCGCCGGGCCAACCGGCCACTCCCTCCTACAGCGTCTGCTGGATACGCTCTCCGATCTGAAGATCGGTACCCCCCTACTCTTCGAGATCGGCGCCGGCCAGGCAGATTTTGTCGCCGACTCGGCCGCCTCCTCCGCCTTCGACCTCGAGGCCCTACATCCAGATCTGGCCGGCATCGAGCGCATTGCTCAGCTTCGGCGCCGATGATTTGAATCAGCGGGGTGGCGTTTGTCGCTGTATCCTCCCTTGCGAGAGTGGTAGACAATAGGGATCTGGGAGTCGAGCGTGGAGTGCTTTCGCATAGTCGGACCCAATCGCATCCAGGGTGAGGTCACGGCCGGCGGTGCCAAGAACGCCGCCTTGCCTGCCCTGGCAGCTAGCCTTCTCTCAGACGGTCCCCTGGAACTGTCCGGTCTACCGGCCGTCCGAGACATCCGAACCATGCGGCACCTGCTGGGACACCTGGGAGTGGAGAGTGAAGAGCGAGCCGGGGTTGTTCGCCTACAGGCCACAGATCTGGCACGACCCGACGATGCACCCTATGAGCTCGTCAAGACCATGCGAGCGAGCATCCTCGTCCTCGGCCCACTGGTGGCCCGGCTAGGCCACGCTCGCGTCTCTCTTCCTGGTGGCTGCGCCATCGGTGTGCGACCGATCGATCAGCACCTCGCCGGTCTCGAGGCCCTGGGAGCCGAGGTGCAGCTGGAGCATGGATACGTTACGGCGCGAGCTCGCCGTCTGGCCGGAGGTGCCTTCCGATTCACCGTACCGACGGTGACCGGCACCGAGAATCTGATGATGGCGGCCTGCCTGGCCAAGGGCACTTCGGTGCTGGACAACTGTGCCAGGGAGCCAGAGATCAGGGATCTGGCAACTCTTCTCAACAAGATGGGTGCCCGCATCCAGGGAGCTGGAGAGGAGAGGATCGAGATCGAGGGGGTCGACCGCTTGCCGTCCGCCTCGCACCGGGTGATTCCCGACCGCATCGAGGCCGGTACCTATCTGCTGGCGGCCGCCATGACCGCGGGTGAGATCTTTGTCCGTGGCGCCATAGCTGCCGATTTGGCACCGCTGCTCGAGAAGCTGGCCGAAAGTGGCTGCGACCTGGAGGCCTCGGAGGCCGGACTACGGCTCCGTCGAACTGGGGAGCTCAAACCTCAGGATATCCTCACGGCGCCCCACCCCGGCTTCCCCACCGACCTGCAAGCGCAATACATGGCTCTGATGACCCAGGCGACAGGCCTGTCCACGATCGGCGAGACGGTCTTCGAAAATCGCTTTCAGCACGCCCCGGAGCTCGGTCGAATGGGCGCCGACATCCATATTCACGGCACCTTCGCCAAGGTGCATGGCCCGACTCCCCTTTCCGGTGCCAGGGTGATGGCCACGGATCTGAGGGCCTCTGCCTGCCTGGTCCTGGCCGGAATCGCCGCAGTAGGGGAGACCATCGTCGGCCGCATCTATCACCTCGATCGAGGCTATGAAGGAATGGAACTGAAATTGCAGCGGCTCGGCGCCATGGTGGAGCGACTCCCCGCGGAGCCCACCTGAGCAACCGGGTCAACGTCAACCCGGTCGAAAAGGAGCTTCACATGTCCGAGTGCATCTTCTGCCAAATCGCTGACGGCGACCTGCCGGCGAATATCGCCTATCAAGACGCGGATGTCATCGCCTTTCACGACCTCAATCCGCAGGCGCCAACGCACATCCTGGTCATTCCCAGAAAACACTTCTCCACCCTGCTCGACATGGATGAAGAGCAGACGCTTCTGCTCGGCAAACTCCAGCTAGCGGCAGTCGAGATCGCTCGGCAGCAGGGACTCGACCAGGAGGGGTTTCGCATCGTCACCAACTGCCTCGAAAGCGCTGGACAATCGGTCTTTCACCTACACGTGCACCTACTCGGCGGACGAGCGTTCACCTGGCCTCCTGGATGATCTCAGCCTTCCTACTGGCAGTCGTCGCGGTCTCGACCCAGGATCCGCGACCCGATCTCGTCGACCTGCAGCTTCAGGGGCTCCGAGAGGCTGCCCTGGCCAGGACCGACGAGGCCGAGATCGCCGATCCCGAAGCTGCCGACCAGTGGGGCCTTGACTACCTCCGAGGCCACCTTCTGGAGGCGCTGCATCAGGAGGGCGACGCTCCCGCCGCCTTTGTCTCGGCCATGGTCTCTACACCCCGACTCGCCGCCTACGGAAGGTATCGCCTCGCCTTGAACCAGTACCGGGTGGGACATCCCGAGGTCGCCGCTGGACTCTTGGCAAATCTGCTCGCCAACCAACCGCCCCCAGGGCTGGTGGCTCCGGCAGTTCGATACCTGGCCGACTCCCTGAGCCTGGGCGGCGACTGTCGACTGCTGGCGGAGTTGGACTCCTGGCTGTTGCCACCTCCCCAGCTCCGAGAGTTGGAGCTCTCACGTGCCAGATGTGACCTGCTCCAGGGCAAGACGCGCCGAGGCCGCAGCTCCTTGATTCGTCTGCTGGAGGAGAACTCGAAGGACGAGGTCGCGCGAGGGGCGGCCGAGCTTCTCTCGCAAGCGCTGCCCGACCCGGAGGACGACACGACGTCCCTCTTGCTGGGCATGGCCTTCTACCACAACCGCGAATTCGACGCGGCCCTTGGACCCCTCGAGAAGGGCATGGCCTCGCTGCAACCCAGGGGCGCTCGGGCCTCTGACATGACTCTCGACGAAGTCAGGTACGCTCTGGCGCGAAGCTACTTCTGGCTCGGTGACTATTCGACCGCCGCTTCGCAGTTCGCGCGCCTCGTCGGAACCGAGAAGACAGCGAAGGATGCAGCCCGAGCTCTGTACCAGCAGGCCCGATCCTACGAGCTCGACGGAGACTGGCAGGCTGCCGTCCAGATCTTCGAGCAGGCCTATTCAGCGGATCCGACGGGTCGCTGGTCTGCGGCGGCACTCATGTCGTCCCTGCGCATCCACTGGAGTCAGGGCAACAGCGACACCGCTCTTCAGCGCTTCCAAAAGCTCGGTAGCAGAAGCGGCTGGAGGCGGAGCTTCGCAAGAGCGGCGCTGTTCCTGGCATCCTCGGACCTGGTGAGGGGCGAGGCTGGTCGGGCTGGTGCCTGGTTGGACCAGGCGGCCAAAGCAAACCGCACCGTGACGCCGGAGATCGCCTACTGGCGAGGGCGCCTGGCCGAACTGGAAGGCAAGACCACATCGGCCGTCGGCCACTACGTCAACGCTCTGACCCAGGATCCCTTCCATCCACTTTCGGAGGCGGCCCGCTCGCGACTCGACCGCCCCGAGCTGGCCGCGGCCAGACGGGCCAGAGGGGTGCATCTGGCCGGTCTCGACAGCACCCGCGAGCTGCACCAGGCCTGGCTGCTGCTGGGAGACCGGGACCCCCTGGGATCGCAGTCACGCGATCACCTGCTGCGCCACTTCCAGAACAGCTCCAAGGCCCGGCCCTTTCTCGAGATGCGGATGGTTCCAGCCGCGAGGTGGGGACTCTGGGATACCGACCTCGACAGCCCCGACGAGCTCCTACTCGCCCTCGGGATTATCGAACACATGTCGCCGGCTGTCGGCGAGCACTTCCCCGCAGCCGACAACTCCCTGGCCCTCACAGCCAGCCGCCTTCTGGCGGAATCGGGCCTGTACAGGCAGTCCCTTCGCTTCTCCGAGATCCTCTCCGATCGCCTACCCGACGAGCTGCCGCCGCAATTTCTTCCTGTTGCCTACCGTCGCCTGCTCTACCCAATTCCGTACCAGGAGCAAATCCGCTCGAACGCTTCGAGTGCCAATGTCGATCCCCACCTCCTCACGGCGATCATCCGCGAAGAGAGTCGCTTCGATCCACTGGCCGTCTCCGCCGCATCGGCCCGTGGCCTGACCCAGTTCGTACTCAGCACTGCGCGCAGATATGGCCTCCGGGTCGGCAGGCCACACCTGAAGCCTGCCGATCTCCATCGCCCGGAAGTGGCCATCGCTCTGGGAGCGGCCTATCTGGCCCACCTGACGGACAGGTACTCAGGCCGCGCCAATCCCGCGATCGCCGCCTACAATGCAGGGGAGAATCAGGCCGATCTGTGGCAGAGCTACTGCTACAGCCTGGAGTCGGCAGAGTACTTCACCAAGGTGGGGTTCTCGCAGACCCGGGCCTACCTCGAGAAGGTAGTCAGGAGTTGGCTGCAGTACGAGGCGATCTATGGGTCGGAAGCCGAGCCAAGCCCGTCAGTCACCGACCCGGTGGACGATCGGCGGTAATTCTTTCCGTTCCTGGTCGAAGTAGTCGATGACGTCGGCTCCCCGCCTCAGCTCATCGGTCCAGCGCTCGAGCTCTTCGTTCAGCAGTGTTTCCCTCAGGACCTGGCGAATCGGCTCTCGAACTTCACGGATCGGCGGAATGGGCTCGCTGTCTTTCCTGAGCTGCGGCACCAACACCCCATCGTAGTAATCCTGGATCTCTTCCAGGCCCACGAAAACCCTGGCACCCAACCGCTCCTCGACATAGATCAGAACCATCACTTGCCGCGCCAGGAGTTGGCGAAGCCCCTGCTCGTCGAGGCTCAGCTCCTGGAGTCGGGATTGGAAGCTCTTCTCGTCCGGGAACCGATTTCGAACCACCTCGAACTGCCTCTCGACCTCATCCACCGGCACCTCTGCGAATCCGAACCGGTCGACTTCGTGAAAGCGCAGCTTTTCCTCGATGAGCCCATCGAGAATTCGCCGACGGAAGCGGGCTTCGTCCTCCCCCTCTTCTTGTTCCACCAAGCCGATGCCGATGGCCTGATCCAATTGCGACTCCAGGATCGGGTCGTCATCGACCACGACCAGGAGGCGATCGACGGGTTCCTCCTCGGTGGCGGAGAGCGCAGTCGGCACTCCCAGAGTCGAGACAACGACCAGAAACAGTGTGATTTTCCTCAAAGGGAACATGGCGGCGGCATGCTAGCATAGCTTTCGGGGCCAATCTTCAACTGTCGCACCCTGTGGATCTCAGTACCCATGGCGAGAAAACTCACCGTCGGGTTGGCGCAGATCGACTGCACTCTCGGCGCTGTCGAAGCCAACATCCAGAAGCATTTGGAGTGGATTTCGAAGGCCCGTGAGCAGGGCGTCGAGCTACTCCTGTTCCCCGAGCTATCGATCACCGGCTACCGCCTTCTGCATCTCACCAGTCGGGTCTCCTGTCGGATCGAGGAGTCCGAGGGACTCCGACAGATCGCGGCAGCCTGCGGGGAGATGGCGGTGGTAGTGGGCCTGGTGGAAGAGGACGGGCAGGGAGTGCTGTACAACAGCGCTGTAATGCTCAGAGCCGGCCAGATCGTTCACGTCCACCGCAAGCTCTACCTTCCC
>JAUVRX010000164.1 GCA_030597375.1 Acidobacteriota bacterium
ACTTCAACATGACAGCGCCGGGCAGCGGCGAGCCCAAGGCCGGTATCTGTCATGCCAGGGGTGGCAATGCGGACCTGCCAGCACAGTGGTTGATCTACATCACGGTAGAGGACGTGGACGCCAGCGCTGCACGCTGTCAGAAGTTGGGTGGCAGTATCTTGAGTGGTCCCAAGGACATGGGAGAGATGGGGCGAT
The DNA here is from genome assembly GCA_030597375.1 of Acidobacteriota bacterium. Taxonomy (GTDB): domain Bacteria; phylum Acidobacteriota; class Thermoanaerobaculia; order Multivoradales; family JAHEKO01; genus JAUVRX01. The sequence continues at coordinate 196 of JAUVRX010000164.1, forward strand.
ACTGCGTGATCCAAGATCCTGCTGGAGCAGTATCCGCGCTGTTCGCATTCAGCGAGGCCCCTTGACGCGGTCTGAGGCCGGAGGCCTTCGAGCTCAATGAACTCGATGGGGCGTCTCTGTCACGTCGACGTCGAGGCCATGGGACATGACGAAGAAGCAGACGAGCTGGGTCTCGACTTCCTCGGCGGCAACCGCCTCGAAGAGAATCTCACCTTCCCCGTCCCCGGTCATCCCCTGAACATAGGTCACCCTCTCCCGGGAGACGACAAACTCTCCTACCAGGCGCTTACCCCGAATGACCTGCACCAGATGGGTGTCGGGGCCGTCCTGGGCGAAGTGCCAGTGGTAGTCCTCGTCGTCGTAGATCACGGAATTCTGGATTCCAGCTCGCAGGATGCAGTTGGGGTGGACGACGACCCACTCCCAGAATTCATCGAACGTCAGCGTTGGAAAGAGCTCCTCATGAGTGTCCTTTGCGCTCATAGCTCGCCAATCCTACGTCATCTCCCGCTCTGGTACTCTTCGTTGGATGACCTCTATCTTGCTCTGGGGACTGGCGACCGGGCTGATTCTGGTCGGATTGATCGGTACCTTTCTACCGGTCATGCCTGGCGCCCTTCTCGTCTTTCTCGGTCTGGTCGCCGGAGCCTGGGCCGATGATTTCACCCGTGTCGGGTGGATGACCCTGGCGATTCTGGCGATCCTGACGATCCTGGTCTACGTCGTCGACTTTCTGGCCAGCGCCTTCGGCGCTCGTCGTCTGGGGGCCAGTCGTTGGGGGGTGATTGGAGCGGTCGTGGGCGCGTTGGCCGGGCTGTTTCTGGGTTTCGTCGGTGTCGTGGTGGGGCCTTTCGTCGGCGCTTTGATTGGAGAGCTTCTTGCCCGTCGGGGACTGGCCGAGGCCAGCCGTGCCGGTGCCGGCGCCTGGCTCGGACTCGTCCTGAGCGTAGCCGCCCGTCTCGCTCTCGTCTTCGCCATGCTGGGGATCTTCGTGGTCGCCTATGTCTACTGAAGCTCCCAGTCATTTCTACACACAATCTGCGGTGCTCCCCTACCGTCTGGTCGAGGGGCGCGTCGAATTCCTTCTCGTCACCTCTCGACGAAAGAACCGCTGGGTGCTGCCAAAGGGGGTCGTCGATCCCGAACTGAGTGCGGTGGATTCCGCTGTCAAAGAGGCATGGGAGGAAGCGGGCATCGAGGGGACTGTGTCCAGTCGAGCTCTCGGCTCCTACAAGTACGAGAAATGGGCCGGCGTATGCACTGTAGATGTTTTTCTCTTGCGGGTGGAAGAGGTCTCGGAGACCTGGCCCGAGAGTCATCGAAAGCGTCAATGGCTAGAACCGCGAGAGGCGGCGCTGAGAGTCGATGAACCCGGGCTAAAGGAGATCATCGTACGGTCGGCCGCCGTGCTGCAACACCGGGAAGCCGATTGATACAATCCCCGCTCTTCTAACAGCACCCAGAGTGAGGAGTAGTCCATGAACTTGTCAAGAGTGATTCTGCACGCGACCCTGGTGGTGCTCACAGCCGCTGGTATCCCGGTCCTTCAAGCAGGAGAGTACAACGCAGTCGTGAACATCGGAGCACCGATGCCGGAGTTTTCCGAACTACCGGCTACAGACGGCACGACCCTGTCTTCCAGCGACCTCACCGAAGAGGTGGTGGTCCTGGTCTTCCTCGCCAATCACTGCCCCTGGGTCCAGGGGATGGATGGAGATCTGGTGAAGCTGGGGCGCGCGGTTCAGAGCGACAAGGTCCGGATCGTCGGCGTCAGCGTGAATCACCGGGAGGACGACCGCCTGGAAGCCATGAAGGAGCACGCCGCTCACGCCGGCTACAACTTCACCTACCTCTATGACGAGACTCAGGAACTCGGCAGGAAGCTCGGTGCCACCAGGACACCCGAATACTACGTCTTCGACAAGAATCGGAGTCTCGTCTACATGGGTCTGCTGCACAATTCACCGGCCTCCAAACGGCGAGACGGAACCATCCACTACACCGAAGGTGAGCCCACCGAGTTCTATGTTGCCGACGCCGTCAGGGCGCTTCTGGCCGGTGAAGAGGTAACGGCCGAAGAGACTCGCGCTCATGGCTGTTCGGTGGAGTACGAACAGGACCAGGCTCGGTGAGAGAGCGAGTCGCCGTTGCACTCCTGGCTCTCTGCCTCACCGTCGCGATCGGCTGCGCTCCAACACCGGCACCGAGCGGCGGTCCAGGTTCCGCCACACCCCCCGAGTCCAGCACGCCAGACGAGTGGCAGGCCAGGCTCGCTCCGGTCACCTTCGATGCGTGGGTGGATGAGCTCAGCGCCCTGAAAGGTCAGATCGTAGTCGTGGACATGTGGGCAACCTGGTGTCTGCCCTGCATCGAACGCTTCCCTCACATGGTGGAGTTGGCGAACGAGTACCGTGGCCGAGGCGTGACCTTCGTCTCCCTGTGCCTCGACGACCGGGACGATGAGGCAGCCCTATCCCTTGCCGAGAGCTTCCTGACCGAGCAGCAGGCCACCTTTCCAAACTTCCTCATGGACGAGGTCGTGACTCGAGCGTTCGAGAAGCTGGGCCTGCTTGGAATTCCAGCCGTCTTCATCTACGAGCCGGCTGGGGATCTGCGCTATCGGCTCACCGGTGACGATCCCAACAACCAGTTCACCGATGCCGACGTGGAAAAAGCGATCGAAGAGCTCTTGGAGGAGATCGACCCTGGAATACCTGCCATGCGGGCATGGGTTTCCAGAGATGTAGACACCTCGGTTTGACTACGGCGATGCTGTTGCCTACGATGGATCGATTCTGGGGCTCGAGAATATGAACGCCTCGCCTGAAGCCAGCGGCATACATGACGCCCTCCCGGCTCGAACCCTGGGAGCCATCGTCGACAACGCCAGCGATCTCCGGCCGGTGCTCAAGTCGGACCTCGCCCGCGGAGATTCGGTGGTCGTCGTCACCAAGAACTCCACCTACTCCATCTGTTTCCTCGGCGGCGATTCCTACTCCGTCGCAGGTGGTTGGTTCGACCACAACAACTCGGCACCCCTGACCGTCGGTGTCAACGGCTGCACCTGGGGTGGTAGCGCCACCAAGAGCGACATCCTGGCTGCCCCGCGGCTCTTCCTCGAGTTCGGCAACCGAGTTCGGACCACCCGGATTCAAAAGGTGACGGTTCACAACAGCGATTCCCTCCCCATTTTCAACTGAGGCCCTCCCAGTCCCCACCCGCCCGCCCTGGGGGTTGAGGCGGCCGGGCGTTCCCTCCGGCCGATCTCTGAAGGCTCGAGGGCTCGAGTCGGTAGTGGCCTTGAACCGGGCGGACCTGTGTCTACAACCTCAGGCCCTCTGTTGAGAGTTCACACAGAGTTCCTTCACCGGCATGCAAAATGCAGTACAGGACCTCCAGCAGGATTCGATGACCGAACAGAGGAGAGTCTCATGCCAATCCAAGCAAAGTCCTCTCTAGCCCTTGCTCTGCTGCTGAGTACTTCCTATCTCCTGCTTTCGACCTGTGGAGAGAATCCGCAGCAGGGTTCCCAGACCGGGGAAGAACTCCCCGAACAGGTGGCTCTCTTGCAGCCTTCCGAGGACGCTCGAGGGGCTGAAGAGACCTCGGACCAGCTCGAATCTTCCTTCTATGCGAGCCCGGCAACTGCCGAGAGCGTTCGGGCTTCACCTCAGGGGGCACCTCTCCCCGCGTCACGATCCCGGGATCTTCCCTCCCCGGCTCCGGCACCAGAAGCTGCGGTGGCCATACCTCAGCCACGGAAAAGCTATTCGGCGCCGCAACCCCAGCCCGTACCCGTCACTGTGGCGGCGGGCGAGACCCTCGATATCGAGTTCAGGCAGACCCTCTCGAGCCATACCAGCCAGGCGGGCCAGCAGTTTCGAGCCCGAGTCATCGAGCCGGTCAGGGTCGGTTCGACGGTGGCAATCCCGGCGGGCGCCTCGATTCTTGGGGAGGTCATCGAAGCCAACCCGGCCAAGAAGATCGGTGGCCGAGCCCGCCTTTCGCTGGAATTCCAATCCCTGACTCTGCCCAATGGAGCGACCTATCCCATTGAAGCGGTCTTCTCCCAGGCCGGCAAGAGCCAGACCGGCAAGGACGCCGCCATCATCGGCGGAGCCACTCTAGGAGGCGCAGTTCTGGGAAAACAGGTCGGAGGTGATACTGGCAAGCTCATCGGTGCTGTGGCCGGGGGAATCGGCGGCGCCTTTGCGGCCAAGAAGACCAAGGGTAAGCCGGTGGAGATCCCTGCCGGCACCATGATGATCTTGGAATTGACCCAGCCGGTCACCATCGACGTATTGCCTTAGCTCGCAGCATGGCACCGTCCTGATCGAACCCAACTCTGCCGGGCGATGACCTGAACTGAAGGCTAAATCCCCAAACGACCCGGGGTGCAGATCCTCTCTGTGTCCCCTCGTGGGTTCGAGACCAAGCTTCGCCAGGAGCCCGACCGAGGTACCCCCGCTGCTGATTCCCCCCCACCCGTCTGGGTGGTTCTCGAGCCATGGGCTTCTGCTAGCGTGGGTCGATCCGGGGCCCACGAGCCCCAGTCACTCTCAGGAGATCCTGAAGGGCGCGATCCATCGAAATCGTTCGATTCACAGCCTGTATGAAAGGGGACTGGCAATGAGCGTTCAACCCCGTATCAACTGGTTCACGAAAGAGGCCCGAAACAAGATTGTCGAAGAGGCGGCCGAGATCCTGGAGAGAATCGGTGTATTCGTGGAGAACGATGAAGCCCTCGAGCTTCTCGACGGCGCAGGGGCCAAGATCGAAACCGGTACAGGGAGGGTGCTGATCCCTGCCCCGCTGATCGAGGCGGCCCTGCAGAGCGCTCCAGGACGAATACAGGTATTCGATCGCTATGGCGAGATGACCATGGACCTTGGAGGGGACAGAATCCACTTCAACCCCGGCTCGGCCGCCTTGCGAGTCTTCGACTATCGGCTCGGCAAGGCGCGGACTCCGGTAACTGCGGATGTCGTTGCCTTCTCAAGACTCACAGACGCGCTGCCCAACTACGCCGCTCAGAGCACCGGAGTCATTCCCGGAGACGTCCCCGAGGATTTCGCCGATCGTTATCGCCTCTACATCGGCCTCCTGTCGTCGCAGAAGCCCATCGTAACCGGCACCTTCGAAAAGCGATCCTTCCGGGTGATGCACGACATGCTCTCGGCGGTACGTGGAGACGCTGAGAGGTTGCGAGAGAAGCCCCTCGCCATCTTCGACTGCTGTCCCTCACCTCCCCTGATGTGGAGCGATCTCACCGCCCAGGCCCTCATCGACTGTGCGAGAGCCGGCATTCCGGCCGAGCTGGTTTCCATGCCGCTGACGGGCGCCACCTCACCGGTTACCCTGGCTGGCGCCATCACCCAGCACTGTGCCGAGAATCTCAGTGGGATCGTGATTCACCAACTCGCCCAGCCCGGGTCCCCCATCATCTATGGTGGCTCCCCCGCTTTCTTCGACATGCGCAAGGGCACCACTCCCATGGGCGCAGTCGAGACCCAGATGATCGATGGTGCCTATGCCGAGATCGGCAAGCACCTCGGGGTGCCGACCCATGCCTACATGGGGATGAGCGATTCCAAGCTGGTCGACTATCAGGCCGGCATGGAGAGTGCCATGGGGGCGACGCTTGCCGCGGTCAGCGGTGTCAACAACGTGTCGGGGCCGGGCATGCACGACTTCGAGTCCTGCCAGAGCCTCGAGAAGCTCGTCCTGGATCACGAGATCTGCGGGATGGTCCTCAGATTGGCGGCCGGAATCGAATTGCGCGACGATCCGATCGCCCTACCCGTCCTGGAAGAGGGAGTCGTGACCAAAGAGTTCCTGTCGTTGGCTCACACTGCCAAGTGGTTCCGCGAGGAAGGGTACTACCCCAGTGATGTCATCGACCGGTCGACGTTGGGTGAATGGGAGGCGGCCGGCGGCAAGGATTCGGCAAGGCGAGCGAGCGAGCGAGTGCGGTCGATTCTGAGTCGTCATGAGCCCGAACCCTTGGAGGCATCGGTCGCGGCATACCTGCGGGAGATCATGCAGCAGGAGGCTCTGGAGGCTGGCCTCGGAGCCCTACCCGAGCTGGCGCTGGACGACACGCAGGTAGAAGCACTGGAGCGGAGCTCTACGGGCTCAAGCCTGCCATCTACCCTTGCCTCGGCCATAGGGATGACCGTAGATCCATCCGGTCCCGCCTCTTCTGAGGCTCGGCGGCGATCTGTGTACCCGATCACGGCTATTCTGACTCCACCTCCGCTAGACTACGGCTGGCGTCAAGATCCGTGGATCTG
>JAUVRX010000174.1 GCA_030597375.1 Acidobacteriota bacterium
GATGTGGGTGGAGAGAATCACCAGCTTGGTGCGGCCGAAATCTGTGAGGAGGTTGCGGAATCGAACCCTTTCCTCGGGATCGAGCCCGGCGGTGGGCTCATCGACGATCAGGAGATCAGGGTCGTTGATCAATGCCTGGGCGATGCCGAGACGCTGTTTCATGCCGCCGGAAAACCCGCCAACCTGGCGGTCGGCCACGGTGTGGAGGTTTACTGACTCCAGCATTTCGTCGGCCTTCGATGCTGAAGATACGCCGTTGAGCGCTGCGAAATAGGCGGGGAGTTCTCTGGCGCTGAGTTGTGCGTAGGTTCCGAAGTCCTGCGGCAGGTAGCCGAGTCGCTGGCGAATTGCGTTGGGGTCCTCGAGGATGTCGATGTCTCCGAAGTGGATTTCGCCCTCTGACGGTTTCATCACCGTGGCGACCATTTGCATGAGGGTTGTCTTGCCCGCGCCATTTGGGCCGAGCAGCCCCAGGACCCCGCCTGCAACCTCCAACGACAGGTTCTTGACACCGTAGTTTCCGGTCTTGAACTGTTTCGAGAGAGAACGGATCGATAGCATCTGCGGAACCTCCGAGGTACCCGCTTCTCCTTACGTCAGTAGTCTCTGGAATGTTCCAGAAGTGGCTCTGGATGTTCTTTGGGCTGAGCCAGCGACTCAGTGAAACCGTTGGGGGCTCGACTGGCACCCTGGCTGGGCGTGGCTACTCGAGAGGCTCGCTTCAGGGTGCGGCTGCCTCAGGTGGGCTCACTGCCCCAGCGCGGCGTCCCAGTTCAAGACGATAGTGGTGGGAGGGGTCGAATCCTCCTGCAGCGAGCTCAAGAGCAAGAAGCGCTCGCCGCCAGGAGCCACCAGGTAGCGGTTGTTGTTGATGATCTGACGCAGCCGGACCGGGAACATGGCCTCGGGTATCCCTGCATCGAAGGAGTCGCCCGTCTGCACCGAAACCCGCATCATGTTCATCTCGGGTGAGATGTAGTAGAGCTCCTTGCCATCAGGGCTCCACTGTGGCTCCGAGCCGCCTGCGGTGGAGATCTGCCATTTTCCTCCCGGTCCCGGGAACTCCTGAACGTAGATTTCGGAGCGGCCCGACTCGGTGGATTGATAGGCCACCCAGCGATCGTCGGGAGAGAAACGGGATCGAACCTCGACGAAGGGGGTCATGAGAAACGGATAGGGCTCCTCGTCTCCTTCGAGTGGCAGAACCCAGATGTCCCAGTTCGTTTCTTCTCCCCGATCGTAGTACAGCAGATACCGCCCATCCGACGACCAGGAGCTGGGGTGCTGATCGCGCTCGCTTTCGAGCAGGAACTCGACCTCACCACTACCACCAACTGCCCTGACCGCCAAGTCGGCGTTGCCGTCTCGAGTCGCGCTGAATACGATGCGCCGACCATCCGGGGACCAGGTTGGGTTGTAGTCCCCCTCTTCGTTGAAAGTGAACCTGGAGGTGACGCCCCGAGAAAGGTCTCTCACCCAGATGTCTGCGGCCTCGGCCGATGTGGAGGTTACGACCATGGCAAGCCACCGCCCATCTGGAGACAGGGAAATTGCGCCGATATCACCTGGATCACCGACCATCTCTCTGGATTCACCGCTCCTGTCGGTCCACATGAGCTGCCCCCCTCCCGCATCGCCACCTCGCAGGGCCAGGACTCCGTTACGGGAGGCCGAGAAATGGGCCAGGCCGACGTTGTCGATGCTGAGGTCCTCGGCCAGGGGCACCGGCTCGCCTGTGAGCTCTCCTGCGTTGGCGTCGAAGGGTTGAGCCACCAGTGTCGCCTCCCGGACGTAGAGCAGATAGCCCGGAGGCGCATACTCAACCCGGGATTGACCCTTGAGGACCGTCTTTTCGTTGCCGCCGTCGACGTCTGCGACCCGGATCTCCGCCCCGTCTTCTCCCTGGTAGTTGACGTACAGGAACTTCTCACCCCCAGGCAGGAACTGGGGCCAGCCGACCTCCAGATTTGCGCTATCCGGGTTTTCACTGGACACGAGCTCGGTCGGAATTCCTCCGGAGGCAGCGACCTTCATGATCGGGTCGCCACCGGTACCGTCGTAGAAGATGATCCCCTCTTCGCTCCAGCTGCCATCGGCGCCAGTCGGTGCATCGCAAATGACCTGAGCTGGTCCGCCGCTGACCGGGATCTTCTTGAGCTTGCCCTTGGCCATGAAGCCCAGGAACTTGCTGTCGGGCGACCAGAACGGACGATTGGCGTCGTCGGTACCCGGCATGGGCTGGGCTTCGAGGGCGTTGAGTGGGCGCAGCCAGATCATGGTCTTGCCCTGCTCGTCGGTGGCGTTGTAGGCGATGTAACGACCGTCGGGCGAGACCTTGGGGGAGTCGACAACCGGTAGACCTTCGGGTTGGGGGATCTCGAACCGCACGACCTCGCGAGGCTCGGGTGCCCGCTGGAGATAGCCGAAAGCGAACGCTGCGGCCACCAGGGCGAGTCCCGCTGCCACTGCCCAGGCCAGGCGCTCCCGGCTCTTGCGACGGGCCGCCACTGGAGCCGGCACGCCGACCTGCGAGCCGCCCTCGGCGATCCACTGCAGTTGCAGCTTCAGATCGTGAGCGGTGTGCCAGCGCTCCTCGGGGTCCTTGGCCAGGCATTGCTGAACGACCCGGTCGAAGGCGGGGGGCGCCATCGGCGCGATCGTGGAGACCAACTCCGGCTCGGAGTGCATGATGGCGCCGATGAGGCTCGCCTGGGTCTTGCCGGCGAAGGGCTTTCGCCCGGAGGCCATCTCGTAGAGCATGGCTCCCAGGGCGAAGATGTCGCTGCGGGCGTCGGCCTCCCTGCCCTCGATCTGCTCGGGAGACATGTACTGGAAGGTCCCCAGAATCGTCCCCTCGACCGTCAGTGGGGCGCTGGCTGGGGTCTCGGTGAGGAGGCGCGAGAAGTCGGCACCGCTCACCTCCGACTCCGGGGTGAAGTGCTTGGCCAGGCCGAAATCGAGGAGCTTGACGCCAGAGGCCGTGAGCATGATGTTGCCGGGTTTGAGATCGCGGTGGATGACGCCGCTCTTGTGAGCACGATCCAACGCATCGGCGATCTGGACGCCGATCTCCAGGGCCTGGGGCAGGGGCAGGGCTCCCTTTTCGAGCCGCTCTGCCAGGGACTCGCCCTCCAGGTGCTCCATGACCAGGTAGTCCACTCCCTCCTCGTGACCGACGTCGTAGAGAATGCAGATGTGCGGATGGGAGAGGGAGGAGATGACCCGGGCCTCGCGCTCGAAGCGCTGCTGGATCTCGGGAGAGGCGGAGAGGTGGTCCGGAAGCACCTTGATCGCGACCGTGCGGTCCAGCCGGCTGTCGCGAGCCAGGTAGACCTCACCCATGCCACCCGCGCCCAGGGGGCTCAGAATCTCGTACGGTCCCAGATGGAAGCCAGCTTCGATAGTCACGGCGTCTCCTTCCTACTACATGCTAGCGGTTCTAGTCGGCTTTGGTGGTGAGACGCTCGACCTCGGATCCCCAGTTGACGATCACCTGCATCTGGTCGAGATCGTGGGGCTCCATATTGATGAGGGCCAGGATTCGTTGTCCGTCATCCGATGGGGCGAAGGTGTTGCCGAAGGGTGGATCCGAGACGCCGTCGGCGAGCCGCTCGGGACGACCCGCGACGAAAGTCCCAGCGGTTTCGACGGCGACCCCGTAGATCACTGCCAGATTGCGGTAGAAGAGCTCACGGCCGTCGGTGGACCAGTGGGGCTCCATACCGCCACCGCTCGAGATCTGCCAACGGCCACCCGGGCCCGGGAACGGGCGGACATAGATCTCATACTGCCCGCTTTCATCGGAGGTGTACGCGATCCACCTGCCATCCGGCGAGAACCGGGCCTGGAATTCATCGGCGGGACTCGCCAACCAGGAAGTAGGCTCTCCCCTTTTCTCCATGTCCAAGACCCAGATGTCCGAGACCTCGCGGCCCTCCAGGCGGTCGATCAGCAGATATCTGCCGTCAGGAGAAAACGACATCGGAAGGCCTTGAGACTCCGCCGCCCACAGGGGCTCCGCTTCCGAGCTCCCGTCTGCGGCCTTCCAGTGGATGTCGGCCTCGCGGCCTGCCTGTGTCGTCGCGTAGGCGATGTGCTTACCGTCCGGAGTCCAGATCGGCTCCGAGACGCTGCCTTCGAAGGTCAAACGGCTGGTCGTGTCACGTTCCAGATCGTGCACCCACAAGTCATCGTTCTGTCCCGTTCCCGAGATCAGCGCCATTTGCCTGTTGTCGGGCGAAAGTGCGATCTGTCGGTGGGGTCCGGCTTCTGGGCCGGTAGGCTCGGTCACTCCCTCCCTGTCGATCCAGACCGCCTTGCGCCGACCTGTGTCCAGGTCCCCGGGCAGGAAGGCGAGAACACCGTTCTCGGAGACCGTGAAGTGCACCGCGCCCGACGCCACGGAAGTAAAGACGCCTTGGAGTACCAGGGCCGGTGAGCCCGAGGTCTCCAGGGTCTCGATGTCGAAGGGCACGGCATAGAGCGAGCCCGCGCGCGCAAAGAGCAAATGACCACTCGTCAGGTAGCGGGCCATGCTCGAGCCCTCGACGAGGACACGTTTCTCGCCGGTGGCCGTGGAAACCGCTTCGATCCGGGCATCGTCGTAGAACTCGGTGCTGGAAAAGGTGTCCGATGTATAGACGACGGCAGAGCCGTCGGGCAGTACATCCGGCCATCTATGGGTGCGCTCGCCGCGCTCGGCATCCGGCACGGATACCTCTTCGAGCTCACCTCCGTTCTCTGGCAGCCGCTTGACACCGCCAAGGACGTTGTCGGTCAAGTAGATCCAACCGTCCGAGCCCCAGCTGCCTCCCCGGTTCTGACCGATGTCGGCCAGGGTGAGAGCGGCACCTCCGCGCACTTGGATCTTCTTGAGCTCACGGTTGGTGAAGTAGGCGATCCACTCGCCGTCAGGGGAAAAGAAGGGAGCCCGAGCATGGTCCGTACCCGGAATTTCTCGGGCCTGCACCTCGTCCATCGATCGCAGGTAGATGCGACGAACGCCATCCTCACCTTCGGCGGTCATGGCGATCAGTCGGCCGTCGCGAGAAAGGGCGAGGGCCGGATAGTCGATGACCGAGAGGTCGAGACCCTCGGGTAGGGAGCTCTCGCACCTGATCATCTCGAGACTCGCCGTCGTTTCCCAGGCACCAGACCAGAAGATCGAGAGCGCCAGGCCCAGGCCCAGGCCCGCTGCCAGGACCCACGGGAGCACCTTCTGCCAGAGTGGGAGGGACTGAGTCGAAGGTGCTGCCGGAGTGTCCGGGGTCGATTCGAGAGCGCTTGGATCTGCGAGATAGTCCTCGATCGAGACTCGAGCATCGCCAATGGACTGAAGCCGCTTCTTTGGGTCTTTGCGCAGGCACCGCTTCACCAGATCGAGTATCGGGCTCGGAATGTCCTTCGGGAAGGAGGACCACTCTGGCTCGTCCTTCAGCACAGCTGCGAGCGTGTGCGAGACCGTTTCGCCCTGGAACTGCAGTTTGCCGGTGAGCATCTCGGCCAGTACCGTTCCGAAGGCCCAGATGTCTGCGCGCTGATCGGCTTCGGTGCCAGCCGCCTGCTCGGGACTCATGTAGGCGGCGGTGCCGAGAAGAACCCCGGCCTGCGTCATCTGGGCTGTCAGGGTTGGTGACAACGAGACGCTCGTAGGGGAGGGGCTTGCCCCCTCCCGGGAGGGATCGAGAGCCTTGGCGAGCCCGAAATCAAGGACCTTGACCTGGCCATCGTCGGTGATCTTGATATTGGCCGGTTTCAGATCCCGGTGAATGATGCCCCGTTCGTGGGCAGCCTCCAGGGCTTCGGCGATCTGCAGGGCGATGGGAAACGCTTCGTCCTTGGGAATGGCACCCCGCTTGACGCGATCGGCGAGCGTCTCCCCTTCGGCCA
>JAUVRX010000167.1 GCA_030597375.1 Acidobacteriota bacterium
ATTGGCGCGGTGGGTCTCGAGCTCCAATTCGGTAGCCGCACCCGGCTGAACGGCCAGCAGGCCGATCGTCGCGAGCGCACACCATAGCCACGGGCTCCTAGCTCGCAGGGGTAGCGGCCTCCTCCTCGGAATCAGCCTCAGAGGTGCTCATGGGCGGTAACCCCAGGTGCTCTCGCAATGCGGTCTCGATCTCTCTGGCCAGGTCTGGATTGTCGCGCAGGAACTGTTTGGAGTTCTCCCGGCCCTGTCCCAATCGAACGTCACCGTAGTTGTACCAGGCACCACTCTTGCCGACCATGTCGTACTGAACTCCGAGATCAACCAGCTCGCCGACGCGCGAGATGCCCTCGCCGTAGTCGATGTCGAACTCCCCCAGACGAAAGGGGGCCGCCACCTTGTTCTTGACGACCTTGACTCTGCATCTGGCGCCCACGACCTCGTCTCCGTCCTTGATGGCTGCAATCCTCCTGATGTCCAGACGGACCGACGAATAGAACTTGAGGGCCCGACCACCGGTGGTGGTCTCGGGGCTGCCGAACATAACGCCGATCTTCTCGCGAATCTGATTGATGAAAATGAGGCAGGTCTTGGACTTGGCGACGATGGCGGTGAGCTTGCGCAGGGCCTGGGACATGAGTCGGGCGTGTAGGCCGACGTGGGAATCTCCCATCTCGCCTTCCAGCTCGGCGCGGGGCACCAGCGCCGCCACCGAATCGATGACGATCACATCGACAGCATTGCTGCGCACCAACATCTCGGCGATCTCCAGCGCCTGCTCACCGAAGTCGGGTTGAGATATCAGGAGGTTGTCGATGTCGACGCCCAGCTTGCCAGAGTATTCGGCATCCAGGGCGTGCTCGGCGTCGATAAAGGCCGCGACACCGCCAGCTTGTTGTGCCTGACCGACGACGGAGAGGGCCAGAGTGGTCTTGCCGGAGGATTCGGGCCCGTAGATCTCCACGACCCGGCCTCGCGGCAGGCCACCGGTACCGATTGCGTAGTCCACGGCCAGAGACCCGGTTGAGACGATGGGGATGGCCAGGGCCTCTCTCTGTCCCAGGCGCATGATGGAGCCCTTGCCGAATTGGCGCTCGATCTGGGTGACGGCGGCGTCGATGGCTTTCAGCTTGTCGGATTTGGAATCTGGCATGAGTTCTGCTCCTGAGGCGCTGCTGCTCGTGACCGGTCGCTGTCGAGTACGAAGGGTATACTAGTCGCTCTTCAGACGGCGTGTAAATTGCGATTTTTTTCACTCCACAGCAGGGATGCGATGCTAGCGAATGCCTCTTCGAGCCGTCAACGGGTCTAGACGGATTTCCTTCGCCAGAACTTGCTTCCAGGCTCCGATACGGGTGTTATCCGAATCTACGTCCAGGCTTGTATCGTGAGCTCATCTGACAATCCTGCCGGCCTGATCGCAGAGCTGGACGGAATCGACGGTCTCGAGGCGGAAGTCGGTGTCCCGCTTTCCGGATACGCGACGTTTCGGATCGGCGGTCCAGCCGATTGCGTCGTCAGGGTGCACAATCAGTCGGCGCTCGAAGCGCTCCTCTCGGTGACGGGTCGACTCGAGCTGCCGTTCGAGATCGTAGGCCTGGGGTCCAATGTACTGTTCCCCGACGAGGGTCTGCCTGGTGTCGTGGCTCAATTGGCCGGCGATCTGGCGAGCTTCCGCTTCCAGGGCACCAGGGTGACGGCCGGAGGCGGGATGACGCTCGCCAGGCTCGCCAAGCAATCGGCCGCGCAAGGTCTGCAGGGCCTGGAGGCCCTGGCTGGCTTCCCCTCTACCGTCGGAGGAGCCGTCTTCATGAACGCGGGCAGCTACGGAGTCGAGATCAAGGACGTGCTGGTCGAGGCTACCGTCCTGGAGCGCGATGGCCGGGTCCGACAGCTCAGCCCGGAGCAGTTGGAGCCCTCCTATCGTCAGACCAACCTGCGGGGAACCGGGGCCATTGTGGTCTCGGCTACCTTTCAGCTTCAGGATGGCAACGCCGAAAAGGCGCTGCAGCGAATCGAGGAGCTCAATCGGCGTCGTTGGGCGAGTCTTCCCTCGGGACGACCCAACGCCGGCTCCATCTTCAGGAATCCAGAGGGCGACTACGCTGGCAGGCTGATAGAGGCATGCGGTCTGAAAGGTGCCTGTTGCGGCGATGCCCAGATCAGCCCCGAGCATGCCAACGTCATCGTCAACAACGGCCGGGCCAGGGCCGATGAGGTGTTGGAGTTGATGCTCCAGGCCAGGAGGGCTGTCGAGGAGCGGTTCGGAGTGCAGCTGGTACCTGAGGTGCAGCTGCTGGGGCCTCTTCGCGAACGCTGGCGAAGTGCCCTGGGTCGGGGCGAGACCGGCCCCAGATGATCGGAATCGTCTGTGCTAGCATTCCCGCCGCTTCCGAGCCATCCCGAGAGCGAACGACAGCAAACAGGGGCGAATCGTGGGACCTCGACAGATTCTGGCCGTACTTTTCCTGGTCTCCATACCGATCACAGGAACCTTCCTGGCCTCATGCGCAAGGCCGGTGGATGACCTCGCGGCGAGCGATCCCCGTGCCAATGTGATCCTGATCTCCATGGACACCCTGAGGCCGGATCACCTCGGCTGCTACGGCTATGCCAAGGATACGAGCCCGGCTCTGGATGCGTTGTGCGAGGACGCGGTGGTCTTCGAGGAGACGATTGCGCAGGCCCCCTCCACGCTTCACTCCCACGCCTCGATGTTCACATCTCTCTTGCCGCATCATCATCTTGCGACCTGGTCGGGCAAGACTCGACTGCCCGGAGAGGCGATTACTCTTGCGGAAGTCTTGCAGGCGGCGGGCTATCGAACAGCAGCCTTCTCCGGTGGAGGGCAAATGGATCGTGTCTTCGGCCTGGATCAGGGATTCGACCTCTACGAACAGCCATCCTCAGAGCACTTCGCTGGAACCGTGCGAGCGGGGCTGACCTGGCTCGAAGATGGAGACGGCAGGCCCTTCTTCCTGTTTCTCCATTCCTACGAAGTCCATCACCCCTACACGCCTCGACAGGACTACCTGGAGCTCTTCGACGAAGGCTACGCGGGGCCCCTGCCGTCCGAAATCAGCATCGAGCTGCTTCGTCAGATCAACAGAGACGAGATCGAGTTCGATGCGGACCGCGACTTGCGCCATGTCGTCAGCGCCTATGACGCCGAGGTCCGATCCGCGGATGACGGCTTGGCAATCCTGACGCAGCATCTGAAGGACAAGGGACTCTATGACAACACCCTGATCATCTTCACTTCCGATCATGGTGAGGAATTCGGCGAGCATGGGATCGTTGGCTGGCACTCGCATACGCTCTTCGACGAGCTCTTGAGGGTGCCGCTGGTCGTCAAGTTCCCGGATTCGAATCACGCTGGTCAGCGAGTGGCGGCCCAGGCCCGCAGCATCGACATTCCTCCTACCGTGGTCTCGACCGTAGGACTCCCGGTTCCCGCGGTGTTTTCCGGGGTCGATCTGAGTACCCGACTCGGTGAGGAGCAGCACGACGAACTGATCGCGATCAGCCGGCTCGACCGTCCCCCGAAGCGGCTCGGATCCACATCGGTTCGTCTGCGGAACTGGAAGCTCATCGACGAAGATCTGTTCGATCTGGTCGACGACCCCGGCGAGCAGTGGTATGGAAGTGCGACCGGCGACGGAATGGAGATGGCCGAGCGCCTGAAGTCTGCACTCAGGGAGGCCCTGGATTCCCGCCAGCCACTCGTGCCGGAAGTCGTGGCACCGCTCGATTCCACTCTCGAAGAACTGCGGGCCCTCGGCTACATCGAATAACTCCTGGACGTGAGCAGTAGGCAACAGGCCTGCAGGACCTTGCTTGCTATACTGAAACACTGGGTTCCCGGATAGAACCAAAGATAAGGATCGCTTGCCATGTTCAAGAAACTGCTGCTAGGCGCCCTCCTGCTCGCGATCGCGACTCCTGAAATCGGCGCGGCTCAGGGCCGCAAGGGGGTCTCCACCGATGTGCGCGCCGACCGTGACTACTGGACTCCCAACCGTCTGCGTCGGGCCAGGGACATGCCACTGCCACGAGTGTCTCGAGCACGGATGTCCAAGCTCTTGGCGGAAGACATCGGTGCCATGGAGGACAGCACCATCACCTTGCCGGCGCGCGCCCTCCAATTCAGCAGTAGCCGGATGGTACCGAGGAACGCTCGCTCGGGCTTCCCCTACACGACGATGGGAAGGCTGTTCTTCTCTTCGCGCGACGGCAACTTCGCCTGCTCGGCCTCGGTGATCTCCAACCGCGTCATCCTGACCGCTGGCCACTGCGTCTACGATGCGATCCGGCGGCGTTTTCACGACAACTTCGCCTTCGTACCGCAGTACTTTCACGGGCAGCTTCCCCGTGGCGTCTGGACGGCTCGTTTCGCGGTTGTGACCGAGGAGTGGAAGCTGTCCAACGATGTGCTGCCCAATGTGGCCGATTTTGGAGTCCTGGTCTTGAATGACAACGGGGGTAGGACGATCGGCCAGGCCGTCGGGTGGCTGGGTTTCAGGACGGAGGCGCTGGTACCGAACCACGTCCACATCCTGGGGTTCCCTGTCAACCACGATAGTGGTGAAGAGCTTCATCAGGTGACGAGCGGCGATTCGGCCTGTTGCTTCGATGGAACGGCCGTTTACGGCTCCGACATGCAGGCTGGATCCAGCGGCGGCCCCTTCATCCAGAACTTCGGGCAACGGGCGATCGGCCAGAGCGGGGGTGCCAACGGTCCGGCAAACAGGGTGGTTGGCGTGGTCTCCTATGGACCCGTGGAGGGGAACGAGAAGTTCGAGGGCAGCTCGATTCTCAACGCCTCTTTCCTGGCCATCTTCGACAAGGCTTGCAGCAAGGCTCCCGGCAACTGCCTGAATCGCGGCATACACCAGAGACCCAAGAGATAACGAACGCGATCAGAGGCAATCGAAGCCGCCCGTCCTGACGTTCGGAGTGCCGAGCTTCGGCGAGTGGCCGCGCGCTATACTGCGGGCGCTATGAAAAAGCTCTCTGTAGTGATTCCTGCTTTCAATGAAGTCGAAACCATCGAGCGGGTCCTCGATCGGGTGTCGGCTGCTCCGCTTCCGGCCCAGGTGGAGCTGGAGATCGTCGTCGTGGATGATGCCTCGACAGACGGGACGCAGGACAAACTCGAAGAGCTCTCCGCCGGCGGCAGGTACGACTTCAAACTGGTTCGACATGAAACGAATCAGGGCAAGGGTGCGGCGTTGAGAAGCGGATTCGCGGCCGTCGAGGGAGATTTCGTCCTGGTACAGGATGCGGATCTCGAGTACCACCCCAGGGACTATCCTGTGCTGCTTCAGCCGATCCTGGAAGACGCCGCCGATGTGGTCTACGGATCCCGATTTCTGGGTGGACCGCACCGGGTGCTCTTCTTTTGGCATTACCAGGGCAACAAGCTACTGACCCTGATTTCCAATATGTTCACCGACCTGAATTTGTCGGACATGGAGACCGGGTACAAGGTCTTCCGGAAGGAAGTGCTCGAAAAGCTCACCTTGCGCTCCGATCGGTTCGCCATCGAACCCGAAATGACCGCCAAGGTGGCCAAGCAGCAGGTGCGCATCTTCGAGGTTCCCATCTCCTATTCGGGTCGAACCTACGCCGAGGGCAAGAAGATCGGATGGAAGGATGGTGTGGCCGCCATCTGGGCCATCATTCGCTATAATCTCTTCGATTGAGCCATCCTAGTAATCCGTCATGATGCCGCTCGAGCATCCAGGAGGTATCTTGTGCGCCACCCAGATCGATTCTTTGTCGCATGTGCTGTCGTCTTGTCTCTGGGCATGACCCTCTCGGCCTGTGGTCCGAGCTCACCCGCCGAGAAGGTTGCCCAGACGAGATCGCACTACTCGGCCAGCTTGAATGGCTTCGTGGTGGAGGAGGAGCCCCTCTTCGAGGAGCCGCTCGAGGAGGTCGGGGAACTTGGCGAAGAGGTGGCGACCGAGGCGGAGATCGAAGAGGCAGAGCTGCAGGAGCCGGCCGATTTCGAGCCGGTCGCCATCAGCCAGAGAGTCCTGCTCGATGTCCTTATCAAGCATGACAGCTACGAGAAACTACCCGGGATCACGGTCGAGATTTCCATGGCGGATCCGAGCGGGAAGGAGAAGGACCACTGGCGGGTATGGTTCGACACCTCCAGAGTTGAACGGGCCAATGTGACTCAATTCACTCA
>JAUVRX010000107.1 GCA_030597375.1 Acidobacteriota bacterium
AGGCCGTGCACCGCACGACGGGCCAGCCTGTTCAACTGATAGTCCAGCAGGGGTGCGTCGGTCGCGATGACCATCAGGATCGAATTCAACTCGGATTTCTGCCCTGGGTCGGGTCGGAGATCGTCGATCGCCTCACCGACCGGCACGCCGTCGATCCGAAAGAGCTCACGGGCACCGTGATTCGCTTGCACCAGGACTCCAACTGTAAATTCTTCCAAAGGCGGTGGCAGCCTTCGCGAGGCGGTGCCTATGCCTCCCTTGAACTGGTAACAGATCATCCCGGTGCCACCACCGACGCAGCCCTCTTCCACGGGTCCTGACCTGGCGCCTTCGAGGGCCCTGGCCACATGCTCCCTGTGGACGTGCCTACCCTCGATGTCGTTGAGAACGGCGTCCCAGGTCTCTCCCACTACCGGTTCGACCGCGGGGAGATCGTCGTTGGGCAGGTAGTCCAGAAGGGCGTCGTAGACCATACCGACGCTCGACGTGTTGGTGAGACAGATCGGAGAGCCGAGAACCCCCAACGACTCGAGCTGAACAAGCCCCGTAACCTCACCGTTGCCATTCGGCACATCGAATCCACAGGGCAGATACTCCTCTAGGATCTTGCGACTCGGCCAGATGGCAGTGACTCCGGTTCGCACCGGCCCCTCGCCCACGACCAGTGGCCCACTTCCCTCGATGAGGGTGACGTGCCCTACCTCGACACCTGGAACATCGGTGATGGCGTTCCATCTGCCCGACTGCAGGCGGCCGATTCGGACTCCCAGATCGCGGGCTCGATGTCTACCGCTGACCGACTGACCCTCGGCCGACACTGCATGGCCCACGAAGGCCAGAGGGCCCAGCTGAAGAACTTGTCGCCTGTCGAGAGGCATGTGGGTTCGTGTCCCCCCTTTGCTGTCACTGAAACCCTCCGAATCATAGCTCGGATCTCTCCGCGCGAGACCATTTGCTTGGACTCGAATTCGGGTCTAGGCTATGTCCACTCGTGGGCTCTTCAGAAACGCCATCCGCGCCCCCTCCTGAGCTCGTCCGTGGGCTCGGGACCTGGGACACGACTCTGCTGACCATCGGCTCGGTGATCGGCACCGGTATCTTCATCACCACAGCCGACATGGCCAGGATCCTGCCGAGCCAGGGCACGATCCTGCTGGTCTGGATCCTGGGCGGACTGCTCACACTGGCTGGGGCCCTGACCTATGCCGAGTTGGGGACGCTCTTTCCCAGAGCCGGAGGTATGTATCACTTCCTCAAGGAGGCCTATGGACCTCTCTGGGGCTTCCTCTACGGCTGGGCTTGCTTCCTCATCATCATGTCCGGTGGCATCGCCGCGCTGGCAGTCGCCTTCGGAGAGTACCTGGGGAGCTTCGTGCCGTTCTTCTCGACGGCCAACAAGCTCTGGTCGGTGCCTTTGCTCGGATGGACCTGGTCGGTCTCGGGCGGTCAGGTTGCCGCCGCTCTGGCGATCCTGTTCCTGACCACCGTCAATTACATCGGCTTGCGGGAAGGGACTGGAATCCAGAACCTGCTGACGGTGATTCGGATCGGATCCATCGGACTTCTGGTTGCCTTCGGTCTGTCCGTGAAAGCCGAGGTCGCCTACGAACTGGCGACACCCGTGGCCTCCAGTGGGCTTCTGGCGGCGCTGGGCGTGGGCATGATCGCGGCATTGTGGACCTACGACGGATGGTACGGTCCGACGTTCTCGGCCGGTGAGATGAAGACGCCCCACAAGAGTCTTCCCATCGGCCTCATCTGGGGCACCGTGACTGTGATGGTGCTCTATGCCCTGATCAACCTGGTCTACTTCCGAGCCCTATCCATGGAGGAGATGGCGGCGACGCCGCGCATCGCTGAAACGGCGGCTGCGGCCCTGTTTGGCCCGGGAGCGGCACGGCTCGTATCGCTCGCGGTGTTGATCTCGACCTTCGGCTGTCTCTCGGCAACCATCCTCTACAGCCCCCGGATCTACCTGCCCATGGCTCGAGATGGCCTCTTCTCCCGCTCTCTGGGCGCCGTGCACCCCAGGTACCACACCCCAGGACGAAGCCTGTGGGCACAAAGCCTCTGGGCGATGGCTCTCACACTTTCGGGGACCTACGAACAGCTCTACACCTATGTGGTCTTCGCGGCCATCCTCTTCCATGCAGCGACCACGGGTGCTGTTTTCGTGCTGCGCCACAAACGACCTGACGCTCCGAGAGCCTACCGGGTCTGGGGCTATCCGGTCGTGCCGGCCCTGTTCATCTTCGCCTCGATACTCCTGATCGGAAACACGCTCATGGAAAAACCGATCGAGTCGTTGCTCGGTCTCGGTCTGGTGGCTCTCGGGCTACCCGCCTACTATTGGTGGCGCCGCCATCCGGTAGGCGAGGATCCGACGGATGCGAGTCGAACGTAGCTCTCGATCAACCGAATCCCTTGGAGGCAGACTGATGAGCTTCAACTACGGAGTTCTGGGTGGTGGACGTCAGGGTACAGCGGCAGCTTTCGCCATGGCCTCACGCGGCGATCCGGCGAGTGTCGTCATCGCCGATCTGGACCGTGAGGCCGCGAGTCGAGCCGCGCGGCGGGTCAACGAATTGGTCGGTGCTGAAGTCGCCCGTGGTGAAGGGATCGACGTCACAAATCATGCAGAGGTGGTGGATTTCCTGCAGGACATCGACAGCTTCTTGAGCGCGGTCCCCTACTACCTCAATTTGCCAATCGCCGTGGCCGCCATCGAGGCCGGCTCCAATATGTGCGACCTGGGAGGCAATACGGCCATCGTCCGAGAGCAACTGGAGCTCGACGTTCAGGCCCGAGATGCCGAGATCAGCCTCATTCCCGACTGTGGTCAGGTGCCGGGAATGGGTACCAGTCTGATGACCTACACGATGGGTCTGCTCGACGAGCCGCACGAGGTGATGATGTGGGATGGAGGAATTCCGGCCAGCCCCGTGCCGCCCTGGAACTATGCCTTGACTTTCAACATCGCCGGACTCACGAACGAGTACGACGGCAACGGCGTCTTCCTGCGGGGCGGCAAGATCACCGAAGTCCCCTGCTTCGACCCGGAAGGCTACGAGTTGATCCAGTTTCCAGAGCCCTTCGGAGAGCTCGAGGCCTTCGTCACGGCCGGTGGCACTTCGACCCTGCCCTGGACCTTCGCCGGCAAGCTGCAGACCCTGGAGAATCGCACCCTTCGCTACCCGGGCCATGCGGCTCAGTGGCAGGCCTTTCGTGACGCCGGATTGTTCGGCCAGGAGCCCATCAGCATTCAGGGTGAACAGGTCAGGCCAAGGGATGTCCTCCACGCTGTCCTGGGGCCTCGACTCGAAGTCCAGGATGAGTTCGAAGATGCTGTCGTCATCCGCATTGTCGCCAGGGGACGCCACCGGGGAAGGCCAGCCGAGGCCCAACTCGATCTCATCGACTTCTTCGATAGAGAAACCGGATTCACTTCCATGCAGCGCACCACCGGCTGGGATGGAGCCATCATCGCGGAGATGATGGCCCGTGGAGAGACGACTCGTGGCGCTGTGCCCCGCGAGCTCTCCGTCGATCCGGTGCGCTATGTCGAGGAGCTTCGCATGAGAGGCTTCTCGATCGATGAAGACCTGCGCTTCATCGCAGACGGCTCATCCGACTGACCGGGCGCAGGGAGTGAACTGGGATCCGCCAGAATCTGTGTCGAAGATCCGAGTCAGACTCAGAAAGGGCCCCACTGCATCCAGTGGGCCAGGAGCAGAAACACCAGGCCGACAGCGATCCAGATCAGCTGCAGCGGCCACATGAACCGCACCCAGCGCTCCCAGCGCACACCGATCAGAGCCAGACCAGCCATGAAGTAGCCCTGGGTCGGAGTAAAGACGTTCGAGAAGCCGTCACCGAACTGGTAGGCGAGCACCGTGGTCTGCCTCGTGACACCTACCAGATCGCCGAGCGGCGCCAGGATCGGTATCGACAAAGCCGCCTGGCCGCTGCCTGAAGGAACGAAGTAGTTCAGGAGCACCTGGACACCATAGATTCCTGCCACGCTAATGGACGCCGGCAGCTCTTGCACCGAAGAAGCCATGGCGTGAAGGATGGTGTCGGTCACACTGGCACCGTCGAAGATGACCAGGATTCCGCGGGCCAGCCCGACGACCAGCGCACCCCCGGTGATCGCGGCAGCGCCCTCGAGGAACCTCTCCCCTGTACCGCTGGTTCCCAGACCACCAACCAGACCCGCCAGCACTGCGAGCGCAACGAAGAGCCCCGAAAGCTCCAGGATCCCCCACTGCCAGCGTAGAGCGCCAAATACCACAGCCAGAAGAGCAACTACCAGTAAGCTCAGGACAGCCTTCTGACGAACGCCGATGCGTGTCAGCCCCTGGTCGTCCTCGTAGCGAGCCTCCGGCTCAGTTCGGATTCGCCTGGCATACATCAGCACGAAGATCACCGTGATGGCGGTAATCACGAACCAGACGAGCAGCCGATAGCCGAAACCCGAGAAGAGGGGTAGCTCGGCGATTCCTTGAGCGACTCCGACCGTGAAGGGATTGAGAAAAGCACCGGAGAACCCGGCACCCGCACCCACCATGGCGATGGCTCCGGCTGTGATCTCGTCGTACCCCAATCGCTTCGACAGGACCACCAGACCGGGCAGGAAGACGAGCGTTTCCTCGGCCATCCCGATCGTGGCGCCACCCAAGGAGAACAGCACCACCAATACAGCCACCACGAGATCGCCGCGACCCCTGCACGCCCGGACAATCCCCCGGATCGAGGCCTCGACTGCACCGGTCGCGTTGATGACCCCAAAGGCTCCGCCGATGATGAAGATGTAGAAGACGATGTGGGCCGTCTCCACGAGGCCCCTCGGGTAGGCGAGAAAGATATCGGCCAGACCCGCGGGCTCGCCCTCGATCCGCTCGTAGGAATCTGGGAGGACGACCTCTCGACCGTCCACAGTTTGCCGCTCATAGCTTCCAGCCGGGATCCAGTGAGTGGCGATGGACGCGACCACCACCAGGCCGAAGAGCAGAGCGAAGGTGTGGGGAACTCGAACCTTCATTCGTCCCCGTGACAGAAGTCGAGGGCTGTCAATGCGTAGAGACGCGCCGCCTCCAGGACCTGGCTCACTTCGATCGCTTCTCTCGGCGAGTGGGCGAGCCGCAGGTCACCCGGACCCAGGATCACCGTTCCGATTCCGCCAAAGCCGGAGAGCAGGGAGCCATCGGTCCAGGCCGGAAAATCGCCGGGCCTTCCAGCAGACCCGTAGAGGGTCTCTCTGGCCTTCGAGACCGCTACGGCCACAGGATCGGCAGCGTCGGTCTTGAGAGCGACATGCTCGAGAGTCGCCACCCCCCCGGCGACTCTGCGCACCTCGGTTCGCAGACCTGGCATCTCCCCCTCGACCCGAGCCAGCAGCACCTGGAGCTCGTCTGTCATGGTGTCGAAAGTCTCGCCCGGCACCGAGCGTCGGTCTGCAGTCAGGGTGCAGGCCGCTGCCACGGTCGAGGGCTGATCTCCGCCCCGAATCGTGCCGAAATTCAACGTCGGAGGTCCAAGCAGCGAATCGGCACGTCTTGCGAACTGAGGTATCAACTCGGTTCGTGCCAACTCGATGAAACGGGCCGCTCCATCGATCGCATTGATACCCGCATCGGGTGTTCCTCCATGCGCCGCCTTGCCTCGAAACCGAAATTCCAGCCACTCCAGACCTTTGTGCCCCAGACAGAGTCGATTCTCCGTAGGCTCGCCGACAATGGCCCCGTCGGCTCTGAAACCGCTCGCCACGAGATGCTCGGCGCCGAGGCTCTCCATTTCTTCGTCGATCACAGCGGCCACGGTGACCTTGCCTTTTCGCCAGGCTCCGGTCCGGCTGAGAGCCACGATAGCTGCTGCCATCGCCGCCAGTCCGCCCTTCATATCGACGCTTCCACGCCCCTCGACCCATCCCTCCCGGACAAGCCCGGAGAACCCCACACCCTCATCACCCTCGTTCAGGGGAACCGTGTCGGTGTGTCCGCAGAGCAGGAGATGCCGCCCCTCGGCCCGGCCTTCGAGAGTGCAGACCAGATTCGGTCGGCCCTCGACCACCTCCTCGAGGCTCGCTTCGAGACCGCGCGATTCCAGATACCCGGCCAAGACCCGAGCCACGCCTTCTTCTTGCCGCTCCAGACCCCGGTGACTGGGAATCCGGATCAACTCGCTGAGCAGGTCGATCGGGCCTGCTCGGTCGATCTCGTCGGTGAGGATCTTCAGGGAGTCGGTCATGCGTCCGTCAGCACCCCGTCCAGGATGGCCACTCCGATGTCGGCGTCCTGCTCGGTAATGATCAGCGGCGGCGCAACGCGAAGACAACTAGCGCCACAGCCCAGCAGCACGAGCCCTTTCTCGAAAGCCGCACGGAGAACCTTTTTACGCAGCTCGACGGCAGGCTCGCGAGTCTTACGGTCCTTGACGAGATCCACAGCGATCATCAGCCCGAGGCCCCGGACCTGTCCAATACACTCATGCTTCTCCGCCAGTTCCTTCAGCTTGCCTTTCAAGTAGTCGCCCACCCTCGCTGCGTTCTCCACCAATCCGCCCTCGAGGAGGTCGAGGGTCGCCAGGGCCGCCGCGCAGGAGACCGGGTTGCCACCAAAGGTGCTTCCATGGCCGCCGGAGCGCCACTGCATGAGCTCGTCGCTGGCCACGACCGCGGAAATGGGCATCCCCGAAGCGATGCCCTTGGCCAGCACCAGGATGTCGGGCTCGAACCCGAAATGCTCGGAGGCGAACATCTTGCCCGTACGTCCGAAGCCACTCTGGATCTCATCGGCGATGAGCAAAATGCCGTGTTCGCGGGCGATCTCGGTCAAGCGATCCAGGAACTCCCGCTTGGGTACCGCATAGCCTCCCTCTCCCTGTATCGGCTCCACTACGATGGCTGCGATCTCCTCCGGTGGTGCAATCGTGTTGAAGAGTGTCTTCTCCAGGAGCTCGAGACACTCCACTTCGCAGCTCTCCGGGTCGCAGCCCACCGGGCAGCGGTAGCAGGTAGCGAAATGGGTGTGATGCACCTCGGGAAGAAAAGGTGCGTAGCCCATTCGCTGGGCAGACTTGCTGGCTGTCAGCGACAGTGCCCCCACGGTGCGGCCATGAAAGCCGCCGAAGCAGGCGACGATCTTCTGCCGTCCGGTGCGCAGACGAGCCAGCTTGAGGGCACTTTCGATTCCTTCGGCCCCAGAGTTGCCGAAGTACACCCTCTTCTTGGAGTCCCCTGGTGCCAGGGGCGCTAGACGCTCGGCGAGCTCAACCAGCTTAGGGTAGTAGAACGGGATGTTGCAGAAGTGGATGAGCCGTTCGGCCTGGCTTTGGATCGCTTCGACCACCTTTGGGTGACAGTGCCCCGTGGCACAGACAGCGATTCCAGCGGCGAAGTCGAGGAACCGGTTGCCATCCATGTCAGTGACGACCATTCCTTCGGCCTTGTCCGCCACCAACTGATAATCCTTGACGTAGTTCTGGGAGACCCAGGTCTTTTCCCTCTCGAGCAGGGCCTGGGCTTTGGGGCCAGGCAGCGGTGTGTGGATCCAGGGGACCTGCGACTCATTCATCGTTCTGCCTCCGAGATTGCCGAAATTCGAATAAAGAGCGGGCGGCGAGAAGACTCGCCGCCCAAATCATACGGAAAAGCCCAGGAGATCTACAGAGCTACCACTGGATCCCCACATGCAGCTGTAGCCGCCTCGGCTTGATCCACCAATTGGGATAGAAGTCGTCGGGATACTCCAACAGCCAGGTCTCGAACCAGTCGGTGGCGGTGTTGTTGAGCAGATTGAAGAATTGGAGATCCAACTTCAACCTTCCGTTACCGGGTATGTTGAAGGTCTTCCCGATAGTGAAGTCCACCAGGTACTGGAAAGGATGGCGCAGCGAGTTGTCCGCAATGAAGAAACCCTGGCCCGACCGGTTGGTGGAGTAATTCCCCGAGATCGTCCGGTAGTAGGGACGGCCATCCTGCAGGTTGATGACAGTGCTGGCATGCATCGTCCACGGCAGCTCGAAATTGGCCAGCACGCGGAACATGTTGGGGCGGTCCCCTACCAGATCGGCACCATCCACATTGAAATACTGATTGGGATTGGACCCGATCTTGCTGCCGTACATCGGATTGTTCTGCCACTGCGACCAGGGTCTCGAATTCAGACCGGTCGACTCCGAGTAGGTATAGGAAGCCTGCAAACCCCACCAGTCGGTGAACCGACGGTTGAAGGTCAGCACGAGCCCTGTGTACTTTTGCCAATAGTCATCCTTGGCGCCGGCGGATGTCACTCCCGGCCCGTTTCCCTTGACGGCGGTCGGGAACGTGGTCGCATCCCACAAGATGTACTCCCGGCCATTGTACGGATCGGTGAACGAGATCTCGTCGTAGACCCCATCGTCGAGGATCTTCCAGCCGATATTGTTGGTGGTGTCCTTGTAGACCAGCATGGCTCCGAAGGAGTAGACCTGCTTGAACTCCTGCTCGAAACCGATCGAGTACTGCAGCGTTCGTGGTGCTTTCAAGTCAGGATCGATGCTGGTCCCACCGGCCTCCCAATCCCAATAGGGCTCCCATGGCCCATCTGGAGAATCTGACCAGAAGGCATTCAACACCGGCGGAAAGGGTGGAGGCGAGTTCCAATTCCCGCCCACGTTACCGTTGTAGTAGACACCGAAGGAGCCTCGAATCACCGTCTTGCGCTGCTCGCCGGCGTTGTAGGCGAAACCGAGGCGGGGCGACCAGAGACTCCAGTCGACGGC
>JAUVRX010000065.1 GCA_030597375.1 Acidobacteriota bacterium
CCAGGCGGTCGACCAGGACTCGTTTCTGGCTGCGGGTCGTGAGTCGCCGAGGCGCTTGTTCCGGTCGCAGCACCGACTGCGGATGAGGCTCGAAGGTCACCATGACCGACGCCAGCCCGCTGGCCCGAGCGCGTTCTACGACCTTTTGGAGGATCGCCTGCTGGCCGATGTGAATGCCGTCGAAGTTGCCGATCGTGACGACACTGGGCGCGGGAAGATCCGAGCTGTGCAAAGCATCTTCGATGACGACCATGGCAGCCGGTGTGTCCTTCATGCGGAGGCGATCTGGACCCCTGGCACCGAGTGGGGTCCGACGATGCGCCCGATCAGGTCATCTGGATAGGCTTCGGTGATCTCGACCTCGACCATCTCGCCCGTCGGGGCCACCCCGTCGTTGATCAGCAACCTGCCGTCGATCTCCGGAGCCATGCCGTAGTGACGTCCCTCCAGGAGATGCTCCGACTCCTCACAGGGGCCTTCCACCAGTACCTGCAGGCGGCGACCCACCAACCTTCGGCGACTCTCCAGGGAGATGGGGCGCTGGCGTTCCAAGAGCTCCTCGTACCGGCTCCTGGAGAGGCTCCTCGTGACCCTACCCTTCAGCTCCGCCGCCGGGGTGGCCTCTTCAGGACTGTAGGCGAATGCACCCAGGTGATCGAGTCGGGCCTGGTCCACGAACTCCAGAAGGTCCCGAAAATGCTCCTCCGTCTCACCCGGAAATCCGACGATGAAGGTAGAACGCAAGAAGACATCGGGAACCAGGTCTCGAACGGTCGACAATAACCGGAGGTACGCATCGCCAGAGCCCCCACGGCGCATGGTGCGGAGGATCTCTCGATGGCTGTGCTGTAGGGGCATATCCACATAGGAGACGAATCGTTCTTCCTGACCCATCAGCTCCAGCAATTGCAGATCCAGGGTCGTCGGATAGGCGTAGAGAAACCGAACCCAGGCAAAATCGGTGGAGCGCAAGAGCTCTTCTACCAGCCGCAGCAAACCGTGGCGACCCAGGCCGATGTCCTCCCCATAGCGAGTGGTGTCCTGAGCGATGAGACACAGCTCACGAGCGCCTTCGCGCTCGAGATTCTCGGCTTCCGTGACCAGGCTGGCGATGGTTCGACTGCGGAAGCGCCCCCGCCAGAGCGGGATCGCACAGAACGTGCAGGGGTTGTCACATCCTTCAGCCACCTTCAGGTAGGCGTATCCGCGAGTCGTGAGCAGCCTCTCGGCCTGGTGATCGAAGACGAGGTGCGAGGGTGATGGAGGCTGCGGCCCCACGCCACCCAGTTGCACGAGATTGTCGACATCACGCAGATCGTCCAGACCGATGAAGCCGTCGATCTCGGGAATCTCGCGAGCCAACTCCAGTGCGTTCCGATTGGCCATGCAACCGGCCACGAGCACCTGTTGGACGCCACCATCCTTGGCAGCGGTGGCCTCCAGAATGGCGTCGATCGATTCCTGCTTCGCCGCCTCGATGAAGCCGCAGGTATTGACGATGACGGTGTCCGCTGCCTCGAGCTCACTGACGATCTGGTGCCCACGCTTGCGCAGCTCCCCGAGCATGATCTCGCTGTCCACCCGGTTCTTCGGGCAGCCCAGACTGATCATGCCCACTCGCCGGGCTGGCTTCTTCGTCGTCATGAGCGCCGCAGAGTGTAGCAAACACGAGATACCCGAGGTTGCCTGGCTGGATTTGCCACCGGGCGCGAGCGACGGCTACCATCAGCCAGCGCGGAATCGGCCCATGACTGCCCTGATCGAGATCTTGAAAGCCACCTGGGAGGTCTTTCTCGTAGCCAGCCCCTACGTGATGTTGGGGCTCGGTGCCGCGGGCCTCCTGACGGTCCTGATCCCGTCGGAGAAGATCTCGAAATGGCTGGGTCAGCCAGGGTTCGGAGCCACCTTTCGCGCCGCCTGCCTGGGAATTCCCCTGCCGCTCTGTTCCTGCGCCGTGGTACCCGTGACGATCGAGCTCTCCAGAAAGGGAGCCAGTCGCGAAGCGAGCCTGGCCTTTCTCGTCTCGACACCGGAGACCGGGGTCGACTCGATTCTCCTCACCTGGGGCCTCATGGGACCCCTGATGGCCATCCTGCGGCCCATCGCCGCGCTGCTCACCAGCCTCGTTGCAGCCGCCTCTTCGTTGCTCGTGGCGAAGGACAGCAGACAGAGCTCCGGAACCGATCCGAGAGGCACCTCTGAACCGGACCTCTCCGGCCTCTCACCGAACCGCTCCGAGGGGCTGGGAACACTCTCCCGGAGGGCTCTTCGCTACGGTTTCATCACCATGGTGGACGAGATCGGATTCTGGCTGGTGAGTGGATTCCTGCTCACCGGAATCATCACCGCACTGGTGCCCGACGACTTCGTGGAGGCCGCCGTCGGGCAAGGTCCGCGTGCTCTCCTCACGATGCTCCTGGTGGGCGTGCCGCTCTACATGTGTGCATCAGCCAGCACGCCGGTAGCCGCTGCATTGATGCTCAAGGGCATCAGCCCGGGAGCTGCGCTGGTGTTCCTACTGGCAGGGCCCGCCACCAATGCCTCCTCTCTCGTCGTCATCGCGAGGGTGTTCGGCCGGCGATTCATCGCCATCTACCTGGGCAGCGTCGTCGTATCGGCCCTGGGTATGGGCTACGCCCTCGACCTGGTTCTCGACCGGTTGGGCATCACGCTGCGACCACCTATTGCGATCGGGGCCAGCGAATCACTGGGGGCTCTGGAGATGATCAGCGCCGCTCTCCTGGGCGCCCTGCTGATCTGGAGCCTGCTCAGGGGCTCTTGGCGATCGGCCCTCAGGGAACTGGCCGAGGACCTGAAGACCTGGAAGATCCTCTTTCGTCGCCACGATGACGGCACTCCCGCACCCTGAGATTCGGTTCCTTGCCGACGATCAACCTGGCGGATCCTAGCTGCGCCGGGAGAACCGGAGCGCCAGGGCCACGCCTACCAGCACGAGCGCCGAGCCCAAGAACATCCGGTCTGTGAATGGCTCCTCCAGCACCAGAGTTCCGACGCTGACCGCAACCACTGGAATCGCGAAGGTAATCAGGGAAAGGCGGGTCGCCGGAAGGCGATCCAGCAGCCAGAAATAGAGGAAGAAGGTCACCGCGGTACCCGCGATCGACAGGTAGAGCAACGCCCCCACCGAGGTCGCATCGAAAGACAACATCCTGCCTCTCTCGAAGGCCAGGGCCACCACAGCCATGATCACCGCAGTGGCAGCCATGGGCGGCGCCGTCAAGGACAGCGAGTGGATGCCCTTGCCCCAACGCTTGACCACTACATTGGCGGTTGCAGCTGCCAACGGAGACAGCAGAAAGATCCACGCTGCCCTGACTGTCTGCTGGCCACCCAGGCTCGCCAAATCCTCCGAAAAAATCACCACGACCCCCAGGAACCCGACGAGGATTCCGACGGCCGAGGCTACCTCGAGGCGCTCGCCAGGCAGTAGAAAGTGGGCCAGGACCGCGACCATCAGGGGGAAGGTGGCGAACAAGACGGAGGCAAGGCCGGACGGAACCCACTGCTCGGCCCAGTAGACGACGCCGTAGGACAGCGAGAAGGTCAAGGCGGCGTTGACCGCCCCCAGCAGCTGTACGCGACGACCTCGGCTGAATTTCACACCGGTGACTCTCGCGGCTGCGAAGAGGACGGCGGCGGCAATGCCGAATCGCAGCGCCACCCCCGTAAACGGCGGCAGGCCACGAAGACCGATGCGGATGACCGCCCAGGTGGTACCCCAGATCAAGATCAGCACCGCAAGGGCGGCGTAGGTGAGGGAACGGGAGGAGCCGGTCAACTAAGGATAGATCTTGTTCAGCATGCGTGGATACGGGATCGTCTCACGCAGATGCTTGAGGCCACACACCCAGGCCACGAACCTCTCGATTCCCATTCCGAAACCACTGTGGGGGAACGTCCCGAACCGCCGCACATCCAGATACCACTGAAAGGCCTCCAGGGGCAGCTCATGCTCCTCGAGGCGTCTCTCGAGAAGAGCCAGGTCGTGGATCCTCTGGCTACCACCGATGATCTCGCCGTAGCCCTCGGGCGCCAGCACGTCGAGGGCCAGGGCCAGGTCTGGATTCTCCGGATCCGGCTCCATGTAGAAGGCCTTGATGGCCGTAGGGTAGTGGGTCACCAACACCGGTCGGTCGAACTGCTCGGCCAGAACCGTCTCGTCATCGCCACCGAAGTCCTCTCCCCATTCGATCACCGTCCCCAGATCTTGGAGCTTCTCGATGGCCTGCGTGTAGGTGATCCTGGGGAAGGGGCTGGTGGCCATCTCCAGCTTGGAGGTGTCTCTCTCCAGTACCTTCAAGTCCTCAGAGCAGCGATCGAGGACCCTTGCCACCAGGTAGCTGACGAACTCCTCGGCGAGATCACACAGACCTTCGAAATCCAGGAAGGCGACCTCGGGCTCCACCATCCAGAACTCCATCAGATGGCGCCGGGTCTTCGACTTCTCCGCCCTGAAGGTCGGGCCGAAGCAGTAGACCTTGCCGAAAGCCGCAGCTGCCGGCTCGAGGTAGAGCTGCCCCGATTGACTCAGGTAGGCCTGCTCACCGAAATAGTCGGTCTCGAACAGTGTGGAGGTTCCCTCACAGGCGGCCGGAGTCAGGATGGGTGAGTCGATCAGAACGAAGTCGCGCTCGTAGTGGAAGTCCCGAATGGCCTGCGAGACCTCACTCCTGACCCTGAGCGCGGCACTCTGTCGACTGGAGCGAAGCCAGAGATGGCGGTGCTCCATCAAGAAGCCTGTGCCATGTTCCTTCTTGGTGATCGGGAAGTCCTCCGTCAGGTGCTCGACCGCGAGGTCCTTGAGATGAATCTCGACGCCGCTCGGCGAGCGAGGGTCCTGACTGACGGTACCCGTCACACGAATGGTCGATTCCTGCGTCAGGCTCTGAACATCCTGCCAAGCACTCTCGGAGAGCTCTGCCCGGCTGGCGACGGCCTGCACCACTCCACTGCCGTCTCGGATCTGCAGAAAGGCTATCTTGCCGCTCGAACGGACGTTCATCAGCCAGCCCAGCAGGACGACTTCTTCACCGATTCGTGTCGGCAGCTCCTTGATCCTATGCATTTCTCTGTCCTATCACTGCCCACTCGACAGGTGGGCAGTCCTCATTGGAGAGCGTTGCCCCTCTCCTGTGGTTCTTCTTCCAGCGCCGAAAGAGCGGCCCGGGCCGCCCGCTGCTCGGCTTGCTTCTTGGTGCCGCCGTCGCCGGTACCCAGAAGGCGACCGTCGACCCAACATTCGACATGGAACCGCTTCTGGTGGTCCGGTCCCTCCTCGGCAACATGGCGGTATTGCGGCAGAGCGCCGGCCCTCGCCTGGACCGTCTCTTGAAGCGCCGTCTTGGAATCCCGCAGCCCGGGAATCTCGACACCCTCTCCCAACGCCGACTCCAGGAGCTCCAGTGCGACTCCCCGGGCCGACTCGAGCCCGCCATCCTGAAACACGGCTCCCATCACCGCTTCCATGACATCGGCCAGCAACGATCGCTTCTCGCGTCCGCCGGACCGAATCTCCCCGACCCCCAATCGAAGGTACTCTCCGAGTCCGAGGTGCTCGGCATGATCTGCGAGAACCGAGTCGCTGACGACGTAGCTCTTGAGCTTCGAAAGCTCCCCTTCATCCAGATCCGGACGACGATCGTAGAGCCAGCTGGCCGTTACGGCCCCAAGAATGGCGTCGCCGACAAACTCGAGTCTCTCGTAGTCGTGATCCAGCCCCTGCTCGTTGGCCCATGAAGTATGGGTGAGCGCCGCCTCGAGAAGCTCCGGCCGTCGAAAGCGGTAACGCAGCCTCTCCTCGAGGCCGGCCAGGGATGTGAGGTTCTCCAACATCGCGCGCCATGCTAGCACTGCCCCACCGCCGCCGCTCACCTGCGGCCGAATCGACGCTCCAACTCGATGTCGGCCATCTTCAGGACGATAGGCCTACCATGGGGACAGGCAAAAGGCTGCTCCGCAGCGAAGAGCTCGGCCACCAGGGACTCCATCTCCTCGGCCGAGAGCGGATGATGCATCTTCACTGCCGTACGGCAGGATTGGCTTGCCGCCAAGGCCTCCAGCAAGCGCCCTTTCAGGTCCTCCGCTGCCTCCTCTCGATCGCCAGGCTCGCTGGCCAGGCTGGCGAGCATCTCTTCGGCCAGCCCAGGCGTCAGGACGGCAGGGGTGGCGGTTATGGCCACGACATTGCCCGACATCTCGCTCAGGGAAAACCCGAGTCGCTCCAGATCCGAAGCCAACTCTGCCAGTCTCAACGCCTCTGCCGGAGCGAGCTCCAGGAGGATGGGCTCCAGGAGCCTTTGACTTCGAACCACGGTCTCCACCAGCTGGCACCGAAATCTCTCATACAGAACCCTCTCGTGGGCCACGTGCTGGTCGATGAGGTACAGTCCATCGGGCCCTTCGAGGAGAATGAGGGTCCCCTTGTACTGGCCGAGGAGCCTGAAAGGGCGCGGCTCGCCCGATCGACCGCTCAACGGCACCGTCGATCTTTCGAGCGGCGCGAAAACCACATCAGCCAACTTGCCGGCCGGCTCGCTCGATAGGCTGCCGTCGAGCTCCCTCACCTCACTCGAGCCGACTCGCCCAGCGCTACCCCCGAACGGACTGCCTGAACGCTGTCCGAGACCCTGCCAGGCAAGGAGAGCGCCGGGCAGACTGGTGGTCTCTGCCAAGGGGGCTGGTTCCTCACCGCGCGCCCGCTCCAGGGCCTCCCTCAAGCAGGAGGAGAGTCGCCCGAAGAATCGGCCATCCCTGAAGCGAACCTCTGCCTTCTGGGGGTGAACGTTGACGTCCACCTCCGCGGGAGGGATATCCATGAACAGAAAAAGAGCTGGGAAATCCTCGCTTCGCCAGGTTTCCCGCACCGTGCGGTAGAAGGCGGCCATCACGGTCCGATCCCTCAGGAGTCGTCGATTGACGAAAGTGAAGATCCGCCGACCGCGGCCCTGCTTGCGGTCTCCGACAAACCCCCAGAGGCGCTCCCCTCCCGGTCCCTGTTGACAGAAGTCCACCAGATTCTGAGCCGCCGGCGCTCCGAACAGCTCGCCGATGCGGCGCCTTGCCGCTTCGAGATCGTCACCGGCAGGTGCAGCTTCCAGGAGCGTCCGGCCCTCATGCGACAGAGAGAAGCCGATCTCGGGCCTCGACAGGGCATAGCCCTGGACCACCTCGGTGGCGCGGCGAAGCTCCGTTCGAACGGTCTTGAGGAACTTGCGGCGAGCCGGAACATTGAAGAACAGCGACCGCACCTCGATCGAGGTTCCCCTGGGGTGAGCGGTCGGCTCTGCCGAGCGAATGTGCCCCCCATCGATGCGGATTCGGTGCCCATCGCCCGGCTCCGTTGCCGTCACCAGCTCGACCCGGGCGACAGCCGCAATGGCCGCGAGCGCTTCGCCACGAAATCCCAGGCTGCCCACACCCTGCAGGTCATCGAAGCTGCTGATCTTGCTCGTGGCGTGGCGATCGAAGGCCAGCAGAGCATCACTCCGGTCCATTCCAAGACCGTCATCGACGACGCGGATGGAGCGTTTGCCTCCGGCTTCGAGCTCGACTCGAATGGATCGAGCACCGGCGTCGATGGCGTTCTCCACCAATTCCTTGACGACCGAGGCCGGTCGTTCGACGACCTCCCCTGCCGCGATCTGACTGATCAGCCGATCATCGAGGATCTGGATGGTTGTCATGCGACGGTCTCCTCCGTCGGGCTTTGGACTCGCCGCCGGAAGCCCCGATGGACGGCGACGATTCTCTACTCGGCCCGCCGAGCCGCGGCCTTCACGGCCAGCGGCATATAGGCCCGGTCAGTGTACTCCCGAACCATTCGGCTGGCCGAGAAGCGGGCGCCTATGGTGACCATCGAACGCTTCATCATGGCGACCCACTGAACCGGCATCCCCTGCTCATTGCGCTCGTAGAATCTGGGAACAATCTGCTCCTCGAGCGTCGAGTAGAGCGAGTTGGCATCCTGTTGGTCCTGCATCCACTCTTCGGCCGCGGTCTCTTCGCTGCCGATGGCCCAGCCGTTCTCGCCATCGTAGCCTTCCGGCCACCAGCCATCCAGAATGCTGCAGTTGAGCACGCCGTTCACCGCCGCTTTCTGCCCGCTGGTGCCGCTGGCCTCGAGAGGACGCCGCGGGGTGTTCAGCCAGACGTCGACACCCTGGACCAGCATTCGAGCGACTCGCATGTTGTAGTTCTCGATGAAGACGATGCGGCCTTCGAGATCGGCCTCCTGGCCGAGCATGAACAGGTGCTGGATCAGCTCCTGGGCTGGCCGATCCGCTGGATGGGCCTTGCCAGCTAGCAGAATTCGCACTGGCCGCTGGGTGCTTCGAAGGATTCCTCTCAGGCGGTGCAGGTCGCTGAACAGCAGCCCTGCTCTCTTGTAGGTAGCGAACCGACGGGCAAAGCCGATGGTCAGAGCCTCGTCCGAGAAGAAGGCGGATATCTCTCTCAGCTTGGAGGGAGATCGCCCGTGCCGGGCATATTGCTCCAGAAGACGTGACCGCGTGAATCGCAGCAGCCGCTCCTTCTGCGACCGATGTGCCGCCCACAGGTCCTCATCGGAGAGCTCGTAGACGAAGTCCCAGGTCTTTGGATCTACGAGTTTCTCCTGCCACTCCGATCCCAGCTGCCGCGCGAAGAGATCCTGGAGCTCGGTTCCCAGCCAGGTGGAGAGGTGCACCCCGTTGGTGATCGGCTGGATGACCGGTTCTTCGGCCGGATGATCGGCAAACAGGTGTCGCCACATCCGATCCGCGACCTCCGCATTCAGACGACTCACGCCGTTGGCAAACCGGCTGGTTCGCAGGGCGAAGGCCGTCAGGTTGAAAGGCTGTTCGGACTCGCCGTGATCTGGATTGCCGACTCCGAGCAGGCGCTCGGAGCTCGTGCCGAGGGGATCGGACCAGAGATCCAGGTAGCTGGTGGCGAGATCAGGGTCGAATTGCTCGTTGCCTGCCGCCACCGGAGTGTGGGTCGTGAAAGCCACGTTCTCACCGACCCTGCCGAGAGCCGCCTCGAAGTCGAGCCCCTCGGCCTCCATCGTCATCTTCAGTCGTTGCAGTTGCAGCAGGACGCTATGCCCTTCGTTGATATGCCAGACGGCGGGCTCGATCCCCAGCGCCTGCAGAGCCCTGGCGCCTCCAACACCCAGCACCATCTCCTGCACCAGTCTCACCTCTCGGCCCCGCACGTACAGTACCTTGGCAATCGGTCGATCGGATGGATCGTTGGCTGGAAGGTCCGTATCCAGGAGCAGGATGGGCACCCGGCCGACCTGAGCCACCCAGACCTTGACCTGGACTTCCCGACCGGGCAACGGCACCCCGACAACGATGTCTCGACCCCTTTCATCCATCGCCGGTCTCACCGGCAGACGATTGAAGTCGTAGTCCGGGTAGATGTGCTGCTGAATGCCATCGGCATCGATGGCCTGATTGAAGTAGCCGGAGCGATATAGGAGACCCACACCCACGAAAGGCACGCCCAGGTCGCTGGCGCTCTTGCAGTGATCTCCACTGAGCACGCCGAGTCCGCCCGAGTAGATGGCCAGAGAGGGGTCCAGACCGTACTCCATGGAGAAGTACGCTGTAGGGCCGCCGTTGTAGTCCGGATATCGCCGGTCGAACCAGGTCTCCACCCCTCCATTCATGTACCTGTCGAAGGCTTGCATCACACGGGAATAGGAGCCCATGAAGGTTTCACTGCTGACGAGCTGCTCCCACTGGGCGCGGTCCACGTTGAGGAGAAGATCCACCGGATTGCGATATCGGGCCCAGGAGTCGACCTTGATCGACGAGAAGAGCTGCCGAGCCCGTGGCCGCCAACTCCACCACAGGTTATAGGCAAGGTCGTAGAGCCGGTCCACTTCCCTGGGAAGCGCGATATCGGCTACCTGGCGGCACGGGATCTTGATCTGTCGATTACTTTCGGACAACGCTGTCACCTCTTCGTTGGGATCTTGAATCTCGGAGCATACGGGGGGACGCCCTTCGCTCCCCGGAAAGTCCAGCGCGCCAGGTTATCATCTCGCCCATGACTCGACGACCCTCGGGAATCCTGCTGCATCCGACTGCCCTGCCAGGGCCGTACGGCGTCGGCGATCTCGGTGCCGGGGCCCGTGCCTTCCTGGACTGGCTGCAGGCAGCCGGCCAGACGATCTGGCAGATGCTGCCTCTGGTTCCTACCGGTGCGAGCCACTCCCCCTATGACGGCGCCTCGGCCTTTGCCGGCAACCCGTTGTTGATTTCCCCCCTCGACCTGGTCGAGAGCGGTTTCTTGACGACTTCCGATCTGGAGGGTGCACCACCGTTCGACAATGAGAGTGTCGACTTCGAGACGGTCGGCGCCTGGAAGACGACGCTATTGAGGACGGCTTGGCGTCGCTTTCAAGAGGCCGCTTCGGATGAGCAAAGGGAGCAGCTCGAAGACTGGGCGACGAGGCCCGAGCAAGATCCGTGGCTCGACGACTGGGCGCTGTTCGCGTCGATCAAGCAGCGCTTCGACGGCAAGCCCTGGTCGGAATGGCCGCCCGCTCTCCGCTCTCGAGAACCTGGAGGCCTCGCCACGGCCAGACGCGATCTGCAGGATGCCATCGGTTTTCACAGATTTGTCCAGTACCTGTTTGCTCTTCAGTGGAATCACCTGAAGGAGTACGCCAAGCAGCGCGACGTACATCTGCTCGGAGACATGCCGTTCTACGTTGCCCTCGATAGCGCCGATGTCTGGGCTCAGCGCCATCTGTTCAAGGTCACAGCCGAGGGACAACCGATCTCTGTAGGGGGTGTCCCACCGGACTATTTCAGCGACACCGGCCAGCGCTGGGGCAACCCGGTATTCCGATGGGACCGCCACGAAGCGGACGGATACCACTGGTGGACGCAACGAGTCGGTTTCAGCCTTCACCTCTACGACATGGTTCGCATCGACCATTTTCGAGCCTTCTCCAGCTTCTGGGAGATCGATGCCCAGGAGCCAACCGCGGTCAACGGACACTGGGCTCCTGGTCCGGGCCTGGACCTGTTCGAGAATCTCCGCCAGACCATCGGTGACCTGCCCCGGGTAGCGGAAGATCTGGGCCACATCACTGCAGACGTCAGAGACCTGAGGCAGCAGCTCGGATTGCCCGGGATGAAGGTCCTGCAGTTCGGCTTCGACTCTGCCGACAGCGAGCACCTACCCCATAATTTCACTCGCGATACCGTCGCATTCACAGGAACCCACGACAACGACACCACGATGGGCTGGCTCGGCAAGCTCGAAAGCGACAAGCGCAGGTCG
>JAUVRX010000231.1 GCA_030597375.1 Acidobacteriota bacterium
ACTGGGATAGCCCGATCCTGATCAGCCCCCACGACCCTGCCCGGCTCTATTTCGCCAGTCAGCGAGGCTGGCGTAGCGACGATCGGGGTGACAGCTGGCAGCCCCTCAGTGGAGCCCTGTCGCTGGGCCAGGACCGAATCACCATGCCCATGATGGGGCGGGTCTGGTCGTCGGATGCCATCTGGGATCTGGGGGCCATGTCCAACTTCGGCAATGTGACCTCGCTGGCCGAGTCTCCTCTTCAGGAGGGACTCATCTATGCCGGTACGGATGACGGTCTGATCCAGGTAACCGAGGACGGCGGTGCCAACTGGCGGCGGGTCGGTGTGTCCGGCGTGCCGGCGGGCAGCTTCGTGAACGACGTCAAGGCCGACCTCCATGATGTCGATACGGTCTATGCCGCCTTCTCCAACGACAAGACCGGCGACTTCGCTCCCTACCTCGTGAAGAGCACCGACCGCGGTCAGACCTGGAGGTCGATGGCGGGCGATCTGCCGGACCGGCATCTGGTCTGGCGCCTCGTGCAGGATCACGAAAAGTCCGATCTGTTCTTTGCCGGCACCGAGTTCGGCATCTTCTTCACCATCGACGGTGGGAACCAATGGATCAAGCTCACCGGCAACGCCCCGACGATCCCCTTCCGTGACCTGGTGATCCAAAGGCGGGAGAACGACCTCGTCGGCGCCTCGTTCGGTCGCAGCTTCTGGATCCTCGACGACTACTCGCCGCTGCGCTTCGTGACCGAGCAGTCCCTGGAGATGCCCGCGACCCTGTTCCCCGTTCGCGACGCCTGGTGGTACGTCCAGAGGCGCCCGCTCGGGGGAGGCGAGAGAGCGAATCAGGGTGCCGACTTCTTCGTGGCGCCGAATCCGCCTTTCGGAGCAGTTTTCACCTATTACCTGAAGGATGGTCTCGAGTCCCAGAAACAGGTGAGGCAGGAGCAGGAGAAGGAGACCGCCAAGGAAGGCGGCGACACTCCCTATCCCGGTTGGGATGCCCTTCAGGAAGAGGCCAGAGAGGAAGACCCCGCGATCGTGCTGATCGTGCGGGACGCCAGTGGCAATGTCGTGCGCCGGCTGACCGGACCGAGCGAATCGGGCTTCCATCGGGTGGCTTGGGATCTGCGCTACCCGCTGACCGATGCGATTACGACCCTCGAGCCGGCTGAGAGCTGGATGCCGAGATTCGGTCCCTTGACGGTGCCTGGCACCTATTCGGTGACCTTGGCGCAGCGCGTCGCCGGAGTGGTAACACCGCTCGGTGAGCCCGAGAGCTTCGAGGTGAAGCCGATGAAGAAGGGCACGTTGCCGGGATCATCACCCGAGGCGATGGTGGCCTTCGTCCGCGAGCTGGCCGAGACCAGCCGGCAGGCGCAGGGTGTGAGTGAGATATTCGAGGCTACAGGCGAGCGGTTGAAGCTCATTCAGCACGCTCTGATGCAGTCCACGGTGAGTGATGCGTCGCTGGACGACGAAGCCAGGGCCTTCGAACAGAGGTTGCTCGACCTGCGGCAGCTGGCTTTCGGCAACGAGGTTCAGGACCAGCTGGGCGAGCCCGTTCCGCACACCATCGAACGACGGCTCTCGGCGGCCTCCATCGGCACCATGATGTCCACCTACGGCCCGACTCCCAATCATCAGCAGACCCTCGCCATCGCGCAGGAGGAACTGGCGGAGGTCAAGGCCGGTCTGTCGCAGCTCGTGGACGTAGATCTCCCGGCGTTCGAGCAGAAGCTCGAGGCCGCCGGCGTCCCCTGGACGCCCGGACGCGGCGTCCCGGGACTCTAGGCCGCAAGGTCCTTGCGGCCTGAAGGCGTAAGGGCTCAGGAGCAAGACCAACGTAGGGGCGGGGCTTGTCCCCGCACGCTGCCAGAACCACCTGGGAGCTCCGGGATGAACCTCGAGCACCGACAGGGCAGTGAGAGTCTGAAGCGGCAGGGGCACCGGCCGCTTCAAGACCCCACGCCCCCACGCCCCCAAGCCCTCAGGCCCTCAGGCCCTCAAGCCCCCAAGCCCTCAAAGACCGGCCGAAGGAACGCCGGCCGCCTCAACCTCTATTCCAATGGATTCTGCTGGTACATCTCGATGTCGGCGTCGGAGTAGCCCAACTCCTTCCAGTCGAGCACTCCATCGGGGCTGTGACAGTCCGTGCAGGTCAGGGAACCTTCGCGTCGAATCGCGTGGCTGACCTCGAGCGACGCATCCATCGGGATCCACCGCGCCTCCACGTTCTTCAGTGCCTTGACGTCTTCATAGACATCGGCGTTCCAGCCATC
This sequence comes from Acidobacteriota bacterium, assembly GCA_030597375.1. Taxonomy (GTDB): domain Bacteria; phylum Acidobacteriota; class Thermoanaerobaculia; order Multivoradales; family JAHEKO01; genus JAUVRX01. The sequence goes on from JAUVRX010000231.1 coordinate 2,276, forward strand.
GGCACCCATGAAGGACATGAACTTGTCCATGAGATAGAACTTGAACAGCTTGCCGTACATCATCTCCATCATGCTCTTTTCCATCTCCCTGGCGGCGGCCTGATCGGGGTCGCCGGTGGTGTAGTAGGTCGGCAGGTTGTAGGGCACGTACATGCCTCCGAAGGGGGAGATATTGGCCAGATCGATGTGCTGCTTGCCGTTGAAGCGCTTCATGGCGTAGAGCTTCGACGGTTTCTGCTTGGCGATGGGTCGCATGACCCTCTCGTACCAGCCCTCGTAATCGAAGTCCTGATACTCGGGCCAGACATGCTCCGGCTTGTAGAAGCTGTAGAGGTTCCTGCCGTTCGGGTTGTCGCCGATGGGGTTGCCGAGAAACGTTCCATCACCATTCCACCACCGATACATGATGCCGCGCTCGGCGTCGACCCCCTTCTCCAGGTCGTCATAGACGTAGATTCCGGGGTGCTCTTCGAAGAGGGGACTGTCGAAGTCGCGCATCGTGGCGTTGTCGGCCTGCAGCGTCGGAATGTGGCAGGTGACGCAAGCGATTCGCCCGGTGTGCATGTTGTACAGATCGGCGAGCTCGGGGTCGTCTTCGTGGGGCTCGGCCGAATGACACTTCTCACACTTTACTTCCACGTCGGGCAGGTCGTTCGCCATCATCGTCGTCGTGTGGGTGCCCTTGGCGATGAAGTGGCCTTGTGTCGTGTGACATTCGATGCAGGCCATGTTCTGTGCCGCGTGAACGTCCCAGGTGGGTGAGTAGGGTGTGCCGCGCTTCGATCCGGGGTGGGCTATCCGCGGACGGGTGTCGCCCAGGTTCCACTGACTCTGCATGAAGAGTGAGTCGAGCTCGTCGATGAAGATGTCGCCGCCGAAATTGTGCTGATGACAACGCAGGCAGGTCTTGGCCGTCGGTGTGACGATGGACAGCGCTGCGAGCATGGATCGATCCTGATCCCAACGGCCCCGTCCGTCTGCGCCCACCACGACCTGTTTCTTGTTCATGTCGTAGGCGGCCGCATGGCAGATCAGGCAGTCGATGGCCTCCTTTTCGGCCCGGGTCGTCCGATAGGCCGGCCTGAGCTCTCCCAGAGGTGCCTGCTACTGCCCTCCGATGTGGCACTGGCCGCAGCCCTCCGAGAGGGTCGTACCATCTTCCAGTTCGACCAACTCGGCCCAGGCGGTGAAGGCGAAGGAGCCGGGCTTCGGACAGGGCCGATTGATCTTGCCCATGGGGAAGTTGTCGGCCAGCTCACCGTTGAAACCGTAGACATTCGGATGGCGTGTGGTGAAGAACCTGTAGTGTGAGGATTCCAGCAGGTTCTGCATCAGGTCGACCGTCTTGATCTCACCCGTCTCCGCGTCCTCGATCTGGGCATACTCGTGGCATTGCAAGCAGGTCTTCGGCCCTTCGTAGGCCCGAATACCGGCCTTCCTGAATCGGTCCACATGGTCGAACTGTTCGGGAAAGCTGCTGGTCAGCGTCTGCGCGATCGCCTCGAATTCCTCGTCACCGACCGGATCGACGGGAAAATCGATGGTAGCGGGTCGGCTGTCGACCGGCAGCATCCAGTTGATGATCGACGGCCAGGCCACGTAGCCGATCAGGACGGCGACGAAGAGGATCAATCCTGCGACCAGGAGGGTTCTCATCAGCGATTTGTCTCGTGGTTCTGAGTGGCAGATTCCAGCTGCGCAGACGACTCCAGCGGTCCGGAGTCATGGCCGCCCATTCTATTCGACCCGCAGGCTCCAGGCCGAAGTATCTCCGCTCTCGAAGGCGTCTTCGAAGATCTCCGGTTGCCGAACGCTGACGGTCACCGTGGCCTCGTTGCTCTGGGAATCGAGATCCTCCGCCCTGAAGGTGAAGGAGTCGTCGCCCTCGAAGGCGACGTTGGGCGAGTAGACCAGCACGTAGTCGCCGTCGTCACTGGAAAGGAGGCCGGAGTCCGGTGGATCGACGACCGAATAGGTCAGCGGGTCCTCCTCGACGTCGGTAGCCACCAGGTGAATCAGGACCGACGTGTCTACCGTCGTGACGATCGACCTGTCGAACGCTTCGGGGGGATGATTGCCGACCCAGATCGTCGCGACCGCGGTATTCGAGGTTGCTACAGCGTCGCCGACAGACCACCAGACCTCATCGGAGCCGTTGAAATCGGTATCGGGGGTGTAGGTGGTCACCCCCAGAGAGTCGATTTCGGCAAGGTCTCCGGAGATCGGTTCCTGCTCGACCCTGAAGCTGTAGGGGCCTGGCCCGTCGGGATCGTCGAACGACAGACCGAAGGGCAGGGGAGTATTGGCCGGGGTCTCGAGATTCTGGTCGAGCGCGACAGGTGTAACGTTGGGGCCGGAGCCTTGCTGCCGCAGCAGGAGTGTCCAGTCCGCGGTGTCGGGGGCATCGAAAGGTAGAACGCCGCCGCCAGTCACCGGTCCGATGTCCATGGACTCTCCGGTTCGCGGATTGAACCAGGCGGCGTCGAAGA
>JAUVRX010000294.1 GCA_030597375.1 Acidobacteriota bacterium
ACGCCGGGATGAGGAGGATAAACCTCCTTTGGTAGGTCGAAGACCTCAGGTGTTGTCGCATCTTGGTTCCTTAAGAACAGGAGCGTAGAGCGATGGGACACCTCCGCTTAAAACCGGTCACTCACAGTTTACCCCCACTGGCACCTACGTCGGCGGCCAATCCTCTTCCGAACTCGCCCCATCAGCAGCAGCCAGTACCACTTCTTTCAGCGATCCTCACCGGCCTTCTGGCCAACTGCTTATGGCGTGCTATTCCGACCCCAACTTCACTACGACCGATCTCGTCTGATTCGACTCGTGTACCCTGAAAGCATGTTTCAACCTGACATCCGTCGAACTCTGGCATTAGCCGTCGGTCTGCTGGCAGCCGGCTGCGGACTCGACGACGCCAAGCGCAATCCCGTCACTGCTCACCAAAAGCCCCTGGCACCTTCAGCGGCGATCGAGGTAGTGCTCGAGCTCGACGCACCGCCCGGCAACGTAACTGTGGCGCCAACACAAAAGCCCCTGGCACCTTCCGGAGTGGCGACAGGCGAACGGGTCTTCTTCACCTTCCACCCGGCCACGAAACCGGCAGTGCATGTTGCCGAGGTCATGCCGGACGGGAGTTTCGAGGCTTTCCCCGATGCCGCCTGGCAGGAGGAAAGAGAGGACGGACCCTACTTCGTCTCGCCGCTATCGCTGCGGGCCGATCGGAAGGGCCGACTCTGGGTGCTCGACCATGGGGATTTCGGCAAGGAAGCGCCAAGCCTGACGGCCTTCGACCTCACGACCAGGGAGATGGTTCATCGAGTCGAGTTCCCGAAAGACATCGCCAATTGGGGCTCGATGTTGAACGACTTCTGGGTCGACGATGAGCGAGAAGTCGTTTACATAGCCGACACCAGCGTCTACGACTTCGACCCCGCGCTGATCGTCTACGACATCGCCTCAAAAGGTGCCACCCGAATTTTGGAGGATCACCGCTCGATGAAGCCCGAGGACCATCACATGGTCGTCCAGGATCGATTTATCAAGGTCTACGGAAAGCCCCTGCAGATCGCCGTCGATTCGATTGCGCTGTCGGTCGACGGTACGGAGCTTTACTACGGCCCGATGACAGGGGCGCACATGTACCGAATCGATACCGCATCCCTGCGCGACCCGAGCCTGGACGACGAGGCCCTGGCATCGCGGGTCCAGGAGCACGGCAACAAGCCCTCGACCGACGCGATCGTTGCGGACACCGACGGAAACCTCTATCTCACCGCCATCGAGCACGACGCGATCTGGGTGATGAGGCCCGATGGGAGCTTGCGCGTGCTGGCACAAGACGCTGAGCTTCTCTCCTGGCCGGATGGCGTGCACCTCTCACCGGACGGGCGCTCTCTCTATGTCACGGCGAGTGAGCTACAGCATGTCCTGGGTGCCGATCTGGACGCTTTACCGACACAGAGACCCTTTCGGATCCTCAGGATCCCGCTGCCGGATGACTGGAACTGAATGCGGCCTGGCTGGATCAACAGCCAGACCGGCTAGATCTTCAGGTCGATTTGTTGGCCCGGTAATTGATTCCGAGCGTACCGAAGCTTGCCGCCGAGGATTGCTGAGGCGCACCGGCGAAGACGTCGTCTCGCCAGGTGATCTCGAAATCCCGGAAATCGGCCTCTTCGACTACCGCTTCGAGCTCTGCTTCCAGCAGAGCGCCGGCGATTCAGCCCTTCCACAGATCGATGTTCTGCTTGGCGCCTTCCGGTACGGCCTTCTGCACCATGATGTCGCCGATCTGCAGTCTGCCGCCCGGCTTCAGGGCCCGACTCATCTCACGAAAGAGACCGACTTTGTCGGGGCAGAGATTCACCACCCCATTCGAGATGATGACGTCGGCCCAACCGTCTTCGACCGGCAGGGACTCGACGAGCCCTAGGCGGAAATCGACGTGGCTCATCCCAGCCTCGGTAGCAGCCTTCTTGGCTTTGGCGAGCATCTCGGGAGTCATGTCTATTCCGATGACCTGTCCGGAGGGCCCGACCAGCTTGCCGGCAATCAGGCTGTCGATCCCTGCACCCGAGCCGAGATCCACGACCTTCTCACCAGCAGCGAGCTCGCCCAGGCTGAACGGGTTCCCTGTGCCTGCAAACGACTCGATGGCCGCTTCGGGAATGCCATCGAGCAGGGACTCTTCGTATCCGAGGATTCCTGCAAGTTTCCTCCCGGTGTGGAAGTGGAACCCTTTCTGGGGGTTCTCGGCGACGCTAGCGTACTCCTTCTGAATTTCGCCGCGAAGCTCCTGGACATCGACGTCTGGAATGGGAGGGGCCAAAGTCATCACTCGGCCCTCTCGTACTGGATCTCCATCCCTTTGAACTCCTGCCCTTCCCTGGTGAAGAAGCTCTCGATCGAGTTGTGATCCTGATCTTTCAGGGTGATCACCGAGCGCTTCGCCATCGTCCCGCCCTGGGGGTCGACCATCTCGCTGGTCATCGTCCAGACCTTGCCCGATTCGTCCACGGAACCGGTTTCGAACTGCATCATGGTGCTGGCGTTGTCGATCCAGTAACCCTCGAACCGCTTGGCCACGCCGTTGTAACCCCAGAAACCGTGGCCCTCGAAGTTCGGAAAGGGGCCCTCACTAGGATCACCCATGTAGTCCTGGCGCAGGTAGCGCCCGTCGAGCACCATCGTATTCGTCATGGTGCCGGTGGAGACCATCGGATCTCCAGGACCCATCCAGAGCTTGACCTCGGCACGAAAGGTGCCAAGGAAAGGCTTCAGCCGATCATGCTCGGGACCTGGAGACATGGCATCCGCACCCGCCTGTGCTTCTTCCGTCATGAACTCACCTCCGAAACAATGTGAATGTTGAGGGTATTCTAGCCGATCGGGCGCGAGTCCATTCGATTACCACTAGCGCGGCGAATAATCCGTATTCCAGCCACAGCCACCACGCTTGCTCGGTCCCGTCGAGGTAGATGAGGTAGGAGAGCAGGCTCAACCCGGTCAGGCCAACCCACGACCAGCACCCCACGACAGCCGCCAGGGGCAGAGCCCAGAGCAGATACCAGGGCATGACCGCCGGGTTCAGAAGCACGACCGCCGCCAGGATGAGGAAAGCAATCCACAGGGTCTTGCCTTTCGACTCGTGCGAGAACCACGGCAGCACGACAATCGCCAGCAGGCTCAGCACCTTGGTAATCCAGTGGGCCCACACCGCCGGATCAGAGGTGCCAGCCACTTTTGCCAATCCGCGGATGGCGGCCCAGGGACCAGAGTTGAAGGTCCATTCCCGGCCGTAGGCACCAAGACCGCCCCACAGCTCTGCCAGGCCGCCGAGCAGCGGTAGGCTGCCGAGAGCCAGGACAGCGAACAAGGCGACCCAATAGACCGGCCGGGTATGCCGTAGAAAAAGAACCCCCAAGGCTGCAGAACCGACCTTGGCCAGGATACTGAGAGCAAGGCTACCGAGCGCGGCTGCGGGACGCTTCTTGATCAGGAAGAGAAGGGCCAGGGTCATGAGGAAGATCATCACGGCATCGACGTGACCCGAGCCGG
>JAUVRX010000131.1 GCA_030597375.1 Acidobacteriota bacterium
AAAGGGATCTTGCGAACCTCTTTCTTGGCCAGAAATCGAAGGTTGGTCGGTATGCTGCCGACCAGGGCCGGGATGTCGTAGAACGAGCGGTGGTTGGCGACGAAGAGCACCGGCTGAGAGAAATCGTTGCGCGGCGAGATCTCCACCTGCAGTCGCGCTCCGACGATTCGGAGCACGAACGGCAGCCAAGCCTCCCGAGCGATGGTCAACGAGAGTCTGGGAGTACCAGTCACGAGCCGCACAACGAGAACGATCACGACCCAGAAGGCAGTCCACAAGAAGATGATCACCGCTTGCAGGCTGTTGACCAGGAGCCAGGCAAGTCTTCGCATTCCACCCGAATGGTACAGCACACCCAGGTATCTCCCATAGCTCGACATCCCCAGGTTGGAGTCGAGCTCTGTGGGGGGCGCCGTGCTAGCATCGAATTCCGCTGCGCAGCCTGTCCTGTTCCTCGACCGGATGAGAACTTGGCACCCGCCCCCCTACCGATAGTCGACCAGCGTCGCCGATCGGTACCATGGCGCAGCCTCCTCCTGTCGGCCGCACTCCTGTTGGTTCCCGCAGTCTCTTCTGCTGCTGAGCCCGCTCTGATTGCGCAGGTGCCCGTCGAAACGATACGACTCGGCAACGGCATGAGATTCCTGTTGGTCGAACGACCGGAGACCACCACCGTAGCAGCCGGTTGGGTGGTCGAGGTCGGATCGGCCGATGAGGAGCCTGGTCAAACAGGCTTGAGCCACCTCCTCGAGCATCTGATGTTCAAGGGAACGCGAACTGTCGGTACCCGTGACATCGACCAGGAGATGGTCGCCCTCGAACGAGTGGACGAATACCAGGCCGAGTTGCGCCAATTGCGATCGAAGCTGTCCGTTGCTGGAACGAAGAAACGAGCCAAGATCGAGCAACGGATCGGCAGATCCGAAGAGCAGTTACGGCACCAACAGGACGAAGCCCGCTCTCGAGCGCTTCTCGGCCAGTTCTCGCTTTTCTACTCCCAGCAGGGCGCTGTGGGACTCAACGCCCATACCCTGAGGGATCTGACCTTCTACACCGTCACACTGCCCGCGGAGAAGCTAGAGGCCTGGTTTTGGCTGGAGTCCGACCGGATGCTGGAGCCCGTTTTTCGGGAATTCGACAAGGAGCTGAGGGTCGTCCACGAGGAACGCCGGCTTCGCATCGAGTCGAACCCCACCGGCAGGGCCGATGAACAGCTGCGATCAGCGTTCTGGACCGATCATCCCTACGCCTGGGATCCGCAAGGGTTACCCGAGGATCTGGATGGCCTTACCCGTGCGTCGGCCCGGCTGTTCTTCCGACAGCACTACGCGCCAGAGCGCATCACGGCCGCCCTGGTCGGCAGCTTCGACCCCGAGCAGGTCCGCCGACTCGCCGAGATGTACTTCGGACGGATCCCATCCCGCGAGTCAAGACCACGCGGCCTGGCGCCCCTGCCCGAGCCCACTGACAGAGGCGGCACACGTACTCTGAACCTGCAGTGCCGATGCCCGTCACAGGTGCAGGTTCTCTACCCCTCCGCCGGCTTCGGGCAGGCCGACTCGCGGGCTCTCGAGGTCATGGCAGCCGTTCTCAACGGACGCTCCGGCAGGCTCTATCGCTCCATGGTCCTGGGCAAGGAGATCGCCTTTTCCGCCTCTGCACTACAGAGCCAACTGCGCCAGGCCGGCACCTTCAATTTCCAGGCCGAGACCAAGGGCGCCTCCAGTCCCGAAAACCTCCTGGACGCCTGGGATCAAGAGGTGACCAGGCTCCAGGCAGAAGCCGTCACGACCGAGGAGCTCCTGCGGGCGAAAAACCGACTGACAGCCGACTCCTTCCGACGCCTCAAGGACCCGGCCTCACTCCTGGCTCAACTCCTCATCTACCAGGGCATGGGTGACTGGCAGGAGATCAACTCCTGGCCCCGGCAAGTGCTCCAGGTCGATGCCAATCAGGTGCAAGCTGCTGCAAGGCGATATCTCCAGCCTTCCAGACGGACCGTGGCCTTCTATCGTCGAACGGAATCTGGTGGTCTGCGGCCGGACCCCAGGTTGCCAGAGTCAGGTGACCGGGCGGATCCATGAGCGCGAGGCTGACCGGACTTGCTGGCGCGCTGTGGCTCTGCTCCGGCGTGATGGGCGTCGCGGCGGACCCGCCCACGATACCGGCTCATCCGCTCGCGTTGCGTTTCGACGACAGCGAGATCCAGCTTCCGGTGGCAGAAGGTCGCCGCCATGAGATCCGCGAGGGCGCGGTGGTCTTTCTCGCCGAGAGCCATTCGCTTCCCCTGGTGGAGGTCGCAGTCGCCCTGCGCGTCGGCTCCTTCCTCGATCCCACGGAACAGGCCGGACTGTGCGCCTTTACCGGCTCTCTCGTCAGGCGGGGTGGCACGCGGCTCAGGTCGGCCGACCTTCTTGACAACAGGGTCGATGAGCTCGGAGCCCGCCTCCGATCCTTCGGCGGCATCACGCGCAGCGGGGCCAGCCTGAGTGTGCCCAGTTGGGCTCTCGACGAGGCGCTGGACCTGTTTTTCGAAGCCCTCTCCTCGCCCGCCTTTCAGGAGGATCGACTCGCCAGCGCCAGGACCAATCTTCGGGAGAGCATGAGCCGGCGCAATCAGGACCCTCTCGAGATCCTCGAGCGGGAATGGCACTGGCTGGTCCTGGGTCGGCAGCACTTCTCCGGCACGCCGCTCACGCCCAGCTGCCTGGATGCCATCGACCGACAGGCGATGACCCGGTTTCACCGAACCTACTGGCGACCCGAGAACATGATCTTCGCCGTCTCGGGAGACTTCCAGACCGAGACGCTTCTGGCTTCTCTCGAGGAAAGACTCGCCGATTGGCCGACGGCAGAGTCCGCTCGAGAGGCCGAAACAGCGATTCCCTGGCCTCCCGAGGGCCCGAGCTTCGATCCGACGCCGGGTCTCTATCACTACGAAGCCGACACCTCCCAGGCCAAGGTTGCCCTCGGCACGAGGTTCCCTGGAGAGATCTCCTGGGACTCCGCGGACCGTTTCGCCTTGGAGGTCCTGGGTGAGATCCTGGGCGGCTCCGGCGCCATTTCCCGTGTCGCGGGCCGGCTGCGAACCGCCGAAGGCCTCGTCTACCGGGCCTCGGCTCGACTCGATCCAGGAGACCTATGGAGTGGCAACTTCCAGATCTTCTTCGACACCCGGGGCGCTCAGGTGACACGCGCTGTCGAGCTCAGCCTCGAGGAGCTGCGCCGAATCCGAACGCAGCCGGTCCATCCGACGGAGCTGGAGGTCGCCAAACAAACCATTCTCGGGAGGCTACGCCTCTCTTTCGACACCGCCGAGGAGATCGCCGGCCTGCTGGCCGAAAACGAGCTCTTGAAACGGCCCCAGGACTACTGGGCTCATTATCTGCGAGGAGTCGAGGCGACGACTGCCGAGGAGGTCTTGCAGGCAGCCCGTACCTACCTGCTGCCGGACCAACTCATCTACCTCGTCGTGGGGCGCTGGCAGGAGATCGCCCAGAATGGCCCAGATGGGGAATCGAGGCTCGAGAAGATCACGGGACACCAGGTCCGGCACCTGCCAGCTCGCGACCCGCTGACCCTGCAACCCCTGGAGTGAAGATCCGCCGCCCTGAACCCCTGGACCCGCATCAACGTACTGTCTGTCGATGAAGCACTCCATGACCTTCACAGTCCGCAAGATCCTGTTTGTAGGGATTTTCGCCGCTCTACCCCTGCAAACGTCGGCCCAGCCGGGGTCTGAGACACCAGGTATGGCCGCCGACCTTCCCTGGGAAGAGTCTTTCGTGAGGGGGATGATCGTCTCGTGCCCCCGCGCCGGACAGGTCTGGGGCTCACCCTCGATGGTCGACTCCCTCGACCAGCTCAGGGAGCTCGGAGTCGAGTGGGTCGCGATCCACCCCTACGCGAGGGTCCGGCGCGATGGGACCGTCAGCAGCCGTCCGGCGGCAGAGGTCGCCTACCTTCAACGTGCCGTTGAAATCGCCCGCGCCGCCGGCGTGCGGCTCTTCTGGAAGCCCCACCTGGCTTACTGGGGCAGCTTCGAATGGCGGGGCGACATCGAATTCGGCACCGACGAGGCGGCCTGGCGGCGCTTCTTCGACGGCTATCAACGCTTCATCGTCGACCAGGCTCGTTTCGCCCAGAAGAACGGAGTCGAGATCTTTGCCGTCGGCGTGGAATACGAACAGACCACTCACCGAGAGGAAGAGTGGCGAGGAATCGTGAAGGCGGTCCGAGAAGTCTATGCCGGCACGGTGACCTATGCCGCCAACTGGGACTCTCTCGACAGGGTGCCGTTCTGGGATGCCGTAGACTGGATCGGGGTTCACGCCTACTTCCCCCTGAGTGTCGACGAAAACCCCAGTCGGGAGACGCTGTGGAACGGCTGGTACGAGCCCCTTCGACAACTCGAAACTCTCTCATCGAAGCATCGGGACAAGCCGATCCTCTTTGCTGAGATCGGCTACAACCGATCCAGCAGGGCGGCTCGTGAACCGTGGAACGACCAGATGGAGGAGACCCCACAGGCACTGGAATTGCGGCAGAGACTCATCGAGGTCGCCCTGGAACGGATCGAGTCAGAGCCCTTCGTGCGGGGCATGTTCTGGTGGAAGTGGATTCCAGGGCCTGACCCATGGGACCGTGACTTCTCGATGAAGAACCCAGAAGCCAGACTCGCCCTCGAGAATTACTGGGCCGCCGAACCGGATGCCAACCCTGCCGGCTCCGGAAGAGTCACAACGGGCTCGAAAAACTAGGCTATTCCTCGACCAGCCGAATCGCGGCTCCGACGACCTGCTCCGCCTTGGGCAGGTAGTCGAGCTCTAACGGAGGTGCATAGGGAACGGGGGTGTCGGGGGCGGTGACCCTCCGAATCGGTGCATCCAGAAAATAGAAGCGTTCGTCGGCGAACAGCGCCGCCAACTCACCTGCCAGGCCACCGTTACGCGTATCCTCATGCAACACCAGGACTCGGTTCGTCTTCTCTACCGACTCGAACAGGGTCTCTTTGTCCAAGGGTAGAAGGGTGCGCAGATCCACGACTTCGGCTTCGACACCCTTCTCTGCCAGCGTCTCGGCGGCCTCGAGTGCCGTCCAAACCATGGCACCGTAGGTGACGATCGTCAGGTCCCTTCCCTGGCGGGGAACTGCGGCCTTACCCAGCGGCACCTCGTGCTCGACCCCCAACGGCACTTCCTGCCGCAGGTCGGTACGGAAGAAGCCGTAGAGCCCCTTGGCCTCCAGGAAGATCACGGGATTGTCATCTCGCACAGCGGAGATCATCAGACCCTTGGCGTCGACCGGGTTGGAGGGAGCCACGATCTTCCAGCCCGGGGTGCTGAAAAACCACATCTCCGGACACTGGCTGTGATAGGGACCTCCACCCAACAACTTCGACAGAGTGCCGGTCGCACCTCCGTAAGGGAGTCGTACCACCATCGGCACGGGGCGTCCCCAGCGCCAGTAGATCTTGGCCGCGTTGTTCACCAGGGCGTTGAAAGCCGGCGCCAGGAAGTCGGCGAACTGGATCTCCACGATCGGCCTCATGCCGAGAAGCGCAGCTCCTACCGCACAGCCCACAATGGCCGATTCGGCAAGGGGTGTATTCAGGCATCGACTCTCCCCGAACCGTTTGGCCAGACCCCGGGTCACTCCGAAGGCTCCCCCATAGCGCCCACCCACATCCTCACCCAGGACGAAAACCCCATCGTCGTCTTCCATCAACTCGGCCATGGCCTGACGAACCGCCTCGTCATAGGACATCGTCTTCGTCCGAGGATTTCTCGAAGGCAGCGATGCGGTGTGTGTGCCCGGCGCGAAGACCCTGTCTCGATAATCGGCCGGCACCGGCCATGCAGCTCTGGCAGCCTCTCCAGCAGCCTCCGACACCTGCCCTCGCACCTCCTGACGCATCTGGCTCAACTCCTGATCCGTCAGCAGCCCGAGCTTCTCGAGCCGCCTGGAGTAGAGGGAGATCGGGTCCGCGGCCTCCCAGGCGACTCTCTCTTCCGAAAACTCGTAACCAGCTATCTTGGCCTCCGAGCTGCCGTGGAACCGATCGTCGTCGTGGTGTGCATGACCGCATCGGCGATAGGTGATCAGCTCGACCAGCGCCGGCCCCTGACCCTGCCTGGCGCGCTCTGCCGCCCATGTGAGGCCAGCCGCCACCTCGTCCGGATCGTTGCCGAACAGGGTGAGGCCGGGCATTCCGTAACCCACCGCCTTGGCGGCGAAGCGGCGCGCTGCCGTTTGCTCCCCAACATGGGTGCCCAGCGCCCACTGGTTGTTCTCGACCACGAAGACCATGTTCAGTCGCTGCGAGGCGGCGAAGTTCACCGCCTCGTGCCACTCACCCAGACTCGAGCCGCCGTCGCCGATGAAGCTCACGCACACACGATCCTCATGGCGCGACTTGAAGGCGAAGGCCAACCCGACGAGAGTCTGGGTGGCGGTGGCCAATGGCGCCGCAGGAGGCAGGACACCCCGATCGAAGTCGCCGAGGTGGATGTCGCGCCCCTCCATGGGCGTCCCCTTCTTGCCGTACTGCACCAGCAGGGGATGTAACGGATCGGGCAGGAACATGAGCAAGGCGCCCAGATCTCGGATCAGCGGACTGATGTAGTCGCCTCGATAGGTCTCACCCTGGCCGTACTCGGGATAACGCCGCAGCCGCAGGGCGGCACCTACGATGGCCTCCTGACCTGTGGACCGGAATCCCTTCTGCGGAGAGGGGAAGGACTCCCAGCGGATCTCCTTCTTCTCGAAGGCCCGCTTCAGGAAGTCGTCCACCTCACGGGTCAGCAGCATGGTGCGCAGCATCAGCTTGCGCTCGTGCGGCAAGAGGCTCGCCTTGATCCGTCGGCGATCGAAGAAGCCTCGCACCCGTATCTCCAGATCCCGCCTTCCCCACGACACCGCCATCTGGTGCGTTACCGCCGGGTAGAGCTCGTCGGCTGCGAATCCAGGTCCGGTTCGGTAGCGCCCTGCTATGCGCTCGAGGAGAGCCTTCTCGAGGCGCTCCTCGCTCGTGACCTGGGGCAGATCGCGAATCAGGAACGGCGCTTCGAGGCTCAGGAAAGCGTGCAGCTCCCTCAGCAGATCTCGAGTCAGGGGGGCCGGAGGCGAGGACGACTCGGGCATGTGGCGGGTAGTATATCCCCGCACTGTCGAAGCCGCGTTGGTGGGACTTGTAGAGGATCCCCAGGAGTCCGTTCGAGGTACCCGCGCAGCTGCGCGCATGGGTCATGCGCGGTGCAAGCGAGGCGCTGCGACGACTGCGATGCGGTATTGCGTGACTCGCTTACCGGTCGAAACCGGTCGGTCGATGAGAGATCTGGCCCCAAGGCAAAGGGCAGGTCGTGAACCAGGGAAAGGGGATGACCGTCCGCGGCCCAGCGGCCAGATCTCTCATCGACCGACTCTCAGATTGAAGACTCGATCCTAACTGCCAGGTACGGCCACAGCTGGCTCCCCGGCGGGCTTGTCGCTAGCTGAAGAGGCCGGGGGGCGCTTCCCGGAGCTTCTCCACACCCGCCTCGCCCAGTTGGCTGCGCCCTCCACGCCGATCGTGACGTAGGGCAGCACCAGAAGAGTCAGGATCGCCGAGGACATCAGGCCTCCCATGACTGTTCTGGCCAGCGGGTAGTAGAAGATCCCGGCGGTGTTGGGGCCGCGAAGAGCCAGGGGCAGCAACCCGATGATGGTGGTTGCGGCCGTCATCAAGATCGGACGCAGGCG
>JAUVRX010000293.1 GCA_030597375.1 Acidobacteriota bacterium
CCCGTCATCTGAGCCATGCAGACCTTGTCCACGCCCATCTCTCCGAGGTCTGGAAGAGTATTCAGGAGGGCATGGATTCCCGGTCGGCTGCCGGGATCGATGCCGTCGTACTCACCGTCCCGGGCATGTACTCGAATCACCAACTCGGACTGATTCTGGGAATCGGTCGGGCCTGTGGCATGCCGATTGCTGGAATGGTGCACGCGGCCGTAGCGGCCGGGGCCGCTGCGGCAGAAGTCGATCTCGTGCTGCATCTCGATGTGTTGCTCCACCGCGTGGTGCTCACCGAGTTGCGGCAGAGGGAGAGTCTGGTGAGGCTACGGGTCGAAAGTGACAAGAGCAGTGGGCTGTCGGCGATGATGGATCTATGGGCCAAGCTCATCGCCAGCCGTTTCGTGCATCAAACTCGATTCGATCCCTTTCACCAGGGTGCGACCGAGCAGGATCTCTACGACAGATTGCCGCAGTGGATCGAGGAGATCGACCGGGGCGGGGGTGCTCTTCTGACGTTGGAGCATCGGGGCAAGGTCCACAACGCCGAAATCACGCTGGAGCAGATGCAGAACTCTGTTCGGGCTGCCTATCAGGGGATCGTGGATCTGACTCGTGCGGTCGCCGCCACTGGCAGCCGGCCGGCTCTGGTGCTCTCCGAGACCCTGTCGACTCTGCCAGGACTACAGGCGGAGCTCGAAGAGGCGGTGGGCTCGGAGGCCGTGATCCTGGCGCCGGCAGCGGCCGCCAAGGGTGCCCTTCGCCAACAGCACCTTCTGGTTCGTCCCGGGGAACATGAAGTGGACTTCATTGGCGAGCTGCCCATCGAGGTGACTGCGGGCAGGCCCATCGCCCCTTTGAAATCAGCCGCGAAGGCTGTCCAGCCCACATCCGAACCCAGATCCAAGCCTCCAACCCATCTCTTGCACGAAGGAGTCGCCCACCCTCTCGACAGCGACCCTCTGTGCCTGGGAGTGGCGGTGCCCGCGGGAGGCCGCGGAGTCAATCTGACTGGAAGCACGGCGGGGATCTCTCGGCGCCACTGCTCGCTATCGCGCCAGGGCGACGAGGTGATCGTCGAGGACCACAGCACCTACGGCACCTTCCTCAACGGCAGTCGCCTCGAAGGCAGTGCCTCTCTGGCGGCCGGCGACCGACTGCGTCTGGGTACACCCGGGATCGTGCTGCAGCTGATTGCCGTGGAGTAGAGCCATGCGGCGGCGTACGACCAACGTCTTCAGTCTCTCCTTTCTGGATGCCATGACCTGCGGCTTCGGCGCCGTGGTGCTGTTCTTCATGGTGATCAATGCGGCCGTCGGTACCCGGGCGGATCTTGTCACCGGGGACCTGAAGGCCGAGGTGGATCGCCTCGAGCAGGAGGTGCTCGAGGGCCATGAGGATCTGGTCGAGCTCCGAAACTCGGCGCGTGAGGTCGATCAGTCACAGGCGCAGGCACGCGGCCTGTCGCGCCAGATCATCGAGAACATCGAAGACCTCCGTGTCGAGCTGGCGACTTACGAGAATACGACACTCGCCAGCGAGGAGCACGTCAACCGCCTGATGGCGGATTTGAAGTCCCTGGAGGAGAGCCACCGGCGTCTGTCGGCCGCCGTGCCCGAGGTCGAGGAGCCACCCGGAGATCGGCTGCGATCCTTCGTCGGCGATGGCGACCGCCAGTACCTCACCGGTCTCAAGGTGGGCGGCCAGCGAATCCTGATTCTGGTGGACGCTTCGGCGAGCATGTTGGCCGGGACCATCGTCAACATCATTCGGCGTCGTAACCTCCCCGACGCTCGCAAGATCCAGGCGAAGAAGTGGCGCCAGGCCGTTTCGACCGTGGACTGGGTTACCACGCAGATACCGCAGAGCAGTCGCTTCCAGATCTACACCTTCAACGAGACGGCAGGTTCCGTAGTCCCTGGAACCGACGGCCAGTGGCTCGACGGTGGGGACAGGGATGTCCTCGACGATGCGGTGGGGCGTCTGGGCCGTGTCGTGCCGGAGAAGGGAGCCAACCTCTACCGTGCCTTCACCGCCATCCAGGGTCTGAGTCCGGCACCCGACAACGTCATCTTGCTGGTGGATGGTCTGCCTACCCAGGGAAGGACGAGCCCTCGTTCCACGACCGTCTCCGCTCGTGAGCGACTGAAGCTCTTCAACAAGGCGGTGGATCAATTGCCCCGCGGTTTTCCCGTCAACGTGATCCTGTTTCCCATGGAAGGCGATCCCAAGGCCCCTAGCGCCTTCTGGCAGCTGGCCATGGCCACACGGGGCTCGCTCTTGAGCCCCTCGGAGGATTGGCCATGAGACGCCGTCGGCGGGGCCTGCCCGAGGGCTTCAGCCTGTCGTTCCTCGACGCGATCTGCTGCGGCTTCGGAGCCATCGTGCTGCTGCTGGTGCTCACCAAGATCGGCGAGCCCCGGGCTTTGGAGAAGGCGCGGCTCGATCTGGACGGACTCGTGGAGAAGCTCGAGCAGGAGCTCTACGAGATTCGGGGTGAAACGGAGGTCCTCAACCGCCATCTCACCAGTCGGCAACAGCAACTCTCGGAGCAGCGCGAGCTCATCGCTCGGCTCAAAGGGGATCTATCCCGAATCCAGGGCGAGTTCGCCGGCTCCAAACAGGACTCGGAGGTCCAGGACATCATCGAGGGTCGGCTGTTGGCGGCCGAGCAGAAGCTGACGGTGGAGATGCAGCGATTGCAGCAGCAGCAGAGCCAGGTTCGGAGTCGGCCGATCGATCAGCAGCTGGTGGGCGGCATACCGGTGGACAGTGAGTTCATCATCTTCGTGATCGACACCTCGGGAAGCATGTTCACCTATGCGTGGCCGGCGGTCTTGCGGAAGATGACCCAGGTTCTGGATGCCTATCCCAAGGTCAAGGGCATCCAGATCATGAATGACATGGGGCAGTACATGTTTCCCAGCTATGCCGGCAAGTGGATCCCCGATACTCCAGGACGCCGGAAGGTCATTCTCGACCGTCTGCGTACCTGGAGTGTCTTCAGCAACAGCAGCCCGGTGGAGGGCATCACAAGAGCCATTCGCACCTTCGTCGCACCGGACAAGAAGATCAGCATCTATGTCTTCGGGGACGAATTCACCGGCCGGTCGATCGACGATGTGGTGACGAGTGTGGACCGGATCAATCGACGTGACTCCAGGGGCAACCGTCTGGTGCGCATTCACGCCATCGGTTTCCCGGTCATGTTCTCGGTCTCGGGCGTCTCGAATTCCACCGGCGTCCGCTTCGCTACCCTGATGCGCATCCTCTGCCACCGCAACGGCGGCACCTTCGTGGGACTGAACAGCACGAGGCCCGAGAGGGGTCGAGGCGGCCGGTCGGACCTTCCGGCCGATCTTTGAGGGCATGAGGGCATGAGGGCTTGGGGGCGTAGGGGCTTAAGGGCGTGAGGGCCTAGGGGGCAACTCCATGACAGGAGTCTTGAAGCGGCCGGACCTGTGTGTACAACCCCGGGACATCGCTGACACATTGACCTCAGGACATCGCTGACACTTTGGGACAATTGCAGGCCTTGGCTTAAAGGAGGTCTGAGATGCCCTGGAAGGA
>JAUVRX010000127.1 GCA_030597375.1 Acidobacteriota bacterium
GAGCCAGACGATCTGGTGCTCAGAGACAAGATCGCTTCGCAGCTCGAAGTGGTCGAAGAGCCGCTGAAGCTCTTCCGACAGGGAGATTGGGAGTTCGCTCTGCCCAATCTCTGGCGCCTTCAGGACGAGCATCCCGGCAACAAAGACATCGTGCGCCTCATGGTCGGCTGTTATTTCAACCTCGGCCTTCGCGACCTGCAGCGGGGTGATCCCGTAGCCGCATCCGAGAAGTTCGGGGAGGCCCTGAGCCTGGCTCCGGACGATGTCGAGTTGCAGCGTCTAGCCGCCTTTGCCTCCGCGTACCAGCAGAGACCCTCGGACCTGCTCTACAGGGTCTTCGTGAAGTACCATCCCTTCCGGTGAGATGAGCTCCAGCCCGAGCACGCCGGACGATCCCGGCCTCTTCGACGATCTGCCTTTGCACACCGAGAAACCACCCAGCCGGGTGGCACCGACCCCTGTGCGGCGTGAGCCGCCGCCGGCTCAATCCGAGCCCGCGGAGGAGAAGAGCGTTCCCGAGGTCCAGCCACCCGAGGAGCCGCGACTCCTCTTCCAGGAAGGTCCGGACGATGGGGCGGCTTCACCGGAGCCGGACCGCCAGCCGAAAGTGGCCGAAACCGAGCCGACGAAGGACGTCGCCGACCTCGCTCGATCCCGTCTGGTGGCCGGCCTTCTCGATCTGGGCGTCATTGTCGCCGTTGCAATCTCGGCAATCGTTTGCGTGGCCTGGATGGGTGTTGACCTGACCCCCTTGCCCTGGGCTCCGATAGCACTTTTTCTGACCGCCTTCTCGTTCCTCTACTATGTCTTTCCCCTGGCTTTCTGGGGGCGAACGCCAGGAATGTCCTACCTCGGCCTACGAGCCAGGAATCTCGACGGTCAGCCTCTGAGCTTCGGCCAGACGGCCTTACGCTGGTTGGCCGGCCTACTGACGGTTGCCAGCTTCGGCCTGCCCCTGCTCCTCGCCCTCAAGGGCACCCACTTGAGCGACCTGCTCAGCCAGTCACAAGTCGAAGTTTCCGGACGCTGACTGCGCTCACGTCCTGGGCTTCCCCCACACACCCCGGCCGGCACGGGGTCCGGCCGCTTCAAGACCTCGTACGCGGCCTTGGATCGTCTAACAGTCATGGGTCCCAGAGGTTCGTTCGGGTGGTTCGACAGGGGGTGCCTCGTCGAGCGCATGGCAAGGACTTCCACAGTGCACTCGAGATCCGGCGTGATGACGAGACAAGGCGGCGGCCCGCTCATCGCAGTCTGAATAGCCGACGCCGTCCCCCTGCGGACCACCCGGACGGGCCTCCACACGACAACGGCATGTCTGGGATTATCGAGAACGCCAGATCGAGATGGCGATCCAGAGGTTGCCGAGGAAGGTTGCCGCCGCCAGGCAGAGGAGTCCCTGGCCGTGGGGAAGCAGAGCGAGCAAACCGCCGAACTGGTACAGGCGGCCAGCAACTCGCATCGACGCACTA
The DNA here is from genome assembly GCA_030597375.1 of Acidobacteriota bacterium. Classification (GTDB taxonomy): domain Bacteria; phylum Acidobacteriota; class Thermoanaerobaculia; order Multivoradales; family JAHEKO01; genus JAUVRX01. The sequence continues at coordinate 1,473 of JAUVRX010000127.1, forward strand.
GCCAGACCGCCCAGGGTGTAGAGCGAGTGGCCCAGCAGCAACAGCCAAAGTGCAGGCAGCATCCAGGCCATTCCCTGCCATAGAACCACGATGGACAGCAGCAGCGCGACCAACGACAGGTTGCCTTGTGCCCGCAGCACCCAGGTGGCCAGAGCGGTGGTGCCTCTCTCCCGGCGCCCTTTCTTGATCTGGAGAGCCTCGATGACTCCACCTACGAGGACTGCCGCCGACCACAAGAAGAGGACACCCAGCCAGTCCCAGATCTCCAGGAAGCGCGGCGTCGACAGGGCGGCAGCGGGCAGGATCAGGGACCAGGCCAGCCACGACCAAGGGCCGGCCAGGTAGGGGCCGGCAGCGGTCTCGAAGTGTCGCTGCACGATCTCGAGACTCTCGTCCTGCCCCGCAGCTCCAGGAGCGGGGCGGATCGGATCGTATTCGGAGGGCACGGTCGGACTTCACCTCAGTTTCGACAACCGAGGGGGCGATCTCGTGGAGCCACCCGTTCCTCAGTCCGCCAGGCGCAGCTGAGTACGGGCTCTCTGGAGGGCCTTCTGACGCGCTTCGAGCGAAGCGTCGTCGGTGACGGTCAGGGCACGCGCCTCTTCCAGGTCCGACGCAGCCGCCTGCCTATCCAGCTCATCGGGCCTTCTCGCATCTTCGGTGAGGATGGTCAGTCGATTGTCCAGCATTTCGGCGAAGCCGCCGTCGAGGAAGAGGATGTGCTCTTCGTCCGCTGTCTCGATCCGGAGCCGACCGATGCCGAGCTTGCAGAGCAATGGCGCGCGACCCCTGAGAATACCGATCTCGCCATCCCATGCCGGCAGGACAACAAATGTCGATTCGCATTCCAACACCGCCCTCTCGGGGGTGACGACACTACAGTGGAAGGTCTCGGAGGATGCCATGAGCTCTTGAGTTCCCCAGCCCTGCTACTCGCTTTCGATCTCCTCGGCCCGCTTGGCGGCATCCTCGATAGTGCCGACGTACAGGAACGCCTGGTCCGGTAGATGGTCCCACTTGCCGTCGCAGAGCTCCTCGAACGACCGCACGGTGTCCTCGCGAGAGACGAAGGTGCCGGGGAAACCGGTGAACTGCTCGGCAACATAGAACGCCTGGGAAAGGAAGCGTTCGATCTTGCGGGCCCGGCGGACGATGACCTTGTCTTCTTCCGCCAACTCGTCCACACCGAGAATCGAGATGATGTCCTGCAAGTCCTTGTAGCGCTGCAGAATTTGCTGCACACGTCGAGCTACCCGGTAGTGGCGCTCGCCCAGAAACTCGGGCGAAACGATGCGGCTGCTCGACGCCAGGGGATCGACCGCCGGGTAGATGCCCTTCTCGGAGATGGAGCGCTCCAGGTTCACCGTCGAGTCCAGGTGGGCGAAGGCGGTCGCCGGTGCGGGATCGGTGTAGTCGTCGGCTGGCACATAGATAGCCTGAATGCTCGTCACCGCGCCAGTCTTGGTCGAGGTGATGCGCTCCTGCAGCTCACCCATCTCGGTACCCAGCGTCGGCTGGTAGCCCACCGCCGAGGGCATCCGTCCCAACAGGGCCGACACCTCCGAGCCCGCCTGGGAGAAGCGGAAGATGTTGTCGATGAAGAGCAGCGTGTCGGCGCCGGTCTGATCCCGGAAGTACTCGGCCATGGTGAGTGCCGAGAGTGCCACCCGAAGACGGGCACCTGGCGGCTCGTTCATCTGGCCGAACACCATGACGGTCTGGTCGATGACTCTCTTGCCGGTGTCGCCGATCTTGGCCTCCTGCATCTCGAGCCACAGATCGTTACCTTCTCGGGTTCGCTCACCAACCCCTGCAAAGCACGAATAGCCGCTGTGGAATCGGGCCAGTCGGGCGATGAGCTCCTGGATGATGACTGTCTTGCCGACGCCGGCGCCGCCGAAAAGGCCAGCCTTGCCGCCGCGCACCAGTGGACAGAGAAGATCGATGACCTTGATGCCGGTATCGAACATCTCGGTCTTCGAGGAGAGGTCGGACATCTTGGGGGGCTCACGATGGATCGGATGCCACTCCTCCACCTCGATCGGACCTCGATCATCGATAGTCTCACCGACCAGGTTGAAGACCCGACCGAGGGTGCCCTCACCCACCGGCACCTTGATTGGAGAACCCGTGTCGAGAATCGGCATGCCTCGCTGAACGCCGTCGGTGGAATCCAATGCCACCGCACGCACCTGGCCACCGCCGAGTAGCTGCGCGACTTCGCACCAGAGGACCTCTTTGGCGGTCTCGCCGAGAACGGTGCGCTCGACCTCCAACTTCAGAGCGTTGTAGATCTCGGGAAGATTCTCCTCTGGAAAATGGGCATCGAGGGTCGAACCGATGACCTGAGTGACCTTTCCGTAGTTACCGTTTTCCATTCTGCTCTTCTCCAAGAAACCTGAAGCGGTGCGCCCTCAACTCAGCGCATTGGCGCCACCGACGATGTCCAGCAGCTCCATGGTGATGGCCGTCTGACGGGCCCGGTTGTACTGCTGTGTCAGTCGCTTGATGATGTCTTCCGCCGCTTCGGTGGCCGCCGTCATGGCCACCATCCGTGAGACCTGCTCGCTGACCACGGCGTCGCTGAATGCCTGAAAAAGCGCTATGCGAACCGTGGCGGGCAGGAGCTCGTTGAGCAGCTCGTGCGGATCCGGCGAGAACTCGTATTGCACCTCGGCCACGGCTGGAGCCACCTCTGCGTTCTCCGACTCCAGGCCGGTGAGCGGCAGCAATCTCTCGACGACGGGGATCTGCTTGCCGGTGGAAACGAACTTCATGTAAACAACATCCACCGAGCGGATCTCGCCTCTCGTAAAGCGCTCCATCATCTCGTTGGCCAGGGGCTCGATCTCATCGAACCGCGGGGTCTCCCCGATGTCCGTGATCTCCCGGTCCATGGGCCAGCCGGCGAACTTCAGGTAGGCGACACCCTTCTTGCCTACCATCTGCAGCTCGACCCGCTCACCGCCTGCCTCCAGGCTCTTCAAGTGCTCGCCGGCGGTCCGCAGGACATTGTGGTTATAGCCACCGCACAGACCTCTCGTGCTGGTGATCACCATGAGCACCGAGACGCCGCCCTCTTCCGGCTGCCGCATCAGGGGGTGATCGATACCCTTGGCAGCCCTGGCCAGATCATCTACGAGCTTGGCCAGCTTCTCCGTATAGGGCTTGCTGGCTACCGCCCGCTTGAAGGCCGCCTGGAATCGCACGTTGGCGATCATCTGCATGGTCCGCGTGATCTTGTGGATGTTGCGGACCGCATCGCGGCGCTTGATGAGAACTCGACGATTGGCCATCGATCAGCTCAACCCATCCTCAGATTTCAGCTCGGCCACAACCTGACCGATCTCGTCGGCCATGCTGTCCGACATCACACCGGTATTCTTGAGCTCCTGCAGGAGCTCGGGCTTCTGGTCCCGGAAGTACTGCAGCATCTGGGACTCGAACTCGGTGATCTTGTTGACCGGCAGGTCATCCAGGAAGCCCTTGGCACCGACATAGATGCTGACGATCTGCTCTTCCACCGGGTAGGGCTCGTATTGCGGCTGCTTGAGCAATTCCACCATGCGGTAGCCGCGGTCGAGCTGTCGCTGCGTCGCTGCGTCCAGATCCGATCCCAATTGGGAAAAGGCCTCCAACTCACGAAACGCGGCCAGATCCAGTCGCAGGGAGCCGGCGATCTTCTTCATCGCCTCGACCTGGGCGTTGCCACCGACTCGCGACACGCTGATGCCCACATTCACCGCCGGTCGAACGCCGGCGAAGAACAGATCCGGCTCGAGGTAGATCTGACCATCGGTGATGGAGATCACGTTGGTGGGGATGTAGGCCGAGACTTCACCCTCGAGAGTCTCGATGATGGGCAACGCGGTCATCGAACCGCCACTGTCCGGAAATCTGTGAACCCGGTATTTGTCCTTGTCGGGCAGGCTTTCCACCCAAGCCTCGGCACGCTCCTTTCCTTGGGGTCGGAAGTAGAGCCCCTCGGCGTTGTCCGGTCGCTGCTCCTTCGGCATCTCCTCGACGTTCGGTGGCACGATCGCCACCGATCGATCCCTGGTGTCTGCCGGCGTGTCGGCAGGCACCACCGCGTACTCGTCGCGCAGCTTCACGGCTCGCTCCAACAACCTGGAGTGGAGGTAGAAGACATCGCCCGGGTAGGCCTCACGGCCGGGCGGGCGACGTAGCAGCAGCGACAACTGCCGGTAAGCCTGAGCCTGCTTCGAAAGGTCGTCGTAGACCACCAGGGTCGGACGGCCTTCTCCGTACATGAAGTACTCGGCCATGGCCGCTCCGGCGTAGGGAGCGATGTACTGCAGCGGAGCCGGATCCGCGGCTGACGCCGAAACCACGATGGTGTAGTCCATGGCGCCTACATCCATCAGCTTCTCGACCACACCGACAACCGTCGATTCCTTTTGCCCGATGGCAACATAGACGCAGATCACGTCGTTGCCTTTCTGGTTGATGATGGTGTCGATGGCGATGGCGGTCTTGCCTGTCCGACGGTCGCCGATGATGAGCTCACGCTGACCGCGACCGATGGGGATCATGCTGTCGACGGCCTTGAGACCGGTCTGCATCGGCTCGTTGACCGGCTGGCGGGCCGCAATACCGGGAGCCTTGAACTCCAGTGGACGTCGATGCTCGGTCTCGACGGCTCCCTTGCCGTCGAGGGGGCGACCGAGGGGGTCGACTATCCGCCCGACCAGGGGCTGGCCACAGGGGACGCTCAGCAGTTGTCCGGTACGTCGGACCTCGTCACCCTCTCTGATGTCCAGGTACTCCCCGAAGATCGGCACGCCGACCGAGGTCTCTTCCAGGTTGAAGACCTGGCCGAACTGTCCGTTCGCGAATTCCAACTGCTCGCCAGCCATGGCGTTGCTGAGGCCATAGACCCGGGCGATACCGTCGCCTACCTTCAACACCCGTCCCACCTCGGAGAGGTCGATCTCATGTCGGAAATTCTGGATCTCTTCGGTGATTACAGACGAGATTTCGTCTACCTTGAACTTCATCGCGTTACCCCTGATTCAATTGGCACGGCTCGGGCTCTCGCTACTCGCTTGCCGATTCCAGAAAATAGGTCTTGGCCTTCTGGCTTTCCTGCGAAGCCCTGTCCAAGAACTGGGTCTCGAGCTGTCGCAACTCCTTGGCGACGCTGGAATCGACCTTGCGGTCTCCGACCAGGAGGATCATGCCGCCGATGAGCGACTCGTCAACGGTCTCCATCAAGGTGGCCCTACGACCTGTGAATCGAGCGGCCGCCTCCAGCAACTGCTGGCGCAGAGCTTCTGTGAGGGGGACTGCTGTACGTACACTCACCGTTACCCGGCCGGTTCGATCCTCGAGCTCCTGGCGATAGGCTGCCGCCAGGGCCCGCACCAGTCCAGATCGCCCCTTCCTGTTCATGACCTGCAAGGTGTCCAGGAGAATCTCGCTCATGCGCCCCTCGAAGAGCCTATCGAGCAGCTGCTGTCGCTCGCCGATCTCCACCAGAGGAGAGCTCAGAAATCTCTCCAGTGCCGGCTCCCGATCGAGTTGTTTCACCAGCTCTTCGAGCTCGTCCTCGAGGCTCTCCGTGGCACCCTCCGCCGCGGCCAGGTCGAAGGCCGACCGCGCATAGATGCGGGCCACGGCGACTTCCTGCTCGTTCGGCTTGGGTCTGTCGCTCACAGCTCTGTCAATTCCGGCTCTGCCGGTTCAGCTCTTCAATGGATTCAAGGATCAGGCGCTCGTGATCCTGGGCAGATAGCTCCCTCTTGAGCACCTTGCCGGCGATGTCGGTCGCCAACTCCGCACTTGTGGCGTAGAGGTCCTTGATCGCCGATTGCTTGGCCAGATCGATCTCCCGCTTGGCGCGATCCAGCATCTTGTCGGCCTCGGCGCCCGCCTTCTCTTCGATTCGGGCCCTGACCTTTTCCGCTGCCTGGCGTCCTCCCTCGATGATCTCCGTCGCCTCGGCCGTGGCCTTCTGCAACCTCGCCTCGTACTCCTGGAGCCGAGCCTCGGCTGCCTCGCGGTCGTCTTTCGCCTCCTGCAGAGAATCGCGAATGAACTGCTCCCTCTGCTGCAAGGCATTCAGCAGCGGTCCCCAGGCGTACTTGCCCAGGACGACGACCACGAGAATGAAGATCACCAGGGTCCAGATGGCGTTGCCGATATCCCCGGCGAAGAGATTCACTTCACCTTCGGCCTCGGACGCCAATGCCAGGCCCGAAAACAACAATCCCGCGATAGCGGCACTCAGCCAGACTCGTCGCATCATGGTCGTTTCACCTCACATACCGGCTGGCTCGTCATCGAGGCCACCCGGCTCGATCCGGACTCTCCGGAC
>JAUVRX010000147.1 GCA_030597375.1 Acidobacteriota bacterium
AGCCCACCCCCGCCGCGAGGCCGCCCCGCGGGAACGTCCAAGAGGCCGCTCCGGCCACCAGGACCCCAGGGGGCTCTCGCAGCGGAAGGGAGGATAGCCCCCAGGCGTCCTGGTCCCCCGACCGACCTCCGATCGACAGTCTGAGTAAATCGATGAAGCAACAGCGGGTAGGGGCGCCGTCCGCCTCAACCCCCAAGGCCTCACTGCCCCAAGGCCCCACTGCCTCTACGCTTCCCGAGGGCGGAAACCCTCGCCCCGCACATCCTGAGCGGCACTGATAACGACGAAGGCGTTCGGGTCGGCCTGGTGCACGATCTCCTTGAGTGACTCCACCTGCCGACTGCGTACCACGCACATGAGGATGCCATGCTCCTTGCCGCTGTACATGCCTTGTCCACGGATGAGGGTGACTCCCCTGTCGAGCTCATTCATCAGCGGCTTGCTGACCGCCTCGACCTCGTCCGAGATAATGAAAACGAGCTTGCGGCCGCCTCCGAGATGGGGCTTGAAGGACCCCAGGTCGATCTCCAGGGACTCCCGCGTCGCGGCTCGAATCCTGGCCCAGAGCCGCCGATAGAAGCGCGGTGTACGGTCGAAGACCTCGGCGTCGGTATGACGCAGGCCTACAGTAAAGAGACCTAGCGCCAACAGTCCAGCATTGAAGAGGATCCCGCCGATCAGGACCACCCAACCTGAAACGGGGCCCACCGAAGCCCGTTCCAGGAATTGACTCCAGCTCTCGACCGACGTCGGATGAATGACGATCTTGGCCAGCCAGCTCAGCGTAAGGATGAAGAACAGCAGGGCATAGTTGCGTCGGTAGCGCCGACCCAGAGCTTCCAGCAGCCCGATGGGGAAGGATGGCCGCTGCAGAGTGTCGACGATTTCCTGTGCCCAACCCACTTCCGGCTTGAAGTTGGCCGACAGCAAGCCGGAGTAGAAGTTCATCTCCAGTAGGCGAACTCGATGGGTCCAAAGCTCGTAATAGCGATAGCGGCGAGCCTCGATGAAAAGAAACAGCACCACCAGGAGGCTGACGATGAGGATCACCACCGGAGTGTTGTCGACGGCGCCGAAGGTATAGGACAGCGCGACGCCCGTGGTCACCACGGCCCAGTTGGTCGTCGCGTCGAGGCGAGTGCGCCAGGTATTGGAGCGAGACACTTCGCCTCGGTAGAGGTGCACGAGGGCGGTCGTCCCTTCACTGGTGGAAAGGCTGCCTGGATCCAGCCAACCCCGTCCGGGTGCCTCCCTGGTCGCGGCTTCCGACGAATCCTGCGGAGTCTCAGATGTCATCCTCATGCCCTCGAGGTGACCAGTTTGCTGCAATGGGCGGGTCATGTCAAAGCGCCCGGATCGACGTTTGCGGTTCGCGCACGCCATCTCTTAACATTGAGACCTGCAAACGGGAGGGAGGTTCGATGGCAGAGCCGTTACCAGCTCAGACACGTACCGAATCACTCAAATGGGGCAAGGTGATCGACCATGAGAGCTGCATCGGCTGCCACGCCTGCACGACGGCCTGCAAGTCCGAGAACGACGTGCCACTGTCGGTAACGCGTACCTACGTCAAGTACGTCGATATAGGAACCTTCCCACAGGCCCGACGGGCCTTTCAGGTGACCCGGTGCAACCAGTGCGAAGACCCACCCTGCGTCGCCGCCTGTCCGACCCTGGCCATGCACCAGCGGTCCGACGGCATCGTAGACTTCGACAAGTCCATCTGCATCGGGTGCAAGGCCTGTATCGCTGCCTGCCCCTACGACGCGATCTTCATCAATCCGGAGGATCATTCGGCCGAGAAATGCAACTTCTGCGCGCATCGTCTGGATGTGGGCCTCGAACCGGCCTGCGTGGTGGTCTGCCCCACCGAAGCCATCATGATCGGGGACATGAACGAGCCGACTTCCAGGCTCTCCCAGATGGTTCACCGCCAGCCGGTCGCCGTGCGGCGTCCAGACAAGGAGACGCATCCGAAGCTCTTCTACCGGGGTGCCCATCAGGCGACACTCGATCCGTTGGCGGCCCAGCGACCTACCGGTGGCATCTTCATGTGGAGCCAGCAGAAACAGGGCGGCCAGAATGTCGTCTCTGGCAGCCCGGATGCGAACAATTCCTCGGCCGCGGCCGTGCTCGCCTACGACGTGCCGCACAAAGCGCCCTGGGACTGGAGGGTGAGCCTCTATACGCTGACCAAGGGGATCGCCGCAGGCGCCTACCTGGTGGCAGCCCTCCTGGTGTTGTTCGGCGTCATCGATCCGACGAGCTCGCTCTGGCTCTGGGCCGCGCCGGTCGTGGCGATGGTCTTCCTGGGCCTGACCGGGGTCTTGCTGATCTGGGACCTGGATCATCCAGAGCGCTTCTATATGATCTTCACCCGATCACACTGGCGCAGCTGGCTGGTGCGAGGCGCCTACGTCATCGGAGGCTACTCGGCTGTTCTGGGGCTCCATCTTCTGGCCAGCCTGCTAGGCAAGGGCACCTGGCAGGAGATGCTCCTGTGGCCGGGCATACCCCTGGCCGCCATGACGGCCATCTACACCGCCTATCTGTTTGCACAGGCCAAGGCGCGAGACCTTTGGCAGAGTCCGCTGCTGCCGGCACACCTCCTGGTGCAGACCCTGATGGGCGGCTCGGCCGTGCTGCTGCCGTTCGCCCTGCTCGGGGAGCAACGAGCCGTCGCTCCTCTACTCTGGGGACTGGCTGCCGCCAGCCTGGTCCATGTCCTGATGGTCCTGGGTGAGATCACACTCACCCACTCGACAGCACATGCCAGGGCGGCCACCCACGAGATGACTGGAGGGCGGTTCAAGGCCTTCTTCTGGACCGGAATCGTACTGGCGGCGGTGGCGATCGGCGCTCCCTGGATCGGCGCTCCGATCGCAGTACCGCTAGCCCTCATCGGCCTGCTCGCCTTCGAGCATGCCTACGTACAGGCAGGCCAGGCCGTACCGCTTGCCTGAGAAGCTTGGCCCGATCTTCTAGGAGCTACGCGATGAGCATCAAAGACCTCAACGAGAGAGTCAGTGCCGCTCGCGCGGAGTGCGAAGCGCGGGGTGAGACCTTCTACCCGGGAGCCAGCCGTATCCACCTGGCCTCGTTTCCTCCCAAGGAACGTTGGGACGACTGGGTGGAGCTCGACTCGAAAGCCTGGCCGAAGCGGGTCGAAAAGCGCTTCATGCTGGTGCCCACCACCTGCTTCAACTGCGAATCGGCTTGTGGCCTGCTGGCCTACATCGACAAGAGCACGCTCGAGGTTCGGAAGTTCGAAGGCAATCCCGAGCACCCCGGCTCACGGGGCCGCAACTGCGCCAAGGGACCGGCGACGCTCAACCAGGTCACCGATCCCGATCGGATTCTGCATCCGCTCAAGAGGGTCGGCAAGAGGGGCGAAGGCAAGTGGGAGAGAGTCGGTTGGGACGAGGCTCTGAACGACCTGGCGGGACGCATTCGCAAGGCCATCCAGGAGGGTCGGCAAGAAGAGATCATGTACCACGTCGGCCGGCCGGGGGAAGACGGCTTTACAGAGCGGATGATGGCTGCATGGGGCTGCGACGCTCACAATTCGCACACCAACGTCTGCTCGTCGGGCGCCCGTTGCGGCTACCAGTTCTGGACCGGGATCGATCGGCCCAGCCCCGACCACGCTCGAGCCAAGGTCATCTTCCTGGTGAGCGCGCACCTGGAGACAGGTCACTATTTCAACCCTCACGCCCAACGCATCATCGAAGCCAAGCAACAGGGTGCGAAGCTCATCGTGCTCGACACGCGGCTCTCCAACACCGCGACCCATGCCGACTTCTGGCTGGCGCCGCAACCGGGCTCCGAGGCCGCCATCCACCTGGCCATCGCCAACTACCTCATCCAACACAATCTGTACGACCGCGATTACGTGCGTCGCTGGTGGAACTGGCAGGAATATCTCGACAAGGAGCACCCCGGCCTGGAGCCGACGTTCGAGAGCTTCGAGCGCCTTCTGAAGGCGGAGTACCAGAGCTACACCTTCGACTTCGCAGCGCAGGAGTCTGGCATCGAGGCCGACGTGTTGCGCCAGGTGGCAGAAATCGTCTCCACCGCCGGCACGCGCCTTTCGACCCACAACTGGCGTAGCGCCGCCTCCGGTAACGAAGGAGGGTGGCAGGTATCCCGCACTCTCTTCATGCTCAACGCCCTGCTGGGGGCCGTGGCGACACCCGGCGGGCTGTACCCCAACGCCTGGAACAAGTTCGTTCCGAGGCCCATCCACCTGCCGCGGCACCCCGAGCACTGGAACGAGCTGACCTGGCCGCTCGAGTTCCCGCTGGCCATGAACGAGCTCTCCTTTCTGCTACCCCACCTGGTCAAGAAGACCGGCAAGCGACTCGATGTCTACTTCAGCCGGGTCTACAACCCGGTATGGACCAATCCGGACGGCTTCTCCTGGATCGAGATGCTCGCCGACGAGAGTCAGGTGGGGCTGCATGTGGCTCTGACGCCGACCTGGAACGAGACGGCCTACTTCGCCGACTACATTCTGCCCATGGGCCTGGGCTCCGAGCGCCACGACCTCCACTCCTATGAGACCTACGCCGGGCAGTGGATCGGCTTCCGTCAGCCCGTGCTGCGCGCCGCCAGGGAGCGACTGGGGGAGACCATCACCGACACCCGCCACAGCAATCCCGGCGAAGTCTGGGAGGAGAACGAGTTCTGGTTCGAGCTCTCATGGCGGATCGATCCCGATGGCAGCCTCGGCATCCGCCCCTTCGTGGAATCGAAAGAGCGGCCCGGCGAGCGCCTGACTGTCGACGAATACTACGGCTGGATCTTCGAGAATTCGGTACCCGGCTTGCCCGATGCGGCGGCACGGGAAGGCCTGAAACCCCTCGAGTACATGCGACGCTACGGTGCCTTCGAGGTGGCCTCCGACATCGGACCGCTCTATGAGAATCCGGTGCCGCTCGAGGATCTCGAGGAGATCGCGGAGGACCGCTTTGGACGGGTCTTGACGCGGACGCCGGCGCCACCACCCCTGAACATGGCACCCACCGGTACACCCGAAGGCGATGACGAGGGGCGACGGCCAGCGGGTGTGCGGGTCGATGGAGAAGTCCTGCGGGGCTTTCCGACGCCCAGTGGCCGACTCGAGTTCTACTCATCTACCCTCGCCGAGTGGGGATGGAAAGAGTACGCCCTGCCCACCTACATCCGAAGCCACGTTCACCCCGAGAACATGGATGAAGACCAGATGGTCCTCATCTCGACCTTCCGACTGCCGGTACAGATCCACACCCGCACTGCCAACTCCAAGTGGCTGGACGAGATCGCCCACACCAATCCGCTCTGGCTGCATCCAAGCGATGCGAAGAGATTGGGTATCCAGGAGACCGGTGATCTGGTGCGGGTCGAGACCGAGATCGGCTACTTCGTGCTGAAGGCCTGGGTGACTGAAGGCATCAAGCCCGGGGTCGTGGCCTGTAGCCACCACATGGGACGCTGGAAGATCCACGATCACGGCCAGCGCCAGTTAATGGCCACCGCCAGTCTGGACCGCAAGGGATCGCAGTGGACACTAAAGCGCAAGCGCGGCGTCGAGCCCTACCCCTCGAGCGACCCGGACACCAGCCGGATCTGGTGGACCGATGCGGGCGTCCACCAGAACATGACCTTCCCCGTCCATCCCGACCCCATTTCCGGCATGCACTGCTGGCACCAGGCCGTCAGGGTGCGCAAGGCCAAGCGAGGAGACCGTTACGGCGAGATCTGGGTGGACACCGAGAAGAGTACGGAGGTCTTCGATGCGTGGCTCGAGAAGACCCGCTCGGCGATGGTCTACTCTCCTGACGGCACTCGACGGCCCAGTTGGCTGATTCGTCCGGTGAAACCGGTCAAGGCCGCCTACCGGCTGCCCGAAGAGGCTCGACGGTAGGGCTCCCCGGCCCGTACCGGCAATCCACCTGGCACTCCCGCCATGGAGCTGCTTCGATCTCTCGCCGCCCTCGCCGAGCCACCGTGCCTTGAGACGCCTAGAATCGCCGAGATCTTGAGACTCGGCGCTCCGCCCGAGCCGGCCGATTACGACGACCTGTTCCTGTTTCAGCTCTATCCCTACGCCTCTGTCTACCTCGGCCCCGGGGGGATGCTGCGAGGCGAGGGTCGGGATCGGATTGCCGGTTTCTGGCGGGTCCTCGAACAGACGCCCCCTCCCGAGGCCGATCATCTGGCGCTCGTCCTGGCCCTCTACGCCCGCCTGTGCGAGTTGGAATCAGAGGCACCGGATGAGGCCACCGGCCAACGATGGAGGCACCTCCGCACGACCTGCCTCTGGGAGCACCTCCTGAGCTGGCTGCCTGCGTACCTCGAGAAGCTTCAAGAGCTGGCCTCGCCGTTCTACAAAGCGTGGGGAGAGCTGCTGCGGGAGGTGCTGAACCAGGAGGTCCTCGAACTGGGCCAACAGGACATCCTGCCTCTCCACCTCCGCGACGCCCCGGCTCTGCCCGACCCTACAGCCGAGGGCGGTGAGAAATGGCTCGCTTCGCTGCTCAGCCCGGTTCGTAGTGGCATCATCCTCGTACGCAATGATCTGGTGAGGGCCGGCAGGGACTTGCAGTTGGCGACCCGCGTTGCCGAGCGCCGCTATGCGCTCGAGGCTCTACTCGGGCAGGACCCCCCAGCGATGCTGGAATGGCTCGAGGGCGAGGCCACGGCCTGGCAAGACCGTCACCACCGCTGGCACGACCTCTCCGGCCCCGTCGCCGACTTCTGGTCCCAACGCGCTACCACGACCGCACAGCGACTCCAAGACGCTCGCAAAGACCTCTAGAGAGACGTCCGCCCCGGTTGGCCGCGAGGCCGTAGGGCAGTAGGGGCTTGGGGATCCTGGGCACCCCCGCACACCCCGGCCGGCACGGGGTCCGGCCGCTTCAAAACCTCTACGCCCTTACGTCCCACCGCCTCAGTGGTGCCAGAGGTTCGTTCGAGGGGGACCCAAGGAGGTTCTCGCAGCGGAAGGGAGGATAGCCTCCTGGGGTCTCCCCGGACGGGCCTCCCTTCGACAACCTCGCTGGGTAGCTGCTCCAACGGCCGGCACAGGTCCGGCCGCTTCAAACCTCTACGCCCCTACGCCCCTCCATGCCACTCCTGCAGTGAGACGACGTCGAGCTCCTGGGACTTCCAGGCTGCGATCCCTTCGACCGCCGCCATGGCCCCGGAGAGGGTGGTGATGCAGGGAATGTCGTACTTGAGGGCGGTCTGCCGGATGAAAGCATCGTCCTCCC
>JAUVRX010000055.1 GCA_030597375.1 Acidobacteriota bacterium
CGGGAAGAGGATCTGCCCGCGATCGGACTCCTGGAGCTCGAGGATGCCGAGACCGGAGAGACCATCCTGGTCGACACCAGCGACCGCAACCTGACCGAGGGGCTGCGCCTCCTCAGCCACGACGAGGCGGTGCAGCGCAAGCATTTCCTGCGCTCTGCAGGTGCCGGCGAGGTGCAGATCGAGGCTGACGACCCGCACTATGTGGATTCGTTGGTGCGCTACTTCCACGCCAGGGAGAGGCGGCGGTAGGGATGGAGGAGCCCGATGGAGTTGCGTGAGCCCCCCGTGCAGCCGACCGCCTCCCATGTCGATGGGCTCAGCCGCGGGCTGCTCGTGGTCGTGCTGCTTGTCCTGCTGGTTCTGGGTTGGGTTCTGGTATCGAGGTCGTCCCATGAGACCGGGAGCCCGATCGATGCCGCGGGCATTCGCGAGGTAGCTGCGAAGTTGCAGGCGGCTGGCGCACTGGACGAGGCGACTCTGCAGTACGAGCGCTACCTGGAGGTCGGACGTCCCGATCGGCAGGTGTGGGCCGGAATCGCCACGAGCCTGGGCAACAACTATCTGGAAGCCGGTCGGTACGAGAGCGCCCTGCGCTGGTACTACGAAGCCGAGACCATGGGAGCGGGTGAATTCAACGAAGAGCTGGCAGGCAGGATCGTCCAGACGCTGGAGCGCCTGGGCCGGTCGTTCGCCGCCCAGGCCGCGCTGAGCAACCGAGCCGGTCTGGGCGAGTCAGCGGTGGAGCGTCCGGCCGACGACCCGGTGGTGGCCCGCATCGGCGAGGACGAGATCCGTCGGTCCGAGGTCGAGCGGGCGCTGGACGACCTGCCCCCCGAGCTGGCGACCGAGCTGGCCTCGAGCGCGGGACGTTCCAGACTCCTCGAGCGGTACGTCGCCGACGCGCTCCTGTGGCGCAAGGCGCTCACGCTCGAATACGACAGGGCTCCCGAGGTCCTGCGGCAGCATGGCCAGCTTCTCAAGCAGCTGGCAGTGGCTCGGTTCGCCGAACAGGAGATTCTCAGTCAGATCGAGATCGATGAGGCCGATCTGCGCAACCACTTCGAGGCCAACAAGGGCCGATTCACGCCGCCACCGAAGGCGGGAGAAGAAGCTTCGGAGCCCACTTTCGAAAAGGTGCGCTCGGCCGTAGAGCGTGACTATCGGCTGATGAAGATGCAGTCGGCCTACCAGGCCCTGGTCGACAGCGAGCTGGCGGCCCAGGACGTCGAGCTCTTTCCGGAGAAACTGAAACGTGAGCCTTGAGGTCGAGCGCTCGACAGCCTGGGTGAAGTCGGCGGTGAAATGCGGTGCGCTGCTGGCTGGCCTCATCCTCCTGCCAGGGTGTGAGCGACAGGCCGAAGTCCTCCCTGGCGAGGAGCCGAGGGCGCCGGTCGAGGTCCGAGCGTCGGTGGATCGGGCCGTGGCCACTACCGGTGACCTCATCACATTCCGGGTAACGGTCGACTACGACCCGACCTGGGAGGTCCAGATACCCGATCCGGGGTCCGAGATCGCCGGATTCCGCCTCGTGGAGCTCGGTCGAGACGAGCCTCGGGAAAGCCGGGGTCGAGTCATCGAAAGCCGGTACTACCAGCTGCGGGCGGACCTGGTGGGCTCGTACGTCCTGCCACCGGTCACGGTGGCCTATCGACCAGGACAACCGCCGGGTTCGCAGGCGCCGGACTCCAGGACCGACCCAGCAGAGCCGTGGAGCGAAGCCACGACGTCAGAGATTTTCGTCGAAGTGGAATCGGTTCTGCCGACGTCGGGTCGAGCCGAGGACATTCGAGATCTCAAACCCTTGCGGGACGTCGGACGCCGGCCACCCTGGCTGTGGATCGGGTTGGGATCCCTGCTCGCCATCGGCGTAGCGCTAGCGGTTGTCTGGTGGGTACGGCGTTGGCGAAGGCGTTTGTCACAGGTACCTCTGAGACCGGCGCATGAGATTGCCTTCGAAACGCTGGCCACTTTGCGGCGGACGGACTTCGACGATCCCGAGGCGGTGCGTCGCTTCCACTTCCAGATCTCGGAGACGATTCGCTCCTATGTGGAGAACCGATTCGATTTCAATGCCACCGACCTGACAACGGAAGAGATTCTCGATTGGCTGGATCTGGGAGAGGGGCCCGAGGAGGGGCAGGGCGAGCAGTTGGGACAGTTCCTGCGGGAGACCGACCAGGTCAAGTTCGCCCACCATGACCCCGCCAGGCCGGATATCGAGCTCACCTACGAGCGGGCGTTGCGCTTCGTCGAGGCGACACGAGAGCCGGACGAACCGCTCGAGGAGGCGGCATGACCGAGCTGTACTTCGCCGATCAGTGGCTCTTGTGGATTCTGGTGCCGCTGTTCGTCCTCTGGGTCGCAGCGTGGTGGGTGCTGCCCTGGCTGGCTCGGCGGCGGGGAAGACCAGCCGCCGTGCGCTACTCCGACATCGGCACCTTGCAGCGGTTGAAGCCGTCGCGGAAGAGTCACATCCGGCGCTTCGTGGAGGGCATGAGAATTCTCACCGTTGCCCTCCTGATTCTGGCGATGGCCCGACCCCAGACCGGCCGCAAACAGACCCAGGTACGTACCGAGGGCATCGATATCGTCCTGGTGCTCGACACCTCGGGCAGCATGCAGGCGCTCGATCTGGACGCCGATCGCCCCATCAATCGGCGCCGCAACCGCCTGCAGGTGGCCAAAGAGGTCGTCGACGAGTTCGTTCAGGGGCGGATCAACGATCAGATCGGGTTGGTGGTCTTCGGCAGTGAGGCCTTTACCCAGTGTCCACTCACCCTGGATCATGGCATCGTGGCCACCTTCCTGGAGGGCGTCGAGATCGGCATCGCCGGTGACGCCACCGCCATCGGTTCGGCTCTGGGAACCGCGGTGAAGCGTCTGCGAGATTCGCAGGCCGACTCCAAGGTGATCATCCTGCTCACCGACGGGCGCAACAACGCCGGTGCCCTGAGTCCACAGAAGGCGGCCGAGATCGCCGAGACTTTCGATATCAAGGTCTACACCATCGGTGCCGGAACCCGCGGCAAAGCGCCCTTTGTTGTCGACTCCCTGTTCGGCAAGCAGGTGGTCTACGAGAGCGTCGAGATCGACGAGGAGACCTTGCGCGAGATGGCCGACCGCACCGGAGGCCGGTACTTCCGGGCCGAGGACACCACCGCACTCGAGTCGATCTACGAGGAGATCGACGAGATGGAGAAGACGGAGATCAAGACCAGTACCTACATGGAATACGACGAGCAGTATCGTCGGTTTCTCGTTCCTGCCCTGATTCTGCTGCTGTTGGAAGTCGTGCTGCTCGGGACTCGATTCAGAAAGCTGCCCTGAAGCCATGAGACCTGTCATCTATCTGTCGAGCTTGCCGCTGCTGCTCCTGGTCACGGGGTGTCAGGACGTTCGAGTCGGTAGCCCGGGCTCGCTGTGGCTGTTGTGGCTCGTACCTCTGACGGTGGCTTTCTATGTGTTCACCTTTCGCACCGGCACGCTGCTGCTGAGGCGCTTCGCATCGCCGCAGCTCCTGGCTCGACTCACTGCCGGTGTCAGTCGGCCGCGTCAGTACTTCAAGGCGATACTCGTCCTCCTTGGCCTCGTCGCCATCGTCCTGGCCCTCGCCGAGCCGAAGTACGGCTTCATCTGGGAGGAGGTCAAGCGAGAGGGTGTCGATATCGTCGTCGCCCTGGATGTGTCCGACAGCATGCTGGTTGAAGATGCCGAGAGCGCCGGTCGGCTCAGCCGCCTCGAGCGCGCCAAGCGTGAGATTGCCGATCTCCTCGGACTGCTGCAGGGTGACCGCATCGGGTTGGTGGCCTTCGCCGGGATCTCGTTTGTGGAGTGCCCGCTGACGCTGGACTATGGAGCGGCCGAGATCTTCCTGGATACCCTCGACACCGATCTCATTCCGGTCAAGGGAACCAACCTGGCAGAGGCGATTCGGGTCTCGTTGGACGCTTTCGAAGGCGCGGCCAACAGCTCCCAGGCGATCATCCTGATCACCGACGGCGAAGACCACAGTGGCGAGGCTTTGCAGGCGGCCCAGGAGGCCAAGATCGCTGGAGTTCGCATTTTCACGATCGGCATCGGCCGCGACGAAGGAGCTCCGATTCCAGGTCCTGGTGGCGGCTTCCGCCGGGACCGCCGAGGCGAGATCGTGCTCAGTCGGTTGGATGAGCCGACGCTGCAGAAGATCGCTCTCGAGACCGGGGGCCGCTACGTCCGCTCGGTGACGGGCGATCTGGATCTCGAGCAGATCTACTCCCAGGGCATCAAGGCGGTTCTGGAGGATCAGGAACTGGGCTCCAAACGGCGACAGCGATGGGAAGAGCGCTACCAGTGGCTGGTAGCCATGGCGCTCTTTTTCCTCATGGTGGAGTCTTTGATCTCACCACGGCTGCGGCGAGGATCGGGCAATGCCTAGGAGCCCACGGACTCCGAGAAAAGCCATCTGGCTGTGGGTCGCCGCTGTTCTTGTCGGCTGGATGGGTCTGCGAGCCCAGGTCCCGCCACCGGCGGAGCAGGATTCGCTGCAGGTAGCTCCGGAGACCGAGGACCAGGAGGGAGGCGAGCGTCGTCGCCGGCCCAGCAGTCCCTATGAAGCCTACGAAGAGGGGCTCTACGACGTCGCTCTGCAGGGCTTCGTCGATCTGCAGGTGGAGCGTCCCGACGATCCGGAGGTGGCTCTCAACGTCGGCAGCACCCAGTATCAGATGCGCAACTACCCGCAGGCCGATCGGACCTTCACGAAGGCGGCCATGGCGCCGGACCCGGGCGTTCGAGGGCAGGCGCTCTACAACCTGGCGAATTCGGCCTACCGGCAGGGGCGGCTCCAGGAGGCTGTCGAGCTCTACAAGGCGGCGCTCGAGATCGATCCTGACGATGAGGATGCCAAGTTCAATCTCGAGTTTGTCCGCGATGAGATCCGCCGTCGGCACGAAGAGGCCCAGAAGCGGCAGGAGGAACAACAACAGCAGGACAAGCAGCAGGAAGAGGGACAGGATTCCGACCGGGAAGAAAGCGCAGGACAGGAGGAGCCGGAGGCTGAGTCCCAGGATGGGGAAGGCCAGCAGCAGTCTGAAGCCGCCCAGGACAGGGATCAGGATGGCCTTCCCGATCAACTCGAGGAGGGCGCCGAGAATCCGACCGATCCCGACGACGCCGACAGTGATGACGATGGTCTGCCGGATGGTGCCGAGGATCTGAATCGCAATGGGCGATTGGATCCGGGCGAGACCGATCCCAATCAGATGGATACCGATGGTGACGGTATTCCGGATGGCCAGGAGGCGCAGGCCGGTGACACGGGCTCCGCCGAGCCGGAGTCCCTCGAAGGACTGACTCCCGAGGAGGCGGAGCGCTATCTCCAGGCCCTGCAGGAAGGGCGCCCGAGCCGACAGCATGCCGGGCGCGGGCGGCGAGCGAAGGGGGACAAGGACTGGTGAGAAGAGATCTCCTGGCCCTGGTCTGGCTCGTCGGCTTCGGGCTGGCCACAGGGGCATGGGCAGCGGCGATCGTCGCCACGATCGATCGCCCGGAAGCGACGGTGGAGGACCAACTCCTGCTGACCGTCGTCATCGAAGGCTCGCGCGGGGCGCGGCCGATTCTGCCGGAGATCCCGAGCTTCGACGTCTATCCGCAGGGCCAATCGACACAGATGAGCTTCATCAATGGCCGCATGAGCTCCAGCGTCACCCACAACTACCTGCTGGTACCGAAGGCCGCGGGTGTCTTCGAGATCGGTGCGGTGACGACGGAGGTCGACGGGGAGATCCTGACCAGCCAGCCCTTCCAGGTGCGCATTCTCGAAGCCTCGGCTCAGCCGCAGCAGCGACGCGAGCTCTTCATCACAGCTCGTGTTTCCACCACCAACCCGTTCGTCGGCCAGGAAGTGGTCTACATCTGGCGCTTCTACCGCCGGGTGCGAATCGGCGATGCCCGGCTCGAGCCCCAGAAGTTCCCGGGCTTTCTGGTCGAAGACCTGGGCGAGGTGCGCGAGTACAAGAGGACGGTAAACGGTGTGGAATACCTGGTCAGTGAGATCCGCAAGGCCCTGTTTCCTCAGGAGCTCGGTTCGTTCGTCATCCCGGCTTCGCGGCTCACCTGCGAGGTCGTGCTGCGCGACCCCCGCCGCCCCAGGAGCATCATGGACGACTTCTTCGGTGCGGCGAGAACGGAGACCAAGGTGCTCCGCAGTGGAGAGATCGATATCGAGGTGCGGCCCCTGCCGGACCCTCCGGCCGGCTTCTCGGGTCTGGTGGGAAACTTTGCGGTCGAAGCCTCCCTGAGCAAGCAGCAGGTGAAGGTCGGCGAGTCGGCGACCCTGCGCCTGAAGGTGAGTGGCACGGGAAACGTGCCTCTGATCGGTGAGCCCGACTTCGCCGAGCTGCCCGCCTTCAAGATCTACCCAGACCAGCCGGAACGGTCGATCAACCGCAGCGGCAGCTCGCTGTCCGGCTCCCGTACCTTCAGCAAGGCCTTGGTTCCCCTGCAACCTGGCGACTGGGTCATCCCCCCTGTCGAGATCCTCTACTTCAACCCCGAGACCGCCACCTACCAGACGGCTCGTACCGCGGAGATCCCCTTGAGTGTCTCTCCAGCGGCAGGCGACGAAGACCTCCACCTCACGGAGTCCATCGCTCCGAATACCGGCAAGGTGGCGGTCCGCATCCTGGCCGACGACATTCTTCCCATCTACGGTGAGCTGGATGCGGTCTCCAGGTCCTCCGATTCCCGCCGGTCGACTCTGCTGTTTCTGTTGGCCCTCATAGCACCGATAGGCCTGTACTTCTCGGCCCGGTTCGTCCAGCAACGCCGCAGGAGGATGCGACACGACCTGGCTTTCCAGCGCCGTCGGGGAGCGCTGCGCCGCGCCCGTCGAGAGCTCGATCGGGTTGCGGGATTGGACCCCGATCCAGAGGCGATGGCGCAGTCGGCATCGCTCTGTCTGCGACAGTACATCGGCGACAAGCTGGGCCTGGAAGGCGGTGCCCTGACGCCCTCCGAGTTGGATGAGAGCTTGCGGGCGCAGGGTGTCGGCGAGGCCCTGTCGAGCGAGACTCGCGATCTTCTGGAGCGCTTGGAGGCGGCTCATTTCGGCGCGGCTTCCCTCGAGGCCGGCGGTTGGACTCAGCAGGTCGCGACGCTGGTGAAGCGGTTGGAAGGAGAGCTCAAGAGATGAGCCGCTGGTGGACTTCGAGCCTGTTCGTCCTGGCTGTGCTGACCGTGCACGCCAGCGGGCTGTACGCGGCACAGCAGGTCGAGACCGTGACCGAGCTGCCCTCCGTCGAGTTGCAGGGCGGGCTCTCTCGGGCGCGGGCCACCGAGGTCTTCCTGAAGGCCAATTCGGCCTACAAGGAAGGTGATTACGCGAAGGCGGCTGAAGGGTATCAGCGACTGGTAGGCGCGGGCTTCGATGACGGCAGGGTTCACTACAATCTGGGTAACGCTCTGCTGCGCCGTGGCGAGCTCGGAAGAGCCAGCGCCTCCTATCTCAGGAGTCGAGCGATGCGGCCTCGGGACGAGGATGTCCGGGCGAATCTGGATTTCGCCCGCCAGAGCACGAAGGATGCCATCGAGCCACCGGAGCCCTCAGAGGTCCTTTCGACACTCTTCTTCTGGCACTTCAGCCTCAGTCATCGCGAGCTCGCCGTCGGCTTGCTGACGGTCAACCTGCTCTTCTGGTCGATGCTCGGTCTCGGGCTCGTCTGGCCCCATCGGGAGCTGATCAGATGGACCTCCTTCCTGCTCCTGGTCCTGCTGCTCACCCTGGCGGCCTCCCTGCTCGTGCATCGATTCGCGGATCGACCGGTGGCCGTCATCGTGCCGCAAGAGCTCAACGTTCATACGGCTCCCGAGGAGAGCTCGGTCGTTCGCTTCAAGGTCCATGCGGGGACCGAGCTTCGGGTGCAGGACCAGCGGCAGGACTGGGTGCGAGTCAGCCTGCCGGATGGGCAACAGGGTTGGGTCAGTGAGGGATGGGTGGAGCTGGCCTACCGGTAGACGGGGAGCACCCCGCCTCACCGAAGCTGCAAATTGGCCCCGTACAGCCTGCCGTCACGCAGATACTGCACGTCCAGGGTCTCTCCCGGTGGGCTCCGTTTCAGGTACTCGAAGAAGTCCTTGTCACTCAGCAGCCCGTACTCTCCGATCCAGAGTACGAGATCCCCTTTTCTCAGGCCGGCCCGGGCGGCCGGGGTCTTCTTGTTGACGCTGTCGACCAGCGCCCCCCGGAGATTCAGCTTCTTGTAGTTCAGCTCCACGAAGCGCAGACCGATCTTCTTGGGGGGGATCGGCTTGTTGCGGGTCCGCGGAGCGGTCTTCGAGCCGGCGACGATGGCCCGCTCGGTTGTCAGGCGACCGCGAACGATCTCCAGGTTCCGCCTTGCAGCCTCGGTGTTGCCGGGGTCGGCTTCGATGGCTCTTTGAAACGCCAGGGCTGCCTGTTCTGACGATCCCAGATGGAGCTGCGCTTCGCCCAGGCTCAACCAGAGGGTGGCGTTCCGTGGATGTCGCTCCAGGCTGCGGGTGAGCAGGTTCACGGCCTCCGGTCCGCGGGCGCTCCGGGTCAGCGCATCGGCAAGGTGCCGGGTCAGCTCGGGGTCGTCTGGGTCGAGCCCGATCGCCGTCTGCAGTGCCTGAACGGCGGCAGGGTCGTTGCCTTGCTCGATGCGGGCCAGACCCAGGTTCTTCCAGGCGAGGACTTCCTCCGGATGGGCCCGGGTGGCCTCCAGGAAGGCCGCCTCGGACTCTTGCCAGTCGCCCCGCTCGAAGAAAATCACGCCGATGCTGGTCTGAGCCTTGGCCCTGAGGCTCGAGGCGCTGGGATCGGAGTCGTTGAAGGTGAGTGAGACGACCCGTTCGAACCGCGTCATGGCCTGGCCGTCGGCTCCGCCTTCCAGATCCAGAAGAGCGAGATTGTAGATCGCTACGGCGTTGTCGGGCGTCAGGTCCAGAGCCTCTTGCAACCGCAGGCGAGCCTCGAAATCCCGTTCAGCTTCCATGGCGACGAGTGCCTCCTGGATTTTCCGGTCGGCACGCCGTTGGCGGGTCCGGGCGACCTGGTCCCCGGCCCTCTGGTACAAGACCTCGAAGTCTCGGTTGTAGTGGCTGGCGTCGAACGGAAACTGCGGATCGAGGGTGAGTGCCTGGGTCAGGGAGTCGAGAGCTGCCAGATCTCTCTGCTGCAGGTGTTGCAGCCAGCTGGCGGTCACGAAGGCCTTCGCCCTGGTGTCTGGCGAGGTCTCCAACCGGGCGATCTCGAGATAGAGCCGTGTGGCGCTCTCCAGATCACCCTCGACATACCGCTCGTGCGCCAGCCGCTGCAGGCTTTCGACATCGGTCGTATTGGCCGGCTGGGCTGCGGCCATGGACGGCAGAAGAGGTAGCAGCCAGACCATGAGGAGAGCGGCTCGATGCAATGGCTTCAGACTCACGATGACCTCCTGATCGGGATGATGACGCGTCAACGGCTACTGTCGCGGTTGCGGACCGACAACTCCTGCCGGCCGGTCAGATCGAAGGTCACCACGGTCTCTTTGCCGGCCTGAAGGTCGAGTTGGCTCGTGGCAAGCGGCGCGGTGGCGCCCTCCAGGGGATAGAGATCGAGGCGATGAGGGCCCGGCGACAGTTTGTGGCCCCGCAGTGGACTGCTTCCCACGAGGTTGCCGTCCACGGCGACCAGCCCCTGGGGCGAGCCGAGGCTCGCTTGCACGGTCAGTTGACCGGGCCTCTGAATGGGGCTCTCGAGCGTGCGCTGCTCACCCGGCGCGACCTCCAGTCGAAGAGTCTGCGTGGCGGAGTAGTCGGGAGTCGATAGCGAGAAGACCGCTTTGTGGCCGCCTGGCTCGAGCTGGATGGAGCGACCCTTGGACAGCTTCATGGGGCGACCGTTGTCAATCGAGACGGTAGTGTCAGGGTGCCAACTGGCTGCTACGGTCAGGGTAGCCTCCTCGGGGACTGGAGCCGGCGTCTCGGGTTCTGGCGTCGGTTCCGGTTCCGCTTGGAAATCTGAAGCTGTTGCGGTCGGCTCTGCTACCGTCGCTGCAGGATCTTCGGCGTTGCTGGTCGCTTCCGAGGCTCGAGCCGCGACAGCCCCGGGCACAGGTGCTTCATCGCCTGACAGTTCGAAGGCTGTGACCGAACTGGAGGATTCTTGCCCCTGCCAATCGTCGGGCCACGGTGCAATGCCCTGGGTCCCGAGCCATGCGTAGGTCCCGACGGCTGCCAGAAACGCCGTTGCTGACAACAGGAAGCGCCTGACCGTGCCTCGCCGTTTCGGGATTGCGATTCCGGTAGGGGTCCACTCGTGCCGAATCACCGGGTCGAAGGCGCCGATCTCTTCCTGGGACTGCCGAGAGGTCTGGCCCGCACCGACACCTCCGGCTGGAGGACCCTGTCTTGCACCCGAAGAGGACTTGCGCAAGGCCGTGGTCAGATCTCTTGGCCGCGAGTCGGCTTTCAGGGTCTCGCGGACGGCCTCCAGCGCCCCAATGACCTCACCGCAGTCCGGGTAGCGCCGATCGGGCTCCTTGTCGAGGCAGCGGAAGATCAACTGCCGAAGTCCTTCGGGACAAACCGATGTGGGCATTGTGATCGGCCTCGGATCGTCATTCAAGATCTCGTAGAGGATGGCCGAGATGGTCTCCTGTCCGAAGGGGCGCTCCCCCGTGACCAACTCGTAGGCCAGGACTCCAAAGGAGAAGATGTCGGTTCTGCCGTCGATCTCCTCGCCGCGGATCTGTTCAGGGGCCAGATAGGCGGCCGTTCCCATGGTGGTACCGGCCGCCGTCAGTCGGGTGTCGGAGTGCTGCAGCATGGCGATGCCGAAGTCCATGATCTTGGCGGTGCCATCGTCGAGAATGCGGATGTTCGCCGGTTTGACGTCCCGATGAATGACACCCTTGCGGTGGGCATACTGCAGCCCGCGAGCGATGTGAATCAGGTACAGCAATCGCTCGGGCTGGGGGACATAGGCACGATGGCCGATCTTGGCGTCCAGGTCTTCACCCGACAGGAACTCCTGGACCAGGAAGGGTGTTCCGTTGTCGGTGCCGAAGTCGAAGATGCGGACGATGTTGGGGTGGTCGAGCTGGCCCGCGATCCGGGCTTCACGGGTGTAGCGTTGTTGGAGCTCGGGGTCGGGCGACGTGCAGGTCTTGATGGCGACGAATCGCTGAATGTGCGGATCGAATCCCTTGTACACCACACCGAAGCCGCCCTGGCCGATACGCTCCAGAATCTCGTATTTTCCAAGCCGGGCCGGTTCGGTCGTAGGCTCGATCGGGTGGGGTCGGTCTGGCTGCGGTTGACCCTGCAAGCTTCACCTCCCGGCCCGTCTCGAAGGAGTCGACCGGAGGCACCTCCGGCGTACGAGTCGGGGACGAGCCGGCGTCTGGATTCCGCACCTGCGAAACCCAGATCCCAGAGTAGGGGTGGGATGGTGTAAATCCTATGAAGTGGGTCACTTCCGGCGGTTTCAGTAGCGCCAACTCGTCAGATCGGCGTCCTCTGGGGCCGACTCCTGAATGCGCTCCAGAATCCTCGGGAGAAAGAAGGTGTTGTATCTCAGGCGAGAGATGCTGTTCGGGTTCTCGTGGTCCCCATTCCAGCAGTGCTCGGCTCGATCGCCGTAGTCCACCTCGCCGCCATAGTAGGGGTCGGTGGTCGATTCCAGGAAGTCCTCCATCAAGTAGACGGCGTTGTTGAGATAGTAGTTGTCCATGTCGCCGCAGTAGATGTGGATCTTGCCTTCGAGCTTCGGCCCCAGGGTCGGCCAATTCTGCTCCAGCACCAGGCGCAGGTCGTAAGCCTTCCAGTGTTCCGCCACGTCGTGGTCGATCTCGCCGGTGAGTTTGTCCCAGATGGGCGCGGGGTAGCCGTCCGCGCCGACGGGTGAGTACACCGCTTGCCAGATGTCGTATTGACCTCCCGAGCGTGCGTCGGTGCCCAGGGCGAGCTCCAGGTGGTTCCAGTCCTCGAGGGTGACGTCGATCTCGCCCAGCCAGTTGCGATGTCCGGGTCGCGCCATGCGGTTGAAGTCGCCTTCCATGAAGTAGGCGTTGTCGTCTTCGTAGATATTGATCAGCGTGTAGGCGCGAAAGTCGATCGGATCGGGACA
The DNA here is from genome assembly GCA_030597375.1 of Acidobacteriota bacterium. Taxonomy (GTDB): domain Bacteria; phylum Acidobacteriota; class Thermoanaerobaculia; order Multivoradales; family JAHEKO01; genus JAUVRX01. The sequence continues at coordinate 12,110 of JAUVRX010000055.1, forward strand.
GGCGGCGAAGCAGCCGTTGTACTCATCGGGATAGAACACCTGGGCTGCCAGGGCCTCCCACCCCCCTGTGGACCCGCCGTAGAGAAATCGCGCCCAGGGCTCGCCGAGGCCGCGGAACTTCTCTTCGATGTAGGGGATCAGCTCGTAGGTGATGGCGTCCCCGTACGGCCCGAGGTTGGCCGAATTCACGGCATAGGAATCGTCGTAGTAGGGATTGGCGTGCTGGATCTCGATGGCCAGAAACCTGGGGAAGTCCGGCCCTTTCCAGGTCTGGTAGAGGTCATAGGCCTCCTGCTGGACGATTCTGTTGTAGCAATCCAGCTGGAACCGCTCGCTGTACTCGCACTCCAGATCAGGATCGGGGGGTGTGACCCGAAAGCCACCGAAGTCGTCGGGAAAGTGGCCGTGAAAGATCATCAGGGGGTAGCGCGCTTCCGGGTGCTCCTCGAACCCTTCCGGCAGCAGGACATGGGCGCCGAGATGCATCGGCCGGCCCCAGAACTCGGTCAGCAGCTTGCTCTGGATCTCGACGTGCTTGACGTAGGTCGTGTCCTCCGGTTCCGCGATGGGTGGAATGACCTGCGTCAGCACGAGGTCGATTCGACGCTCTTCGCCTGGATCGAGAAGGACCTGTACGGGCGTGCTGTACAGATTGCCTGGCGCCCGGTTCCAGTGTTGGCCTTCGCCTCGATCCATGGGCAGCTTGACGACATGGCCGTCGGCGCGGTGGAAGGTCTCATAACGATGCAGGAGCGCCTGAACCCAGTACTGACCGGCCGGCAGGTCGGAGAGGCTCTGGATGGGGTAGCCGAAGGCGCTGCCGTCGATCCGTGCAGGCGAACCGGGAGCCAGTCCTTCGACATCGACACCGACGACCAGGATGGCCTCGAGCCCGGCAGTCACCTGCAGGCGGGGCTCTGTTTCGCCGTTGCTCGAGATCAGGACGAGAACTCTCCCGTCGACAGCTTCCCCGTGAGTGGCGGCGTCGAAACGGACTGCGAATTCGAAGGCGACTGCAGATGTAGCCACTGCAAAACAGGTTGCAGTGAAGGCCAGCCGAGCCATCAACGGCCTTGGCTGCAACCGAACCCCTATCGAGCGCTGTCTGCTGAGCATCGATTCCCTCCCTTTCTTCTGGCCTTTGCTTCTGGCACGGTAGAGGCAGTCTATCTTGTTGATAGTGCTGGGATCGGCCAGGACCAGCCTGTAAGAATGATGCGGGTTAGAATGATCGACCGCAATGATCTCACCGGCCCCCCAGAGCTCCTTCGACTCGCTGTTTCAAAAGCATGGCCTGGAGCCGTTGCGTCGAGGCCCTGTGACGACGCTGCAGGTCAACGTCGGGCTGGTCTGCAACCAGGCCTGCCACCACTGCCATGTCGAGGCGGGTCCGACCCGA
>JAUVRX010000034.1 GCA_030597375.1 Acidobacteriota bacterium
CCACGATCCGCTCCAGGAGCTCCGGGTTCCGGGAGAAACCCTTCGTCGCAGGGTCCACGAACAGGGCATTGGAGAGCGCCATAGGAGATTCCTTCTCCGGCAGCGAGCAGGCCAGCATCGGCAGGAGGACCAGACTGATCGCAATCACCTGCCGCCCCCAGAGTTCTGACAAGAACCTCATCGGCATACCATCTTCTCCCCGCTCTCGGAGCTCTGTCTCCGTCCCTCCTCGATCTCGCTTGCCGCTCGACAGCGCCTGCTCCATAATGCTCCCCGCACCGGAGGCCTCCCCTGAGCGTGCGGCGATTCTACAGGGTGGAGGGCACAGCGGAAGAGACAGGCGTCAGCCACAGACCACCGTTCATCCAACCTCGGCCTGACTGGACACGGAATGACTGAGAAGCCAAAGAAAATTGCACTGTCGGTGGTGATGGTCACCCCCGACTCCTTCGAGACCCTGCGCACGACATCCACTGCGCTCCGACGGCAGACTGTTTGTGATCGCCTGGAGGTGGTCGTAGTGGGCCCATCCTCGGTGAGAGTCGATCTCGACGAAGAGGCCTTGTCTGATTTCGCCTCCTGGCAGTTCGTCGAAGTCGCCAAGACCGACTCCTCCTCCGAGATGCGCGCTGCCGGAATCCAAGCGGCGTCGGCACCGGTGGTCGCCCTGACCGAGGATCACTGCTTCCCGGCTCGAGGGTGGGCCGAGGCGCTCATCGCCCGACATGCCGAGCCCTGGGCGGGTGTGGGGGCGCTGTTCTCGAATGCCAATCCTGGAAGTACGGTCTCGTGGGCCAATTTCGTCATCGAGTACGGTGACTGGATCGACCCCGGGAAAGGCGGTGAGATCCACCATATCGGGGGACACAACAGCAGTTACAAAAGGGATCTGCTACTGGCCTATGGCGACCGATTGCCTGACATCCTGGAAGCGGAGAGTGCCATGCAATGGGATCTGGCGAGGCAGGGGCAGCGCTTCTATCTCGAGCCCCGGGCCCGGATGATCCACCTCAATTTCGCCCGCTTCAGGCCTTCGATCCAACTGCGTTTCTGCGGTGGGCGCCTCTTTGCCGCCAATCGAGCCCGGCAATGGTCCCTCGGAAAACGCCTTTTCTTTACCCTGGCTTCTCCACTGATACCGCTGATCCGAACCTCGCGCTGCGTCCGAACCCTCATCGACTCAGGTCGCTCTGACCTCCTGCCGCGTGTCCTGCCGACAATGATGCTGCTTCTGACCTTCGACGGCCTGGGGGAGATGATGGGCTACGCCAGCGGCTCGGGGAATTCCATGCAGTGGCTCACCGGCATCGAGTTCCACCGCCAGCGTTTCTTGAAGAAACCCGACCTCGACACCTCGGCCGCTCTCGCCACGGCTTCCAAAGCACCTCTCGAATGATCTGAAGCTGGGGCGTAGGGGGGCGGCGACCACAGACCAGAACCAGGCGCAGGTCCATCTCGAGAACTGGAAGGTCTCCCCTGCACTCTCTCCTGGATCGCAATACGGATTCGGGTGAGACCCTGGATCCAGGGCACCTCGTGACGACCTCAGTCGCCCGGCATCCTCTCATCGAGGATCCAGGACGAACAGCACTGCGTCTTCACCCTCGAGGTCGATCTGGCTTTGGATCGCCTGCACTACCAGCTGACGGCGCACCAGCAGCTCGTTCTGATACCGCCGGAGATAGGGCCGCATGGCCTCTTTGAGCTCGGCATCGGACAGGGCCTGGAGGCGCTCCCACAACTCCTGGTCACAGCCGGTGATCCTGTCGGGATACTTGAGCTCAGTCTGGCCGGCGAAACTGCGGGTGTGGTCGATGAACCAGACCTTACCTTCTCCATCGATCAGGATGTTGCCGGGGTTTCGATCCGTGTTGGCGATCAGATTGTCGAATAACCCCATCACTTGCAGCTGCTGCTCGAAGGCGATGGGATCCTCCGGCTCGGTGCCACTCTTCCTGCGGGATGCATCGGTCGTCGCCTTCTCGACCCAGATCTGAATCGACCCTCCTTTGCGCGCCACCGCTGGTGGCACGCTCTCCATACCCAGCAGGCGACTCAATCGATACGCCGCAACCTCGGAATGGCACGAATCGACAAACCCGCCACCTGGACTGTCCTTGACCTCGTAGCCCGTGCGAAGGATGGCGTGGGCCCGCACACCGTCCTTTTCCAACAGGATCTTGCGCTTCCTCTTGTTCGTTCCCGAGGCCAGCTTCTCCTTCCAGACGATGTCGGCCGTCTCCAAGAACTCCTCGACCTCCTCGAAGGTCTCGAACGGTAGCGGCATGCCGTCCGGGTCATAGAAGACCGCCTCTGCCTGGAGGCTCGACGGCAGGCCGGCGAGTGCCAGCACCAGAAATCCGATTCCCACACCGGCCCTCGGGCCGGAGCTACGACCCATCCACTTCATAGGAGGCTCCTTCTTTTTCTCAATCCTAACCCATGATCAAAGGCATAGGGGTTGGGACACCTCGCGTCACCAGTCGGTGGCAGAGGTGAGGAAGGGGAGCCGGCAACGACCCATCAGGCCGACTTCTTGGCGTCCGGAGAGCGTATCGCCGGCTTGCCGGCGGCCACCGCCCTGGTCAGGCGGCCTTGAATTGCGAAGACCGCCACGCGGCCAATCTTGGCCCCGGGCCCCTCCTTCTCCACCTTTTCGAGAGTCGCCCAGGCCAGTGCTACAGGCAGGCCAGCAAACAGAACGATCCCATCCGGACCTCCGGCCTGTTGAATGGCCAGGGTGTACTCCGTGGCCGCTTCCAGGTCCTGCCGAGCCAGTGAAAAGACCTCTCGCCGGTCGATATCGAAAGGCAGGTAATTGCGACCCTCGACACTGTCATCGGCGGAGTCCTTGAGGATATTGACCAGCTGCAGGCCTTCGCCGAAGGCCACCGACCGCTGCTGCATGTATTCCGCGATCGGCTCCAGCGAGAGACGATCCAGAAGAAACAGGTCGGTCAGCATCTCCCCGACGATACCTGCGACGACGTAGCAGTAGTCTTGGAGCTCGGGAATGCTACGCAGTCGCAACACACCGTCCGGGCCGGTCCGCTCCACGATAGAGGCCATTCCTTCGGCGGTACGGATCGTATGATGGGCCACCACCCTCTGGGCTCCCGGCGTCAAGCCGAGAAAGGCCGCGATCACATCCGGAGTCCGGTCCAGGAGCTCGAGATACCCTTCGTGCTTCGATGGGGGTTCGGCGAGCCACTCCTGGGCCAACTCCCGGGCCCGCTCCACGGAAGGCTCCCTCAGAAGATCTCCAAAAACCGCCAGGGCCTCGATCTGCTGCGGCTTCTCCCACTGCACGCTGGCATCCTCGAAGGTGTCCGCGATGCGGAACAGCAGGTAGGCGATCGTGACTTCACGCAGCGTGGGATCCGGCAGCAGCGGAATGGCGAGGGCAAAGGTTCGACTGGTCTTGACCAGGAGATCCTGCAACAACTCGCGATCGTCCGCTCTCTGACCGGCGGTCTGATCGCGCTCGGCAACCGCAGATCCCTTCTCTCGTTCGCTGTTCATTATGTCCGTCGCCACTCCCGTGGCAGCTCATCCTAGCAGTCCGAGCTCTGTGCCCAATCACCGCGCTTCTGCTCGACTCCTACTCAACTTGTCGGGGAAGATTGCGAAGCCGCCGCCGGCACCTTCGTACCCTTGCCTCGACTTCCCTTCAGGATCCGACCTAGCACCCCGGGCTCCAGACCGTTGACGATCCAGGACTCGACTCCGAGGCTGGCGAGCCTGGCCACTGTCTGCAACCGATGTCGCATGCCGCCCGTGACATCGGTTCCCGACGCCCCCACGATCTGATCCAGGACGTCCTCTACTGAATCGAGCTGGAGCTCCTCGATGGTCACGCCTCGACTGTCGTAGATACCGTCGGTCTCCCCGAGCCAGATGCTGCGTCGGACGACAAACCCACGCCTCTGGAGCTCGCCCGCAAGAGCCAGGAAGACCGACTCGGTCGAAACGATGGAGGCTCCCAGCTCGCGGTCCATGACCACATCTCCGTAGACCACCGGCAGCATCCCCAACCGTAGGGCGCCGATCAACGCCTCGATCCAGAGCTCCGCGGAGGCTCCGCCTGCAGAAACCAGGAAACTCGACGGCGAGAGAGAGAAGGCGGGCACACCCCGTTGACACAGTGCGCCCATCACCATCCGGTGGAGGGTCGCAGCGCGGTCCTGGGTCTCAGTGACACCCAACATCTGCTCGGGAGCCCTGACCCCCTCGTGGATACCGTACCGCGCGGCGGCCACATGACCGAAGGAGCCACTACCGTGCCCCAGGATCAGGCGAACCCCATCCTGGCCAATCTCCTCGAGCTCCCGCGCAAGGCGCTCGATCACCTCGATTCGGGCTGTTTCTGGACGACGTTTGTCGGTGATCAGGCTGCCGCCCAGCTTGACGAGAACCACTTCTATCGACGCTGACATGGCTTCAGAGGAGGTGCTCATCGACAGTCATAGGTCCCTGTCCGACGCCGTCGTGGATCAACGAGCTCACGTCTGGGATCCTACCGACTACTTCGGCAACCGCGGCTTCCGAGTCCGGCGTGCAGATCATGTGCACGTTGGCGCCGGCGTCCATGGTTGCACAGACCTCTACACCTTCCTGTCGCAATCGGCGAACGGCCGCCAGAACTTCGAGGGTGCCGGGCCGCCAGTAGAAGATGGGAGGACTCGAGGACATGGCGATGAGATGGAGGTCGATGGCCTCCTCTTCGACGGTCGGCGCCAGGGCCGAGAAATCTCGCGCCAGAATCGCCTTACGGACTCTCTCCAGCCTATCGTGCAGCAGCCTCTGTCGGGGCTCGAAGTAGGGACTGGTCGGGGCTCGCTCGTGACCCTCCCGGGAGGAGACCTCCTTGGCCTGCTCCTGGAGAACGGCTACGACATCGCGCAGGTCCCAATGGCCCGCCGAGGCCACTTGTACCGCGTGCTCCTCTTCGGGCCCCTCTCCGGCAGGCCACTTCACATACCCCCCCAGGACCGATCGAGCAGCGGACCCAGAGCCGCTGAGGCGAGCCAGGACCGATGCCTCCTCACCTGTGACCTGCCTGCCGAGAGCCGCCACGACCGCCAGCGTCAGAGCCGCGAAACCCGATGCTGAAGAGGCCATCCCCGCCCCCATTGGAAAGCTGTTCTCGGTGGCTACCCGAAACGAAACCTCTTCACCGGCCCACTTACGGAGTCGCGCGAGATGGGGAAGCACGCGCTGGCTGAAGGCCTCGGAGGCCGGCTCCATGGATCTTCCGTGGGCTTTGAAGAAGACTTCATCGCTCCCTGCTCTATCCAGAATCTCCACGGACGTCCGCGTGAAGCACTCTCGCAAGGTCATGGAAAGGGAGGGGTTGAAGGGTAGGGTCCGATCCCAGTCCTGGGTACCCCAATACTTGATGAAAGCGATATTCGCAGGAGCGATGACTGTGGCTTTGCCTCTCATGCGTCGACCTCGCAACTCAATCCATCGACTCCAAGTTCCACCGCCAGACGATTGTATGCCGCCAAGCTCTCCGGTGATCGGCCATTCCAGGAGTCTGGCCAGCAGACGAGGAGACACCCTGCTGCTGACCCCGAAAGAGCACCGGCCCCGGAGATCTTGGCCGCTCCGCCACGGGCCTCTACCTCTCGGATCGTCTCTTGCACCGGCGCTGGAACGACACCCATGACCTCGAGACAGGCCTCGTAGTCGCGGATCGACCCGATCACCCGGTCGGAACTGCCCGAATCCTCCATCAGACATTCTCGAAAATCCCGCACGCACGACTCCATTCGATCCAGCAACCTCTCGAAGGTCGCCTGGTTCTCGGAGCCGAGCTGCCGCACCGCAGCCACCACTTCGCCTGTCGTCTCCGAAGGCTGTCCGGTATTCCAGACCTGGATTCGGGAGCTCAGGATCTGGCCGCCGCCGACCGGTTCGGTGCGAAGCTCACCGTCAGGGCGCCGTTCGGCCCACAGAACGCCCCCCTGAAGCACCGTTCGGTGATCCACACCGGAGGGCATCCCATGCTGTCGGCGCTCGACCTCGAGAGCCAGACGATCTACGCAAGACCGATCCACCTCCCCTTCGAGGAAGCACAGAGCTCCGCCCAGAAGGCCTACCGCTACCGCCGCCGAGCTGCCGAAGCCCGAGCCGATGGGTAGGTCCGATTTCACCCGCAGCGCCATCGGCGGTAAATCGGCACCGAGCTCAGCCGCCAACTCTCCCAGAGCGAGTCTGACGAGGTGTGACGGGTCGGGATCCCGCAGAGCCTGGAACCTCTCCGCTGTCGGGTCCTCCGAGTAGGCTTGCCAGCGGACCCGAGCGGCGGTTGCCGCCTCGAGGACCTGGAGCCATCCGCTCCGTACCTCCTGGCCCAGATCTGGCAGGTCGACGACGACGCCCTCATCGTTGCTGGTCACCTCGACCCGAGTCCGAGGCGCTACGGCCGCCACCAGGGCCGGCCGACCGTAGACTGCCGCGTGCTCGCCCATGAGGATGAGCTTGCCGGGAGTCGTGGCCACAACGTGTCGCTGCATCAGGGACGCACCTTCTGCTTCAGAATCACCCTGGACGACAGAGAAAGGCCTTCCACCATGCCTGGTGGCATCACTCAGGTCGAGTCGGGAATGGCACCACGGCCGAGCTGCTGGTGGGCGCTGGCCAGGTCTCCCGAGGTGAAGGCCGCCAGCAGTGAGAGCTCGCCAGCCAGAACCATGGCTCCCAGGATCTCTGCCAGCCGCATCGCACCGGCGCCAGGGTTCTCGGGATCGGGCACGGCTCCGATGACCTCCAGGGCCTCCTTCTGGGGTCCCAGGGCGGTGCCGCCGCCGACGACGCCGAGAGGAACATCGGGAAGATAGACCGAGGCGAATACCGCATCGTCGCCACGGAGCTCGATACAGGTCACCCCCATCGCACCCTCCACGACCTGCGCCACATCCTGCCCCATGGCAATGAAGACGCCCGCCAACACGTTGGCGTAGTGGGCATTGAACCCCATGGAGCCCGCAGCGATCGAGCCCAGGAGATTCTTGCGGTACTGCACCTCCACCAACGCACGAGCGTTGCTCTTGAGGCAGCGCTCCAGAATCCCTCCATCGAGCACCACTTCCGCGTAGATCCGTTTGCCTCGGCCTTCGAGAAAGTTGACTGCCGACGACTTTTTGTCGACGCAGTAATTGCCCGACAGCGCCACACAGGGGATACCGGTCGCCGGCTCGATGAGCTCTCGCACCACCCGATCGCAGGCGATGGTCGCCATGTTCATTCCCATGGCATCGCCGGATCGGAACCGAAATCGGAGATAGATCGAACTGCCGAAAGCCTGCGACTTGATGTCCAGGAGCTCGAGATGGCCGCTGGTCGCCTCTGCCACCCGGCGTATCTCCGGCTCGTTCTCGCGGACCCAGTCGAGGAAGCGTCGAGTATCTTCGATCCCCGAGGATCGAAACACCGGTGCCCGGGAGATGCCGACGTCCTCGACCCGCACGACTGCACCCCCCGCTTCGCGCAGAGCACGACAGCCCCGGTTGATACTGGCTATCAATGCGCCCTCGGTGGTAGCTAGCGGCACGTGAAGATCCTCTTCGGCTCCAACCCAGATGCCCTTGACCTTGAGGGGACCACAGATACCCAGGGGGACCTGTGTCGCACCGCTGAAGTTCTCGGCATGTCGCTTCGATGCCCGAACCGGATCCAGTGTGTAGTGGGCGATATTCTCGAGCTGCGTGCCGCTCAGCTTCTCCAGGGCTCGGCGCCGGATCTCGGCCTGTTGCTCCGCCGGGATCTCTTTCGGCAGCTCGTGCCATCGCCTGTCGCCCTCGACTAGCTCTCGAACCAATTCGTCAGGGTCTACAGGAGCCTGGTGTGAGGGAACCATGATGTTTCAATCCTCGCTTCTACGATGCAACTCGATCTGCTGCAGGGCCTCGAGGTTCCGCGCGCCGGCGCAGAACATGCTGATCTCGAGCTCGCGTGTGGTACGCCGCACCTTGTCGGCGACCGCTTCAGTCGACCGATCGGCCGCGATCAGGAAGGGCTGGGCCATTCCCGCCAGATCGGCCCCGAGAGCGATCGCCTTGGCGACATCGAGGCCATGTCTGACGCCGCCGCTACCGATGATCTGGAGCCCCGGAATGCGGCTGAGCTGGCGAATACAGACCGGGGTCGGAATTCCCCACCCGGCGAACAGCTCCCCTATCTCGGTGTCCTGGGCTCGAGCTCCTTCGATGCGCGCCCAGCTCGTGCCTCCCACTCCGGCGGTATCGATGATGCGCACTCCGACATCCCACAGCCTGGTGGCCAGCCCAGCTGAGATTCCCGAGCCGACCTCCTTGACGATGACCGGCACTTCGAGCCGCTCGACGAGCTGACCGATCTTGGAAATCAGGTCGGTGAAGTCACACTGCCCTTCGGGCTGGATCGCCTCCTGCAGGGGATTGAGGTGCAGCACCAGGGCGTCGGCCTCGATCATCTCCACGGCGGCCCGACACTCATCGACGCCATAGCCATGGTTCAGCTGCACTGCTCCCAGGTTGGCGAGTAGTGGCACCGAGGGGGCCCACTGCCGAACCCGGAAACTCTCTACGAGGCTGGGATCTTCCAGGGCCTTGCGTTGTGAGCCGATTCCCAGAGCGACTCCGGTCTCCTGAGCCGCTTCCGCCAGGTGCCGGTTGATCCGTACCGCGTCTTCGGTTCCGCCCGTCATGCAGGAGATCAACAGGGGGGCTTCGATCACCTTGTCCAGGAAGCGGGTCGACACCTCGACCTCCTGGAGATCCAACTCCGGCAGCGCCTGGTGCTCGAAGTCGTAGGCATCGAAGAAATGACCGTGCAACTGCATTCGGTCGTCGAGGGAGAGGCGGATGTGCTCGGCCTTACGATCCCGTTCGGTATTCGAAGTCATGGTCTGTCTCGGCAGGACGTCACCACGGGCTACCGCTCCCGTCCATGTAGATAATCGATCAAGCCCAGCAAGAAACCGGCTCCGGGGCCCTCCACCCTGGCCTCCGCGAGGGCCTCGTCGGCCGCTTTCATTCGCGTTTCGATCATCTCCACGACACGCTGTCGGGCACCCACGCTCTCGATGAGCCTCTGGACTTCTACGACCTCGGCCTCTCGCACCTCGGCGTTGCCGAGAGAGCGCTCCACGACCGCTCTCTCCGCGGGCGGCAGCTTCTGGAGAGCATGGTGGATCAAGACCGTGTACTTGCCTTCGGCCAGATCTGCGCCGACCGGCTTGCCCACCGTCTCGGCATCGCCGAACATCCCCAGTAGATCATCTTGAAGCTGAAAGGCCTCGCCGAGACGAATGCCGTATCGCGTCAGGGCATCGAGAGTGGCTGCAGGCGCCCCAGCCAACAATCCACCCAGCTCAACCGGGCGTTCGACGCTGTAGCGACCCGACTTCATCTGCAGGATCCGCAGCAACTCCTCTTCACTCAGATTGCCACGATAGCCGGCCGTCATCTCCAGATACTGCCCGACAATCACTTCCTGGCACATGGTGGAGAAACAACTCCGCACATCTCCTCTCACTGCCTCCGGCATCTCCGAGGAAGAATAGAGCTCCATGGCATAGGACTCCGCCAGGTCGCCCAACAGAATGCCCGCGGAGGTGCCGAAATGATCCGCATCGCCCTGCCACCCGCGAGCGCGGTGGAGGTCGCTGAAGAGCACGTGGACGGCTGGCTCTCCACGTCGGGTCTCGGCGTGATCCATGATGTCGTCGTGCACCAACAGGTAGGTGTGAAGCAGCTCGACTGCCATGGCCACCGGCATGACGACAGGATCCGAGCTTCCGCCGCAAGCCCTGTAGCTGTAGTAGACCAGAGCTGGACGCAGCCGCTTTCCATCGCGCAGCAGAAACTCCGAGAGCACTCCGGTGAGCTCGTCAGTCGCCGGAAGCTCAGCCTTGGTCGCCTGGCGCTTGGCCTCGACCCAGGCCATGAGATCGGCCTCCAGCCTGTCCCGAAACGTCACCAGAAGACCACTGAAATCGGTGCCGGCCTCCAGGGTTGCCGGCTTGCGGCCTGGCTCTTCGACACTCATGGTTCCACTCATCGGCCTGTCCGTACTCTCGATGGAAGATGGGAATGAATGGTTATCTTATCTCTTACCCGACATGGTGGAAACCACCGCTCGAAACCCTGTCCATGGACTCGGCAGGTCTGTGAATCACCTGGGCTGGCCTGAGGCGACCGCCCCTGGCTCGATCTCTTTGGCGTCGTGGAAGGGCAGGATGGCGCGGTCGAACCGGACAGCGTCCGGCGCTTGCCAGTCCTCTACATCACTGAACAGGAAACCGAGAGTAGCCTCTCGGTTGAGCGCACCGTGGGTCCAGCGCAATCTGCCCTTGCCCAATTTGGCCATGAAGGAGGTCCGGGGAGCGCCGTACATGTATCCCCGGCCCACCGAGCAGATCACCGAGGCTGGATTGGTGACCAGTTGGAACGCATGCACGATGCGGTAGAAGGCATCTGGATTCTCGGCCTCGACGGTAGCGTCGAAGCAGGCCTCGTCCGGCAACCATCCCTCTCGGACCAGCCCCGCCTGCTCCATCTCCGCCATCTCATCCAGAAACTCCAGGGGGTCACCGTCATGGGGCTCGTAGGACCACCAGAGCTCGCCGTCATGCTCATCCTGGTGAAGAGTGGCGCTTCCCCGATGACTCTCGATCCGCCAACCCTCCTCCAGCTCATAGGCACAGAGATCCACGCCCTCGACTCCGGCCAGGATTTCGGCCACCGGCCCTTTGGCCTCCTCTTCGGTGTAGGCCTCGAAGTTGGAGACCAGGCCGAAGGGTGTGAGAACCACGACCTGAGGACTTTTCAGTCGCTTCTTGTACCGATACCCACCTGCCTTGAGAGCCTTCTTGACCGGCTTCCAGACGTTGATCAACGGCTCGCCGCCATCCATGCCGTGATCCGAGAAGACGACGACATCGAACGGACGCTCGGGCGAGGCCTGACGCGCTTCCAGGAGGATCTCATCCAGCGCCTTGAAGAATTCCTTGACCGCATCTGGGTTGATCACGTGACCTGCGATATCGGTCGCCGCAATGTAGATCCAGAACTCGTCTTTGTCAGATTGAACGAAATCGTCGACCGCATTCCGGAGGCGCTTGATACCCGACTTGATCGGCTTCACAGCTTCGATGGCACTGCCGGCCGGTCCTTTTCGCCCCCAGTCGAAGAACTCCCGCCAGGGAAACTCGATGCGCCCATAACTGATGGCCCCACCACCCCTGACTTTTCCCTCCTGCCAGTCGAAGAACCGGGCCTCGTAGCCTGGCGACCTTCTGAGGCCGATGGGGCCGAGGATACCGGGCAGGGCCGTGCTGGTGGACGACGGAAAGGTGCTGACCAGGCGCGTTGGTCCCTTGAAGCCCTCGAAGAGCGCCTCGTCTCCCAAGGCGGGATCCATGACGTCGGCCGCCACCTGAAACGGAACCGCATCGAGGATCACGAAGAGCCTTCGCTTCGGCGGCTCGTCACCGGCAGCAGAGGTCACCACTGCGGTCGCCAAGAGCAGGCAGAGGACGATCATTCTCGAAAACGCGGTCCTTGGCCAGGTCGTCAGATTTCTCACGGTTCCAGAATCCTCTCGACTACATCCGCCATCGAGACAGCACAGTCTCTCAGCCGTGTTCGAAGACTCTTCAGTGGGCCGACCAGGTGGGGATGGAAGATCAGATGTCGTGCAATCTTGCCCCGGTTGATGCGGCCGTCCGGCGACCGGAACTTGTTGAAATCCAGAGGCAGGCTCTCACCAGCGGTATCGCTAACCGCACGCAGGACCAGATAGGGGATTCCTCTCTCCGCCGCCAAACGCACATAGGTCGCCGATTCCAGATCGACGACCTGGAACGGTCCTCCTCCCACCGACTGCCAAAGAGCTTGCTTGGCCGACGGCTCGATGACGATTTTCTCGACGCTCACCACTCCACCTCGCACGACATTCTCGGAGGCGAGAGCACTCTGCAAAAGTGAAGAGTCGGGTGGGGCCAGTTCTCCACGTGCGTCCCTTACCGAGCCCGCGGCCACGAGGTCTCCCAAGGCCAGGTCTGGCGACAATGCTCCGCCGACTCCGACCACCAGGAGAGCCTCGAGGTGCCGCTCTGACAATAGTGCCGACAGACCCTTCTCGGAAACCACCGAGCCCTCCCCCGTGGCCATCAGCAGAACCTCCTCTGACCCGAGGCGTCCCCGGACCGCCGAGCCCGCGGACAGAGCCACCCTTTCGACGTCCGAAAGTCGCTGCCGCAGAGAGTGGATCTCCTCCTCCATGGCGGCGACGACCGCGACTCGCGGACCCGTCCGGCTCGGATCGGGTTGTCCTGTCGATTGCATGGGCCCGGGATCTCGCCTAGCGCGACACGTAGCCGTTGGTCCTGTACCAGTCCACGGCTCTTTGCAGGGCTTGCTCAATGGGAGTCTGGGGCAAGCCGAGCTCGCGCACCGCTTTGCTGGCGTCGAAGTACATTTTGTATCGCGATAGGCGCACCGCCTCGAGCGGCACTCCAGGTGAGCGCCCGACCAGGCGACTGAATCCAGTGTCGAGAGCTGCCCAACCGAGCGGCAGCCAGTGCGGCACTTTTATCTTGGGAGCTGGTAGCCCAGTCAAACCACCAAGCGTCTGGAAGATCTCCAGCAGGCTCATATCGCGGTTGCCGAGGATGTACTTCTCCCCGACTCTTCCCTTTTCGGCGGCGCGAACGTGACCCAGCGCCACATCGCGTACGTCTACCAGATTCAGACCGGTGTCCACATAGGCCGGCGTCTTTCGATTCAGGAAGTCGACAATCATCTGACCCGTCGCGGTCGGTTTGAGGTCGGCCTCGCCGACGGGCGTCGAAGGGTTCACGATGACGACAGGGAGTCCGTTCTCGATCCATTCGTCGGCCACCCGCTCGGCCAGGAACTTGCTGCGCTTGTAATGGCCCACCATGTCCTCGAGTGTGACTGGCGTCTCCTCGTCTGCCGGAGAACCGTCAGACTCGAGGCCTAGCGCTCCCACCGAGCTGGTGTAGACCACGCGCTTCGCCCCTGCCTCCGACGCGGCCTGCAACACGTTGCGCGTTCCTTCGACGTTGGAGTCGTAGAGCTCCTCGGGGTTCTTGCTGTAAAACCGATAGTCGGCGGCGCAATGAAAGGCCATTTCACACCCTTGCATCGCCACTCGCAGGGAGTCCCCTTCCCTCAGATCGCCAGTGACCACTTCGACATTCAGTCCGTCGAGATTCCGGAGAAGACTCCCCGCCCGGACAAGGCACCGCACCTCTGCTCCGGCTTCCAGAAGAGCGCGGAGCAGGTGCCCACCGATGAAACCGGTCGCACCGGTAAGAAAGACTCGCATTGGCTTACCTGCTGAATCCTGCGGCGGCTGCCCTGGATACCTCGACCCCGCGTTTCACGTCGGCGTTTGGAAAAAGAGAAAACCGAGACTCGCCGAAAATGTCAGCCCATCAGATTCCAGGCCATCAAGCGTGCCATGTCGCCTGGATTGCGTGGGAGTTCCTTGACCACCGAGGCTTCGAAGCCGGAGTGCATCTGACAGTTCTGGCACAGGGAATCCTCGCGCGACTCCCAGTACTCCCAGTCGGTGAGATTCCAGAACTCCTCCCAGGACCAGGTGAACTTCTTGCCGATCAGATAGCAGGGGCCCTTCCAGCCGTTGGGCGTGAAGGTCACCGTGCTCCAGGGCGAGCACTTGTACTCGCGAAGCCCGGCGGCGAACTCCAGGAACATCGGGGTCGAAGTCAATCGATACTTCTTGGAGATCTCCAGCACACGCTGGAACTTCTCGGCGATGTCCTGCCGAGTCATGAAGATGTCTTCTTCCACCGACTCGTACTGATAGCCGGGCGAGATGAGCATGCCATCGATGTCGAGGCTGGCCATGTACGCGCAGAGCTCTTCGACCTCCTCGATCTTGGTCTCCTTGAAGATCGTGGAGTTCGTGAAGACGTGATAGCCGAGGCGCTTGGCCTCCTTGATCATCTCGATCGCCTTGTCGAACACCCCCTCGCGGGCACAGACGTGGTCGTGCGTCTCCCTCATGCCATCCAGGTGGACGTTGATGGTCAACCGCTTGTGGGGATCGATCTTCCCGAACACCGTCTTGTCCATCAGCAGGGCGTTGGTGCAGAGATAGATGTGACGGTTGCGATCGATAATGCCGCCGACGAGCTCCTCGAGCTCGGGGTAGATCGTCGGTTCGCCACCGCAGAGCGAAACACCCGGAGCACCACACTCGTCCACAGCCTGCAGGCAAAGCTCGACCGGCAACCGATCCTTGAGCTTGCCGGTATGCCGCTCGACCGCGCAGCCGAGGCAGGCCAGATTGCAGGTGTAGAGCGGCTCCAGCATGAGGACAAACGGGTAACGCCGGTTGCCCTGCCAGGCATTCTTCACTGAGTACTTGATCATGTCGGTGGTGATGTGCAGAGGGAATCGCATTGTTTCGTACTCCGATATTCGACCAGCTCGCCGTCGATTACACTGCGCGGAGACCGACTGACGCCGACCCAGCGCCACGATCGGCATCCATCGCCTTGCGATAGCTCTCCAAAGCGAGCAGTGAGAAGTAGGTTGCGTACAGATGATAGTCCAGGTAGAAGACTTCCGGAAAGCCGGTGCCTGTCCACCAGTCGTCCTTCCAGCTACCGTCGGCCTTCTGATGGGCCAACAGGTACTCGACACCCCTCGTCAGATTGCCGCTGTCCCGGTCGCCGGTAGACAAGAGCGCCAAGACCGCCCAGGAAGTCTGTGCCGCGGTGCTGGGACCGATCCCCTTCTTGCTGGCATCAGCGTAGGAGTCGGGCAGCTCGCCCCAACCTCCATCTGGGTTCTGGCAACTCCTGAACCACTCGGCAGCGCTCTGGGCCCAGGGCTGCGACAGATCCTCGCTAGCGGCCTTCAGGCCTGACAGTGCCAGCCAGGTGCCGTAGATGTAGTTGCAGCCCCAGCGGCCATACCAGGTTCCGTCGGGCTTTTGCAGACGGCGTATGAAGGCGACAGCCCGCCGTACGACACGGGAAGAAAGATCGAAGCCGTCGGCCGACAACGCCTCGAGGGCCCGGGCGGTGATGTCCGTGGTGCTGGGGTCGATCATGGCGTTGTGATCGGCGAACGGGACGTAGGTCAGGAAGTCCTTGTTGCAGTCCTTGTCGAAGGAGGCCCAGCCGCCATCGCGGTTCTGCATGCTGATGAGCCAGGAGGTGGCCCGCTTGGAGGCCGCCGAAAAACGCTCCTCCAGATCCCCGGACAGGGGCCGTAGCTTGGCAACAGCAGACAGGACCTGTGCGGTGTCATCGCAGTCCGGGTAGAACTCGTTGGCGTATTCGAAATACCAACCGCCAGGTGAAACGTCGGGGTTCTTGATCTTCCAATCGCCGAAGTCCCTCACCTCCTTGGTGAGCAACCACTCGACTCCCCGCTCGAGCCTCGCCCTATCTTCCTGGTCCTCACTCTCCCCGAGGGCGTTCAGCGACAGAGCCGTATCCCAGATAGGAGACTTGCAGGGCTGGAGCCGAAGCGTGTCACCTGCCTCGATCTCCAGCTTCTCCAGCTCCTCGACCTGACCTTGAATGATCGGATGGTCTACGGGGTAGCCCAGACAGCGCAGCGCCATGATGGTGTTGACGATGGGTGGAAAGATGGCGCCCAGGCCGTCGCTCTTCCCGAGCCTTTGAAGAGTCCACTCCTCGGCTCGCTTCAGGGCTCGACCTCGCAGCGGCACCAGATGCCAACGTTCCATTAGCTTGTGGACGCGATCCAGGGTCTGGAAGAACACCGACCAGCCGTGGTGCAGGAGCGAGGCCCGGCTGAACTGCGGCACGGCTCGTCTCGTATTCTCGACCAGCAGCTCGTCGATCGCCGCGTACTCCGGCACCGGACAGCTCGGCTTGTGAGCCCAGATGATGCTCAGAGGCACGACAATGGCCCGCGACCAGGACGACATGTCGTAGATATTGATCGGAAACCACAGCGGCAGCAGTATCAACTCGGGCGGCACACCCGGGCTCTTGTCCCACTCGTACTGCCCGAAGATGGACAGATAGAGCTTCGTAAAAGAATTGCAGGCGTGCAGGCCACCCCGTCGGCGAATGACCTCTCGCGCTCTGACCATATGCGGCGCCTCAGGGTCGTCACCGGCCAACTTCAGCGCCAGGTAGGCCTTGACCGACGTGCTCACTTCCGGGCCACTCCCCGGATAGCCGCCCCAGCCTCCTTCGGGCAGCTGCTTGGCCCGCAGGTAGTTGGCCGCCTTGCGCACCCTCTCATCACTGGTCCGACCCAGGAAGTGCAGGGTCAGGATGTACTCGCTCTCCAGAATGGTGTCGCCTTCGAGCTCGGCGCACCAGTGACCGTCCGCCTCCTGTAAGCTCAGCAGCTGTCGCCGAGCCTTTCGGATCGACTCGGGAACCTGCACCAGCCGGTCCTCTGCCTTGGAGGCCGCTTGCTCGACCATGCCCCTGGGCTCGAGAAATCCCTGTGAAGACATCTGATCCATCGTCCTTAGCTTCTCCCCGTGACGACAAACGGCGGATACTATCGACCACAGACAGAGCCGAAGCACTCCCATTTGGGGTTGCTCCGAGCGAGTCCCTGGGTATGGTTCCGCTAATTGATGCGCTCCATTCTAACCCCTTACAGCCAAACCCCTGAAGCGCAGGGAGTTTCTATCATGGCTTCCTGACGTTTTGCTACCCTCAGAGGTCACATGAGGTTACGATCAGTCCCGAGAACAGGCTCGACACCTCGGTCACGAAGCCGATCGGGCTGCTCGAAAGATGACAATCATAGTGAGGTGAGAACTTGAAGATCCTGGCCCCATTGCTGGCAGTGACCGTGCTCCTTTCCTCCATGAGCCCTCTCCTGGCTGAGAATCAGGACCTCATGTCCCAGGGAGATGCCGCCTACGAACGGCGCGCAGAGGGGCACAAGGGGTCGGTCGCCCAGCCCGAGCCGATCGGGGAAGCCATCGCCACCTTCGAAGAGCTTCTCGCCCAGGATCCGGAGAACCTCGAGGCGCGCTGGAAGCTCCTGAGGGGCCTCTACTTCCAGGGCGAGCACGTGTTGCAGGATTCAGATGAGAGGCTGGCCCTCTATGAGGAGGCGAGAGAGATCGCCGATGCGGGTCGAGAGCAATTGGCGATCGCTGCCGGCATCGGTAACGATCCAGACAAGCTCGAGACCGAGAACCTGGCCGAAGCCCTGGTAGACCTCCCCGAGTCAGCGCAGATCTACTTCTGGTCGGCGGTCCATTGGGGCCTCTGGGGCCGCTACCGCGGCAAGATCGCCGCTGCCAAGGAAGGCGTCGCCAAGAAGATCCGCAACTTTTCCGAGGTCGTGATACTCATCGATGAAGAGATCGAGGAAGCTGGCGGACATCGGGTTCTCGGCAGGCTCCATTCCGAGGCCCCCAAGCTGCCGTTCTTCACCGGCTGGGTGGATCGCAAGACAGCCGTGAGCGAGCTCCGACTGGCGATCGAGCTGGCTCCCGGTGGACTGCTGACCTACTACTACCTGGCCGATGCCCTTCTGGAGCACTTCCCCGGCCAGGAGCAGGAGGCGCTGGACATCTTGAACGATCTCGTTGAGCGCCAACCCGACCCGGCCTGGGTCGTAGAACAGACCCAGGTCATCGAGGACGCCAGGGCGCTCCTGGCATCAATCGACTGAAGCTCCAGGTCACCCCGCACTCGAATCCCTATCTGAATCGGCGATTGGGTGCCAGGTACTTCTCCTGTCGCCTGGCTAAGGGGCCTCGAGCTCCGTGTAGCGGTTGCGAATCACCTGCCTGGCG
>JAUVRX010000186.1 GCA_030597375.1 Acidobacteriota bacterium
TGACCGACGAAGAGCGTCGGCGGATCGCCAGGCGGAGCCTGATCGAGACTGGCAAGACCGTGACCGAAGTCGGGGCGGTATGGTTCTGGGGCACGGAGAGACTGCTCGATCGCATCGAGGAGGTCACAGGCGAGGAGCACTTGCAGCGCGCGGTGGATGCAAAACGGGGCGTTGTGGTTCTCGTTCCCCATCTCGGGAACTGGGAGATTCTGAGTCGTTATCTACAGGTGAAGGTACCCGTTCTGGCCCTCTACCGTCCTCCGAGAATCGTCGAGATGGACGCTTTCATCCGACAGGCCCGAGAGCGTCACGGGTCAGAGATCGTGCCAGCCGATCGCACAGGACTGCGCCGCATCGTCGCGGCCCTCGCTGCCGGAGGAGGGTTCGGTGTGTTGCCCGATCAGGAGCCCCTGAAGCGCCACGGGGTCTTCGCACCCTTCTTCGGTACTGCCGCCCTGACCATGACCCTGGTGGCCCGACTGACGCGAAAGTACGGAGCGGTGGCTCTGTTCGGGTACTCGGAGCGAACGGCTGCCGGCGGCTTCAGAATCCGGTTTCTACCCGGCCCGGAGGGTCTGGACAGCGAAGATCTCGAGTTTGCAGCCACTCAGCTGAATAGAGGCGTGGAGGAGTGTGTGCGGAACTGTCCCGAGCAGTACATCTGGAGCTATCGTCGGTTTCGCACCCGGCCACCCAGCGAGCTGAAATAGCGTTTCCAGCGGTCTCTACCGCAGAGATCTGGAATCGGCGGTGATGCTGATGGGTCTTTTCTCACCGGCCTCTCGGCGCAGCAGCAAAGCGCGGCGATTTTCGATGTTCTCTACCCAGATGGGAATGAAGACCCAGAGGTCGCTGAGCCTGCGATCCAGGTCGCTCAGCAGTGAGATCAGGCGTCGACTCAGGACGGCGTGGACCGCGATGAGGTCGTGCAGGTTCTGCTCTCTGAGAGCTCGATCCTCGCCGGACTCCCGTTTCAGTCGATCGACGGCTCGGCGACCGGTCTCGACGATCTCGATCACCATCTTCGACTTCATCGGGATCTCCACCGCGTAGTCGTCGAGGATCTCCATCTCGTCGAAACGGATGCCACGAAGGGCCAGAATCTCGTTCAGGCGTGGCGACAGATCGTTGATGAGCGAGACCAGAAACTCCTTGAGGTCGAGCCAGGACTCGCCAAACGGCAGACTCAGCTCACGGCGGATTCCCTCCGCGGCCGAAGTCAGGCGAGGATAGCGTGAGCCCTCGAGCCCCCGAAGGTACTGCTGCAGTCCCTTGACCGAGGCGAACAGCCATTCGGCCTCCTCGATATCTCGAGGAAATCGTCGGGAAATGAAGTAGTCGGCATCCCGGTCGCTACGAGGATCGGCTTCCAACAGCTCACTGAAGGTGTCTTGCAGAAAAGCGTGCAGCTTGCCGATGGAGATACAGAGAAACTTGCGGGCCTCGACCAACTGATCGGAGGGCAGCTCATGTGGGAACCTCTCCAACTCCTCCAGGACGACGACGTCCAGCATCTCCAACGATTGCAGGACGCTCTGCCGAGCCTTCTCCAGGTGAGGGATGATCGACGGATAGTCGAGCAACGCTGACAGCTGGGTTCGGATCAGCTGTGAGACTCGACGGACCTGGCGCCAGATCTGGTGCAGCCGGGCAGGTGAGCAGTGGAGCAGAGCGTAGTTGCTCTCCAGTACCCCCTCCAGGAGCTTGATGCAGCCCAACAGCGAGCGGATCCGCGGGTTTTGCCAGCGATACTTCTCCAGGTTCCAGTCGGCCAGCTTCACCCCTGCAGGCAAGACGAGCCGTTGGTCCCCCACTTGGATCATCTGCTGCGGTCTAGGCATGGGTTCCGGATCCCGCTCTACGGGTTTGGGTGCTCATGGCTCACGACTTCTCACTACGCTTTGAAGATCTTCGGCTTTCTACGGGGATTTGGCATCGGAATTCGTTACACCCCCTAAATTCGCTCGGCTGACTGGTAGCATCGGGTCCCTGGCTGTCCCGTGGCAGGGGCAACCTTGGTACCCCTGGTTTCGTAGGGTCCTAGGATGAAGGTTCGAACCCAGCTGGTCGTCGCCTTTCTCCTGCTGTCCGTCGTTCCTCTGGCGGCTCTGGTTCTGTACAACTACGCTACCTCCCAGAAGGCATTTCGGCAGGCCGTTGAATCGGAGTCGTGGGTCCTGGCGGAGGAGATGGGCGAGCGTCTGGAATCCGTCCGCCGCGATCTCAGCCAACGTCTCGAAGGGCTTGCCAAGCTTCCCGTGCGGGCTCTTGTCTCGTCGCAAGAGGATGAGGCCGATCCAAGCCAGGTCTACATCGAGTTGATGGCTCAGATGGGCGATATGTCGGAGCTCGTGGAGTCGTTCGAGTTCACTCCGGTCGAGACCTCCGGAGTCGAGGTAGAGCTCAAGGTTGTCGTCGAAGATGAGCCGGGTCACGGCTCCTTTCTGATCTACCCTTCAGAGCTCCTGGCCGGGGCGCTGGAGAAGCTGGAGAGGCGAGGGCTGAGTCTGGAGGAGTCGGGGATCTCGAAAGAGTATCTCGAAGGACTCACCCGGGAGGCGATTCGAACCCGCCAGGTTCTGGAGACCGCAGAGCTGGAGGCGCTACATGCGCGGGGCCAGGAGATGGAAGCGTTGCTGGGTACCGAGTTCACGGCGCCGGTGCACCGAGGCGACGAGGTCGTCGGCCAGCTGAAGGCCCTGGTGCCGCCGGTGCACCTTCTCAGGCAGGTGATGTCTCGGACTTCGAGGGACCGAGGGGAAGTTCCCTACGCCCGCGATGCTGACGGCAATCTCTACCTGGACCAGCCGAAGGATAGAAAGCTGTTGGCCGAGATCGGCCTGGCCGATGCGTCGGACGGCCTGGCGATCCCATCGCCCTCTCTGTCGCCGGACTGGATCGTCGTCGAGACCCTGGATGCCGAATCGGGGCTGACGTTCGGAGTGGCGAGACCGGTACGGGAGTCGCTCAGGGGCATCCGTCGCACCGCCGTCGAGAATTTCACCTATGGCATGGGACTCGTGCTTCTGGCCCTGATCGGGATCGTCGGCCTATCGAAGCGCATGACGAGCAAGCTGACCCTGCTGACCGAGGGTGCAGAGCGGCTCGCCGAAGGCGATCTCGAGGCCAGGGTGCCGCTGGCGTCCCGCGATGAATTCGGGCAACTGGCCCGCACCTTCAATCGGATGGCGCAGGAGCTTCGGCAGCACCAGGATCAGATCCTGGAACAGGAAGTGCAGCAGCGTCTCCTGCAGGCCGAGAACGAGCGCAAGAGCGATGAACTGGAGGAGGCCCGCGAGTTTCAGCTCTCCTTGCTGCCCAAGACCCTGCCTAGCCATCCGGAGATCGAGGTGGCGGTCCTGATGCGCACCGCCACTGAAGTCGGTGGGGACTACTACGACTTCTTCACCTCGGAGACCGGTGCCCTGACCACCGTTATCGGCGATGCGGCCGGGCATGGTGCCAGGGCCGGCACCATGGTCACGGTAGTCAAGGGCCTTCTGACCGTCAACGCCGCCGAAGCCGACCTGGCCGAGCTGTTGGGTGGGGCTGCGGCCGCCATCAAGCAGATGAACCTGGGTCGCATGAACATGGCCGTTACCCTGGTGCGGATCGATGGTCGTAGGATCACCATCTCGGCCGCCGGAATGCCTCCGGTGCTCATCCATCGTCGAGCTGCGAATCGAGTCGAGGAGGTCGCCCTGAGCGGTTTGCCGTTGGGCAGTCTGGCCGAGCCGACCTACCTTGAATGGGACTCTCCCCTGGATTCCGGCGACACGGTACTGCTGATGACCGACGGTTTCCCGGAGCTCATGAATCCCGAGCAGGAGCCCCTCGGCTACGAACGGGCGAGCTCGCTGTTTCAAGGCGTAGCCGACGGCACTCCGGAGGAGATCACGAGCCAGCTCGCCGAGGCGGCCAGGGAGTGGACGCGGGGTCAGCCACCGATGGACGACCTCACTTTCGTGGTCCTCAAGATGGAAGAAGGCGCGTAGAAGCCGGCGCGGCCGGTTCGGTGTCAATTTCCGAAGTTCTCGACCTCTCGACGGGCGGCGTCTTTGTTGGAAATGTAGAAGTAGGTCTTTCCATCCAGGATGAAGTTGGTCTCACCCTCCGAAACCGAAACCCGCGTTTGGCGGGTCTCCATGCTCTCGACGTGAACACTGACCTTTTGGCCGTCGTGCCATCGCAGTCGCATGATCTGGTCGGGGAAGTGCAGGGCGGTCCTGGTCTTCTGGCTGCCCTGGTAGAAGTCCACCGCCTTGCAGCGGTAGCGGTGGGGCTCGCGGTTGACGACCACGCCGCAGACGGTCGCGAACTCGTCCTTGCGCTCGGACGCCTCTCCGGAATCGGCCTGGCCGTCCCCCTGACAGTCGAAGTCGGGGGTGTAGACGATGGACGCATAGCGACCGTCTGACGTGCGAACGCTCACGCACCGTCCACTCTGATCCTCCCGCCAATAGCTGTAGGCGTCGCCGCCAGACTTGTCGGTGCGAACCCAGGTGTAGCCGCGCTCGTCCATCTGGTACTCGGCGTCACGTCCCTTGACCTCGATCAGGTCCTGCAGGCGAGGCACCGATTCCTGCGCGAAGAGTCCGGCGCCCACTGACATTGCCGCGATTCCCGCGAAGACTATCCGTACGACTCTCATTTTCGTTGCCCTCTCTTGGTTTTCGGTTGTTGGTGTGCGTAGACACTGCGACGGAAAGATTACAGGACTACATGCGGTGAAACATTGCGACATGTGCGACTGTTCCCGCCGAGAGAGCGCCCGGGGGGGGGCGTCACAAATTTGCAGCTCCGACGGCTCATGCTAGATTGCAGATCGGAAAAGGACGCCGAAGTATGCAGTTCCACGGGCCGATCGTCGAGGGCGTGTCATGACAGGTTCGAGGCGATGGGTGTCGTTGCTGGCTGTTCTGACGGTCGTGGCCTGCGCCTCGATGGAGACGACCGCGGAGCTGGAGTCCACCGGCGTGGAGTCCGAGCTCCGGGCGCTGTTCGGTGAATCCGGCAGCGAGGTTCGCTATTTCGATAGCGCAACCGACCTGAACGGCGACGGCCAGCCGGAGGTGGTTGTCCACGTCGCGGGTCCGATGGTGTGTGGCACCGGCGGCTGTCCAACGCTGGTCTTCACGCCTGGCGCCAAGGGATACGTGTTGGTGGCCGACATCAGCATCACCCGCCCACCTGTCCAGGTTTCGTCGCGCAGCGCCAACGGATGGCGCAACCTCCTCGTACACGTGAGCGGCGGAGGTATCGCCGAAGGGTATGTCGCCGAGCTGCAATTCGACGGCACGACCTACCCGGCGAACCCAACGGTGCCTCCGGCCAGGCGCGCACCGGACACGATTGGAGCCGAAACCCTCATTCCGGACTTCGAGAGGTTTACTGACGGCAAGCTCGTTCCCGCTCAGTAGGCCACTGTGGCATAGCAGAACCTACTGAACCGCCGACGCGGCGTGGAGCGAGGCAACCTCGCGAGGGGCTCGGCCGATGGACGACCTCACTTTCGTGGTCCTCGAGATGGAGGAAGGCGCGTAGGAGCCGGGTGGCCCCTACGCGCCTGATCAAGGAGGGCTGCTGGAAGCTCGGGCTAGAGCCGCTTCAAGGTGACGCTACCGCTGAAGGTCTCGATCCTCACCTGGGCA
>JAUVRX010000173.1 GCA_030597375.1 Acidobacteriota bacterium
CGGTATACGACGTGGCAGTCATCGGGGGAGGCATCGTCGGCCTGGCGGCTGCCCAATCCCTGTCCGAAAACGGAGTCGGTTCGATCGTCGTCCTCGAGGCCGAGGACGAGTTGGCACAGCACCAGACGGGTCGCAACAGCGGCGTCATCCACTCGGGTCTCTACTATCGCCCCGGCTCCGACAAAGCACGGTTCTGCGCTTCCGGTCGGGAGGCGCTCTACCAATTCTGCGAGAAGCACGACATCGACTATCGGCGCTGCGGCAAGCTGGTGGTGGCGATCGACGACAGCGAGCTGCCCGCACTGGATCGCCTGGCCGAGCGAGCGCACGCCAACGGCCTCGAAGGCGTCGAGCGACTCGACGCCTCGGGGATCAGAGACAAGGAACCCGCAGCCGTCGGCGTCGGTGCCCTCTGGGTGCCGGAAACAGGCATCGTCGACTTCGGCCGAGTTGCGACGAAGCTCGCCGAGTTGCTCCGCACGCGGGGAGGTCGCATCCTCACATCGGCTCGAGTCCAGAAGGTGGCGACCGACGCGGATGCCATCACCATCGAGACGGACTCGAAGACCGTGCGCTCCCGACTGCTGGTCAACTGTGCCGGGCTGCAGGCCGACCGGGTCGCCCGGATTTGCGGCATGAGCCCCAAGATCCGACTCGTCCCCTTCCGCGGTGAGTACCTGGAGCTCGAGGGCTCCGTCGCCGATCGAATCCATGGGCTGATCTATCCGGTACCGGATCCCCGGCTGCCCTTCCTCGGCATTCATCTGACCCGCACCATCGACGACAGGGTCCTGGCCGGCCCCAACGCAGTCCTGGCCTGGAAGAGGGAAGGCTACCGAGCGAGCGACTTCTCCCTGAGGGATACCGCCGACACCCTGCTCTTCCCGGGGTTCTGGAGACTGGCGGCCGGCTTCTGGCGCACAGGGGCTGGAGAGATGTACCGTTCCTGGAACCGTGCGGCCTTCGTCCACGGACTGCAGCGTCTGGTGCCTGGCGTTACCGCCGACCAGCTCGAGCCGTCCCGAAGTGGCGTGCGAGCCCAGGCAATCGACACTCAGGGCAGGCTACTGGACGATTTCCAGATTCTGCACGCCGACCGGATGCTGCATGTGCTCAACGCACCCTCACCGGCGGCTACGGCCGCCCTGGCCATTGGCCGACACCTGGCCGACATGGCTTCGACCGCTCTATGAGCCCAACCTCGAATCACTTCCCCCGGTCCAGCAGGCTGTAAACAGCGGGAATGATCAGCAACGTCAGGGCCGTGGAGGTGATCAGACCGCCGATGACCGTCAAGGCCATGGGACTGCGGAGCTCACTTCCTTCGCCGAGACCCACGGCCATGGGCAACAGTCCCAGCACCGTGGTTGCGGTCGTCATCAGGATGGGCCGCAGACGAACTTCGCCGGCCTGCCGCAGCGCCTCCAGTTTGGTGGCACCCTGGCGGCGCAGCTGATTCGTGTAGTCGACCAGGATGATGGCATTGTTGACGACGATTCCGGCCAGCAGGATCGCCCCGATGAGCACAACGATGGAGACGGTGGTGTCGGTCACGTAGAGAGTCACCAGAAGGCCGATGAGAGCGAATGGAACACTGAAGAGAATGACGAACGGATGTAGCAACGACTCGAACTGGGACGCCATCACCAGATAGACCATGAAGATGGCCAGGAGAATGGCCAGTCGCATGCTGGCAAAGGAGGTCTCCATCTCCTCTCTCTGGCCACCGATCCGCCATTCGTAGCCGCTCGGCAGGTTCATCTCCTGCAGCGCGGCGCCAATCTGCTCCGAGACCGTTCCCAGGTCACCACCGGCGAGATTCGCAGTCACAACGGCGACTCTCTCGCCTTCCGAGCGGCGGATTTCCGCCGGCCCCTCCACCTCTTCGACCGTTGCCACGGCTGCCAGTGGGATCGCCGTCTTGCCGCTTTGATGGACGCTCAATTGCAGCAGATCCTGGACGCTGTCGCGGTACTCCTCCTGGGCTCGCACTCGGATGTCGATCTTGCGGTCTTGGCGTTGGATATCTGTGGCGATGACCCCCTGCACCTTGGCTCTCACGACCGGCGCCACTTCTCCCAAGGTCAGCCCCAGGGCAGCCAGGCGCTGCCTGTCGAAGGTGATCTGCAACTCCGGATTGCCGCCCTCCGTGGAAGACTTGATGTCGGTCAGCCCTTCGATCTCCGCCATTCGTTCGACCAGCTGGTCTGCCAGCCGCTCGAGAAGTCTGAGGTTGTAACCACGGATCTCGACTTCGACCGGGGTTCGAAAGCTGAAATACGAGGGCCGTCCGAAACGATAGGTCATCCCTTCCTGTCGATCGAGGGCACCGCGGAGCTCGTCCATGACCCCCTCTTCGCGCTGCCTCGACACGGGGGCACTGATCGTCAGTGTCAGCTGCCCGATGTTCTCGCGCCGGTCGCCCGCCGCGCCGCCCTGCTCGTTCGACGCTCCGGAGATGGAATAGACCGAGGTGACATCTTCCATGCTCATGCTGACGGCTTCGAGGCTCGCCATCCGGCGCTGGGTGACATCCAGATGGGTTCCCGGCGGCAGCTCCGTATTGACGAAGAACTCACCCTGGATCAGCTCCGGAATCAACTCCCGGCCGAGACTCGGAATCAGGAACAGACTGCCGATCAACAGGACGAAGGCGACAGCTACCGTCAACAAGGGGTGCCGCAGCACCCTGTCGAGCAGCCGCGTGTAGGCTGCGGCGACCCAATCGAAACCACGCTGGAACAACGCCAGGGGAATCGCCGTCAGCCATCCGACCAGGCGGCCCAGGAGTCGACCCACGGCTTTCACTCCCGAGGCCACAAGAACGGACAACGAGAAGACCGCGTTGCCTATCTTCTGCGACGGGCCCGACCTCTGCTCACCGCTGTCCTCGGCCTCACTCCCTGACACCTGTGGCGTCCAGTCCCGCGACGCCAGCATGGGAATGACCGTCAGTGCCACCAGGAGAGAGACGACGAGGGAAAAGGCGACCGTCATGGCCTGATCGCCAAACAGCTGACCCGCTACCCCCTCTACGAAGACGATGGGCACAAATACGCAGATCGTCGTCAGCGTGCTGGCAATGACGGCCCTCGCCACCTCGGAACTGCCGGCCTGGGCGGCCTCGATCTCGTCCATGCCACCATCGCGCCGGCGCTGGATCGACTCCAGCACCACGATGGCGTTGTCCACCAGAAGACCTATCCCCAGGGTCAGACCGCCGAGCGACATGATGTTCAAGGAAATCCCCGAGACGAACATCAGGAAGAAGGTAGCGACGACCGAGATGGGGATGGCGAGGCTGATGATGAGTGTCGTCTTCCAGCTGCGCAGGAAGAGGAAGAGGACCAGAATGGCCAGCAGCCCACCCACGAGGGCTGTTCGCAGGACCTCGGACACCGATTGACGGATGTAGCGTGCCTGATCGGTGACGACCGTCAGCTGGAGGCTGGAGTCCAGCTTTCGCATCCGCTCCCGCAGATCGTCGAGGCTCTCCATCACCGCATCCGAGACGGTGACCGTGTTCGTGCCGCCCTCTTTGTAGACCGCGACCTCGACGCTCTCCTGGCCGTTGATCCGGGTGATGATCTGGCGCTCTTTGTGCCCCTTGAACACCCGCGCCACGTCCTCCAGCCTGACGATCGCGCCCTGGGAGCTGTCGATCACCACCACGTTCAGGTCCTCGGGCCGCACGAACTCGTTGACCGTGCGCACCAGGAACTCGGTCTGGCCTTCGCGCAACCGACCACCCGTGAGGTTGATGTTCTCCTGCTCCAACCGGCTCAGCACCCGGTCGGCCGTCAAACCGAGATTCGCCAGCCGCCGCTCGTCGAGCTCGACCTGAATCTCCTCTTCCAGCCCGCCGCTGACCACCACTGCCGCGACGCCCTCCACTCGCTCCAACGCCCGCTCGACCTGCTCTTCGGCAATCAAGCGTAGCTGCATCAGGTCGCTGGCTCCCGACAGGCCCAATCGCAGTATGGGGTCGAGTGACGGGTCGAATCGCAGCAGGATGGGGCGTTCTGCGTCGGCCGGTAGCTGCAGCACATCGAGGCGCTCTCGGACATCGAGGGCGGCCAGATCCATATTGGTGCCCCAGCTGAACTCCAGGGTGACCTCGCTGATATCGGTGCGCGAGCTGGAGATCACCCGGACGACGTTGTTCACCACACCGACGGCGTTTTCGACCGGCCTGGTGATGAGGCTCTCCACCTCGATCGGCGCCGTGCCTTCGTAGGTGGTCTGGACCGTGAGTGACGGGTAGTTGATGTCCGGCAGCAGATCGGTCGCCAGCTGACTGAAGGCCACAAGACCGAAGACCACGGCTGCAGCCGAAAAGATGATGATGCTGACCGGACGACGGGTCGAGAACTCGACGAGCTTCAAGTCATGGCTCCGTCGAACTGGCGTCACCACCAGCCAGCACCTGAATCGGAGTCCCTTCGCTCAGTCCGTCCTGCCCGACGACAACGACCGATT
This sequence comes from Acidobacteriota bacterium, assembly GCA_030597375.1. Classification (GTDB taxonomy): domain Bacteria; phylum Acidobacteriota; class Thermoanaerobaculia; order Multivoradales; family JAHEKO01; genus JAUVRX01. Next base: position 4,480 of record JAUVRX010000173.1, read on the forward strand.
CTCCTTCGGCAACGCCGCTCAGGATCTCCACGAAACTGCCTTCCTTGAATCCGAGCTGAACGTCCCGGCGAGAGGCGGTATCGCCCTCTGCCACGTACACGGTGTCGCCGATGCTTTCCAGGGACAGTGCCGCCTTGGGAACGACCAGCGTGTCGGAGCGAGTCTCCGTCTGGAGGTAGACACGGGCGAACATCCCTGGTCGCAGCCGCCCCCTGGTTTCCACTTCCAGGGTGACCCGGACGGTGCCAGTCGCCGCGTCCACAACTGGACGAACGCGAAGTACCCTGGCGGGAAATCTCTCCTCGGGCCAACCCTCCAGGGTCAGATAGGCCCGCTGACCGACCTGGACCCTCGGGAGATCCCGCTCGGGGACCTGGATCGGGCAGAGCAGGGGGCTGAAGTCCGAGATGCGGAAGAGCGGCATTCCAGGATTGACCTGCTCGGCGTAGTGGATATATCGGGTCACGATGAGGCCTGCAAACGGCGCCTTGATCTCGGTGTACCCGAGCTGGATTCGATCCGACTCGTACTGTGCGCTAGCCGTCTCCCGGCGTGTGACGACCTGGTCGTACTCCTCGGGGCTGATGAGCTGGCTCTCTTGCAGCGACACCGCCCGTTCAAACGCCTGCTCGGCCTCATCCAGGGTGGCACGGGAGATCTCGGACCGCGCCCGCAGCTCCCGATCGTCCAGTCGCGCCAGGATCTGCCCCTTGTCGACTCGCATCCCCTCTTCGACCCTCAGATCGACGATCGGAGCTGTGACCCGCGCCACCAGGTCGACCTCGTTTTCCGCCTCCAGTGTTCCGTTGGTCTCGATATACGACGAGATCTCTCGCCGCTCCACCACCGCGACCTCCACCGGTACGGCCGCAGCGGGTCGAGCCATTCCCGGGCCACCCTCTCCGGATGGCCCCCCGGTGTGACCCGAGGATGCACCTGGCTGCCCTGCGGGCCGCTCACCGCTCCCCTGATGGCGGCTCTCGGTGTCGCCCTTGGAACAGGCCAACCAGCCACTGCAAACGAGGGCCAGGGCCCACAGAAACGATCGAAGCTCCCTTTGCTTGAACATGTTCATCTCCAGCGGTGTCTCGACCCGACGGCCATCGACAGGGGATCCGGGATCATACCGCCTTGGCGACTCGCTTGAAGAACAGAGTCAGGTCGTCGAGCAGGGAGTAGATCGTGGGAATGATCATCAGGGTCAGAAACGTCGAGGTGGTCAGACCTCCGACGATGACCAGGCCGATGGGGGCCCAGGTGGCGGCCCGCCCTTCTACAGGTCCGAACCATGGGGGAAAGAGAAAGGGGGCAACCATCGGACTCAGGCCCCGAATCGGCGTCACGGCCGTGATCAGGATGGGGCGCAGCCGATGCTGCCCTCCTTGCACGATCGCCTCGGTGCGACTCAGTCCACTGCGCCGCAAAAA
>JAUVRX010000066.1 GCA_030597375.1 Acidobacteriota bacterium
CTCCACACCGGTACCTGGCCCCATCCCGACTGGGCCGAATGGCTGCAATGGACGGCCTCACCGCCAGCGGTCGCCGACCTCGATGGTGACGGTAGAAACGAGATCATCGGCGTTCCCAAGATCGAGATGCACGAGCCCTACGTGACCCAGGCCTATGCAGTCATGGTCCTGGAAGGCTCACACGGTGACGGTAGCCGGTCTGCCCGGCGCAAGGCGGGTTGGGAGCAACTTCCGCGCGGTGATTCCCCGATCAAGGTCGATGGCTGGTACCCACCCTATGGGGTTCCTGCGCCCACCATCGCCAACATCAGTGGCGACTCGCGACCCGAGATTGTGGTGTCGCTGAACGACGGCTACTTGTATGCTTTCGACTCCTCGGGTCAGCGCCTGTGGCGGACCAACTATCGCCACGGCAAGGCAATCCTGTTCAGTTCCGAGGCCACTGTGGCCGACCTGAATCAGGACGGCTCGCCTGAGATTCTCCTGGCTACCTACGGTGACCCGGATGTCCACGATTCGGGCTACCTCATGATCCTCGCCGCCGATGGCACCGTGCTGCACGACCTGCCGCTGCCCAATCCGGGTCACAACGGCAACGGCAACGGTGCGCCGGCTGCTCCGACGGTGGGAGATCTGGATGGAGACGACCAGTTGGAGGTTTTCGTGCAGACTTTCGACCACGGCCTGGACCAGTTCACGGTACCTGGCTCGGGAACGAACTGTCTCCTCTGGACTGTCGCTCGAGGCGGCCCCCTGCGAACGGGACAACAGAACGGTCCGTGGATGCTGGGCAGGGTCTTTGCCGACGGCTTCGAATCGGGTGGCACCTCTGTCTGGACTGCGGCAGTTCCCTGAGACGAGTGCTACGATCCGGCGAGTGAGTACCAAGGCCCGCGGCGGCCCACCCTCAGGCGGTGGCCTTCAACTTGCGGCTCTTGCCGCAATCCTCGTCATTCCGGCCTGGATCCTACGGTTTCTCGCCCTGAGTGAGCTCGGGCTCGGCCAAGGTGCCACCCTTTTCAGGGGATTTGCGGCCGATCTCGCGGCGGCGCTCTGTTTTCTACTCGTGGTGATGTTGGCAGCCCGCTGGCGACGGTGGGCGGCTGTGGCCGCGGCCCTGATCTGGCTTGTGCTCCAGTACGCCAACTACGAACACGTTTTGGCTCTCGATGCTCCTCTGAGTCTGACCTACGCCGGCTATCTGGCGGACCCGACGTTCCTGCTGGGCTCCGGCCTGGCCCTGACCCATCCCCTTCTCCTTGTGTTCCTGCTGGTGATGGTCAGCATCTCGACATGGCTGGTTCTCAGGCGCTCATTGGGTAGCCGGTCGATGGCCGCAGTACTCTTCGTCGCTCTGGCGGCCTGCCTGGCGGTGTGGATATGGCCCGTGGATCCCCAGGCGCTGGCCTGGAGGCGCAGTCATTTCCTGGGCGAGGAGATAGAGCGGTACTCCCCGATCGGAAAGCCGCGCTCGTCCGTGCCAGCACCAGGCCGAGATGTCACCGAAGAGCTGACAAGGATCTGGAGTGCTGATCTGACGGGTGAGGCGTGGACGGACCTCGGCCAGACCGACCAGAACGTTCTCCTGGTGGTACTGGAGGGCGTTTCGGGCGCCTATCTGCCGACGGTGGCCGATCGATCCGCTGTCGAGTCCTCCATCGAGATGCCACGCCTCGATCGGCTGGCTCGCAGCCACCCGACGGCAACCCGATTCATCGGGCAACAACGCCAGACCAATCGTGGTCTTTACGCGTTGCTCTGTGGTCTGTCGCCGAAGCTCGGGTCGAAGGCTCCGCGTCTGAACGATTACGCCCTCGGCCCCTCTGACCCCTGCCTACCCGAGGTCCTGGCCGCACAGGGCTACCAGACGGTCTTTCTGCAGGCCAGCCCACTGTCCTTCATGCTCAAGGGGCAGGCCATGCCGCGGCTCGGGTTCGGAACGGTGATCGGGGAACGGGGGGACGAGCCGGCCTACCTCAGAAGCAAGTGGGGTATCGACGACCGGGCCTTCCTGGAGCTCGGTATCGATCAGATTCGTCGCCTCGAGTCCGCAGGCAAGCCCTGGTTCCTTACCTTGCTGACTGTCGGCACGCACCACCCATACACCGTTCCCGATCTGGCTGAGCTGCCTGGCGACAGGGGTCTGCATCGGGCCATGGCCTATCTGGACGAGGCGGTGGGGGAGTTCATCGAGCGCCTGGAGGGCGAGGGGATCCTCGAGCACACCCTGGTGGTCTTCACCAGTGACGAGTCGGCCGGTCTCCCGCAGGGCGCAGACGACCTCGTCCGGGCTCTCAGTCAAAACTGGAGTTTTGCTGTCCTGATGCTTCCTGGGGAAGGGCCGCGCCTGCTCGAAGAGCCCTTCCTACAAAGCGATCTCGCGGTGAGCATCCTGGACTACCTGGGAGCAGTCGATGAAGCTGCGGCCTTTTCCGGGCGGAGCCTTTTTCGCAGCTACCGGGACGATCGTCCCCTTTTCTTCGCCAATACGCATCAGGGACGCGTCTATGGATTCTTCCCTCCCAATCAGCTATTGGCATGTCGAGAGGGCCCGGTCGGATGCGATTCTCTCGAGCTGTCCCCCGGAGGTCTGTTCGCGGGCAGTCTGGGATCTGACAGACCAGGGCAGCGCGAGATCGAAATGCTGCGAGCTGCGATCCAGCTCTCACTGCAAGATGCCAGCCCTGATTCTGGTGTCCGGACCTATTCACTGCTCGATGATCTGATCGTTCCGCTCCCAAACACCCGCCGAATGGTCTTCAGCGGCCAGCACCTGGATGTACCCGCCGGGTCTGTCGTGGAAGTGGAGATCGCCCTGCGAGTGGAAGGTGAAGGGGGTTGGGTCCATCTGCGGCACGACCTGGTGAGTAGTGAGGACAAGCACTACCTGGCAGCCCTGCCCGTGGTGGGGCCAGGGGACAGCCTGCGACTACGCTACCGGATGCATCCCGGCGAGCCCCTGTCCAACCTCAATTGCCGTATGTTCGCAGACCTTTTCGGTGGCGAAGGACTGCGGCTGGAGTTCGAGGTGGCCGAGCTGCGCTTCCTGCCGAGAGCGGACGGCGATCTGGGCACCGGGATCGAGATTCTCGAAGACAGGGTGGAGCGTCGGATCGCACCACCGCCGGTGCGAATGACCTTGGAGCCGTCGGGAGCTGCTCTCGCGGCCTGCGCGATCGTTGGTGACGGGTCCGGGATCGTGGCAACCGGGTGCCCATCGGGCGAGGTCTCGAGCGGGCCGGGGTTTTATGCTCCCCTGGGCGCTCGGCTCGAGGTCGTCCATCGCCTGGAGGGCATCCAGGGAACCACTCGAGTCTTCAGCGCCGTGAGCTCGCAAAGCCCCCCAATGGCTCTGGCTCAGAGCTCGGTGCAGAGCCTCGAGGCGGGAGAGAGCCTGGACGTCACCCTGTCATTCGAGGTGACCGCAGCTCTCAACGAACTGGTCGTGAGCCTGGCTATCGACGAGAGCTCATCGGCGGGCTCCTCGTTCCGGGTCCGCGAGACTACCGTCACGATGGTGCTGCCCTGAGCCTTCAGGGTTGGCTTTCGTTCGGTTTCTGTTCGTCGGCCAACTCCGTCAATCCCAGCTGAAGCGAAGCCGCCAGTTGGCAGTCGGGATCGTCCCGAAGTCGTCTCTGGACCTCGAGAAGAGCGCTTTCCAGCCTGATCGGATCGTTGCTCGCCGCCTGCAGTGTGGCCTCTGGATCCTCGGGGTTCACAAAGCGATACTCGAGCTGCTCGAGGAGTCGACTGCGAGCCGACCGGCGGGCGAGGAAGACCATCGCCAGATCGTCCCAGTAGACCAGGGCGAAGCGGTCCGGGGTAAAGAGAACCGCGTTCGAGGTCAGGTGGACGACCCGGGGTTCGCCACCGGGTACGGTAGGTGGCTCGAGCACCGGCCTGCGTCGCCGGTCGTAGCGCACCAGGGCGCCGTCGATGTCGTATCGATCGAGGAGTGCACTCCAAGCTCGACTGTCCTTACGGGCAATAGCCAGCTCCCGCAGGAAGTCGGGATTGAGCTCGTTGCGACCGTCGTTGAAGATCTGGCGCGACGGATAGAGGCGCCACAGCAGATAGCCGCCGAAGGCTACGTTGTTGTAGAGATTGCCCACCTCCGGAGCCTGCTCGAGGAAATCGACAGCCTTGACCGGGAAGCGTCCGGGCTCCAACCCCGACCCGAAGGTGTATCGACCCTGACGAGGGGCCAGCGGGCCGCTTGTCGGTGGCCACAGGCACCAGGCCATGCCCAGGAGGCAGGCGAGCACCGGTAGGAGCCGGGCTCTCGAGGAGCGTATCGGTACTCTCCAGCCATGGGCGGCCAGCTCAGCCATGGATTCGGAGGCCAGGAAGAAAGCGCCGACAAATAGCGGCGCCTGGTGCCGCATGGATGTGCCGGTCAGGGCCAGAAGAGCCAGAGTCACCAGCCCGGTAGCCGGATCGATGCGGCGCGAGCATCGATACGTCTGCACCACCAGGAGTGCGAGCACTGCCAAACCGATGAAGAGAAACGGCTGAGGGGCCTTCCAGACAGGCAACCACTCCGGATTGACTCCGGGTACGTCCTCCAGGGCGCCAGAGATCTCGAGCGGCACTGCGAAGAGCCTCCATCCGGCGGGATTGAGCAACATCACGAGCACCATGGTGGAGGGAAGGCCGAAGACCCAACCCCAGGGAACCGGGCTCGGACCTCTTCGCGGAGCTCCCCAGCCACCAGGCAATCGCGTCCCCAGCAGGTAGGCTCCGCAGAGGATGGGTGCCATCAGGGATCCCGGATGGGAGTTGGCCCATAGGAGGGTGAGGACCAGAACGAGTACGATCGGCCAGCGCTGCCTGCCGCGCCGGAATTCGGCCAGCAGCGCCAGCAGCAGGGCCAGGGCCAGGAGAGTCGGGAATTCGGGGCGTAGAAAGAAGCGAGGGCGAGCGCCGAGCAGGGTGATGAAGAGGGCCATTCCAGCGCCTACGGCTGGAGCGCCGGCCCGTCTCGCGGAGATCCAGAGAACCAGGGCCAGGCTCAGTGCCAAGGTGATCCGGAGCGCCCACAGGCCGGTGAGCCCTCCGAGGTTCTCGACCATCGCCAGGACGACTTGAAACAGCCATTCGTGGTCGACCCAGGGGAAACCCTCGGCGGTGAAGCGAAACGGGTCGGGGTCGGGGAGAGCCCGATTCCGGAGAATCCAATGCCCCGCTGTCAGATGCCAGAAGACGTCGTAGGCGCGGATCTTGAAGGCGGCTGCTATGGCGGTGAAGACCAGCGTCGCGGCGAGGATCCTACCCCTCCAGGGCTCGCTACCCGACTCGGTTGCCGCTCCACCCTTGCCGCTTGGCTTCATGGGTCGGATCTTTTCACACCCCACAACCCCAGGACTTGCCCTGACGCTACCAAACCCCTAACCCCCCAAGCCCTCAAGCCCTCAAGCCCCCTCAACCACGAGTAGGCATGGTTCGTCTCGGGACGGCCGCCAGGGGCGTGTATGGCCCTCTCGTACAATTTTCACTGCCTCACTGCCTCACTGCCTCGGTAGTCGATCCGGTAGATGGCACCGGCCCGGTCATCCGATACCAGGAGTGACCCGTCCAGGGCGACATGCAGATCCACCGGTCGTCCCCAGGCGTCGTCGCCCTGCAGCCAGCCCTCGGCAAAGACCTCGTAGGAGGTCGCTTCGTTGCCATCGAGCCGGACCAGGGATATGCGGTAGCCGACGGGAGCGCTCCGGTTCCAGGAGCCGTGCTCGGCGATGAAGATCTGCTGGCGATACTGCGCCGGAAAGCGGTCGCCGGTGTAGAAGCGCATGCCGAGGGAGGCGACATGGGGCCCGAGTCTGGCCACCGGCGGCACGGTCTCTCTGCAGTCACGTCGGTCGCCGAACTTCGGATCGGGGATGTCTCCGCCATGGCAGAAGGGGAATCCGAAGTGGAGCCCGCGCGATGGTGCCCGATTCAACTCGTCGGGCGGCGAGTCATCGCCCAGCATGTCCCGCCCGTTGTCGGTGAACCAGAGCTCACCGGTCTCCGGGTGCCAGTCGAATCCGACCGTATTGCGAATACCCTGCGCGTAGATCTCATGGTTCCCTCCATCTGCATCCATGCGAGTGATGGAGGCGTAGATCGGCTCCTCCTTCTCGCAAACGTTGCAGGGTGCGCCTACCGGCACGTAGAGCTTGCCGTCCGGCCCGAATCGAATGAACTTCCAGCCGTGATGGGTGTCGCTCGGGAAATCCTCACTCACGACCACAGGCCGAGGAGGATCTTCCAACCTCTCATCGATTTCGTCGAAGCGCAGCAGCCGGTGAATCTCGGCCACATAGAGAGAGCCGTGCCGCCAAGCGACGCCGTTGGGGGCATTGAGATCCTCGGCGATTACGACGACCCGTTCGGCAACCTGGTCGCCATCGGCATCCACAACGGCGTAGACCTTGCCCCCCCGTCGACTGCCCACATACAGAATGCCCCTTGGGCTCTGTGTCATGGAGCGTGCCCCGGGTACCTGGTCGGTCAACAGGGTGATCTCGAAGCCCGCTGGCAGCTGAATCCGATCGAGGTGTACGCCCTCTATCTTGCCGGCCGGCAGACAGGAGGGAAGCGTCAGCACGGCGGCGAGAGAGAACAGCGAGATGACCTTCAGCGCGGGTCGGCTCGTGGTCGATGTCATGGCGGCTCGAACATAGCGCTCGAGCGTCCAGTCTGCAAGGTATCGGAGCCTGGATCTTTTCTGCAGGCGTGGGACAATATGCTGTCGCACCACTGAAGGAGGTTTGAATGACCGATGATAGGCAACAGTTTCTAGCCACCGTCCGGATCTTCTCGGATCTGGAACCCGACGAGCTGACCCTCGTCGCCAAGTTGGCGGAAGAGGTGGTCTGGGAAGCCGGGGAAGAAGCCTATGCCGTGGGAGATGCAGGCAGCTCGATGTTCGCTGTCCGCGAAGGTCTGGTCGAGCTCTACGGAGTAGCGGGCGGAGTCGAGAAGCACTTCATGACCGTGCGTCCCGGAAATGTCTTCGGGTTGCTGTCGCTGATCGATCCGGGGCACCGGCCCGCAACTGCTCGGGTGGTGGAGACCACGACGGGTCTGAAATTTGAAGGCGAGAGCCTCGATAGACTGGTCGAAGCTCATCCCGTCACCGGCATCAAGCTGTTCAGGGCACTCCTGGAGGTGCTGGGCGAGCGGGTTCGGATTCTCTCGGATCGGTACCGCGACACCGTAGCCTGGACTCTTCAGGTTACGGGGCTCGCGAGCCTCAATCTGGAGCACCTCATGAGCGAGCAGGTCCAGGTGGTCGTCGAGACGCTTCGAGGTGAACCGGTTCGAGGCGCACTGGTCCGATTCGAACAGAGTGCGGCGGGCCATGAGCTCTATCTCGAAGACGAGAGCAAGCAGATTCACTTGATTCCGTACCACGCGATCGTGAGGATTTCGGTCGATCGAGACAGGGTGGCCGAGGCCGAGGACACCCCCAACCTCTAGGAGCAAGAACGATGGCGGAAATAGACAAACTGCTGAAATTCGCTGTAATGAAAGGCGCCTCGGACCTCCATCTGGCTTCCAGGACCCGCCCAATGCTCCGCATCGATGGATCCATGGTCCCAGCCAAGGAGAGCGATACCCAACCTCTCTCGGTCGACGAGATGACCGAACTGGTTGGTGAGATCATGCCACCCCGGGCCAAGGAAGAGCTGCAGCAAGATTTCGATACCGACTTCGCCTATGCCGTTCCTGGCCTGGGCCGATTTCGCGTCAACGTATTTCGGAACAACCTGGGTGTCGGAGCGGTCTTGCGGCACATCCCCGGCGAGATCCTCACCTTCGAGGATTTGAAGCTGCCCAATACGCTGGAGCAGTTCTGCATGCTCAACAAGGGACTGGTGTTGGTGACGGGGCCGACTGGCAGCGGCAAGTCCACGACGCTTGCAGCCATGATCGACTACATCAACCGCAATCGCCATGATCACGTCATCACCATCGAAGACCCCATCGAGTTCGTCCATCAGAACAAGAACTGCCGCATCAGCCAGCGGGAGGTCAAGGAGCACGCCCAGAGCTTCAGACGCGCCCTTCGGGCGGCACTTCGGCAGGATCCCGACATCGTCATGGTGGGAGAGATGCGGGATCTCGAGACGACCGAAACCGCCATCGAGACGGCGGAGACCGGACACCTGGTCTTCGGTACGCTACATACCTCGACGGCAGCCAGCACTGTGGACCGGATCATCGACCAGTTTCCGCACCAACGGCAGGAGCAGATCCGTACCATGCTGGCCGAGTCGCTCAAGGGGGTCATCTGCCAGACACTCTGCAAGCGCAAGGAGGGCAGTGGGCGGATCGCGGCGCTCGAGATCATGGTGGTGACCCACGCCATCTCGGCCAATATACTGGAGGGTCGGACACACCAGATCGTCACTTCGATCCAGACCGGCAAGAGGCTCGGAATGCGTCTGCTCAACGACGACCTGCTGCGCCTGGTGAAGGATCACTCCGTAGATGCCGAAGAGGCCTACAGGAAGGCCATGGACAAGACCGACATGGCGAACAAGCTGCGAACGGCAGGCTACAACGTCGGCAGTGCGACCTGAGTCCGCCCTCGCGGCAGGCGCTTCACCCGCATGATTCGTGACCGCCCATTAGATGCCGTGGGGCTCATGAATCATGCGGGTTCAGTGCTTCACGGAACCACTACCGACCAGGTAGAGGTATCTCCGGACTCGAAGCCATCGCCGAAGAACGGGCAGTCGGAATCGGCATTGTCATAGGCCAGATCGCCGTCGTCGTCGAGGCCCTTGGGACAACATTGGTCTCAAGAGCAAGTCCAATGCCAGGCGCGATGGCCCGAAACTCGGGGATGCTCGGCTCTCGGACGGGGGCAATGGGGGAAAATTCCCTGCTTTGCCATGGAAGCAGGAGCCAGGTGGTGATCCGGAGCGGCTTCTGGAGCGTAGTGTCTGCTATGGTGCCTCGGCACCTGGAATCCCGATGGGAGAGAAGATCATGATGTTGAAATCTCTAGTCCTACTTGCAGTGTTTTCCGGAGTATTCGGTTTGGCCTGTGCTACCCGCGCCGAGGATGTCGGATCCGGATCGCACCACAAGGCCACATTTGCGGGAGGGTGCTTCTGGTGCATGGAGCCCCCCTTCGAGAATCTGGACGGTGTCTTCGAGGTCGTGTCCGGCTATTCCGGTGGCCCGGAAGAGAATCCGACCTACCAGGAGGTTTCGGCTGGAATGACAGGGCACAGAGAAGTCATCCAGGTGGTCTATGACCCCTCCAGGGTGGGCTATGAAGAGCTGCTCGATGTCTTCTGGCGACAGATCGACCCGACGGACTCCGAAGGCCAATTCGCAGATCGGGGGAACCAATACGAGACGGCGATCTACTACCACGATGACGAACAGAAGATCCAGGCCGAGAAGTCCCGTGACCAGCTGGCGCAATCGGGCCGCTTCGACCGACCGATCGTGACCGAGATCCTGGCTGCCGGAGCGTTCTATCCCGCCGAGGACTATCACCAGGACTACTACAAGAAGAATTCGACGCACTACAAGCGCTACCGCAAGGGATCCGGCCGGGAGGGATATCTGGAGAAGACGTGGGGAGGCGATGATGTGAGCCAAGGCAAGGGCGACTCCAGATGGGAGAGCTTCACGAAGCCCTCGGAGGAACAGCTCGAAGCCGCGCTGACGCCGCTGCAGTACAAGGTGACCCAGGAGGAAGGTACCGAGCCTCCCTTCAGGAACGAGTACTGGGACAACAAGCGGCCGGGGCTCTATGTCGATGTGGTGTCTGGCGAGCCTCTCTTCAGCTCGACGGACAAGTACAAGTCCGGCACCGGGTGGCCTAGCTTCACCAGGCCCTTGGAAGCGGCCAACGTCGTCGAGGAGCAGGACAAGAGCCTGGGGATGGTTCGTACGGAGGTCAGGAGCAAGCATGGGGACTCCCACCTGGGCCACCTCTTTCCCGATGGTCCGCAGCCGACCGGACTTCGTTACTGCCTCAACTCGGCATCCCTGAGGTTCGTGCCTGTAGAAGACCTGGAGAAAGAGGGCTACGGGGAGTACCTGGAGCTCTTCGGAGAATAGCCAGGCTCTCTCTGGTACGGTTGGGCTGCTGAACCGGTGACCTTGTCTCATGAGCCCAGCTGCCCCAACCGACCTGTTCCTCGACCTCACGCCCGAGAGGGTCCTTGACGCAGTGGAGGCTGGCGGTCTGCGCTGCAACAACCTCTGCTATCCGCTCAATTCCTTCGAGAACCGCGTTTACGAAGTGGAGCTCACCGATGGCAACCGCGTGGTCGCCAAGTTCTATCGGCCTGGGCGCTGGAGGGAACAGCAGATCCTGGAGGAGCATCGCTTCCTGCGGCAGCTCGACGAGGCCGACATCCCCGTTTGCACGGTGCGCCCGTTTCCCGACGGCTCGACCCTCAAGCAGATCGACAACATCTACTACAGCTTGTCCGACCGCAGAGGTGGCCGGGCTCCTGACGAACTGGATGCGTCTCTTGCCCGTCGCCTGGGCATGTTGGTAGGTCGTCTGCACAACGTGGCTGCAGCGGATCCCGACTCGGATCGTCGGCCCATCGACGGCGAACACTTCATCCGGCGACCCCTGGCCTGGCTGGAAGAGCACCGCTCGGTTCCACAGGCTCTGGAAGAACGCTATTTCCGCGCGGCGGAGGGAATCGCGGAGTACGCCGATCGACTGTTCCTACAGGTCGACACGCACCGCATCCATGGCGATCTCCACCTCGGCAACGTGCTCTTGCGAGACAACCGCTTCAATCTCCTGGATTTCGACGACATGGCGCCCGGCCCAGCAGTCCAGGATCTCTGGCTCGCTCTTCCAGGTCGGGATGAAGAGACTCTTCGCCTGCGGGAGGTCTTCCTCTCGGGCTATGAGCAGTTCCGCCTGTTCGATCGCTCGAGCCTGCGACTCATCGAGGCACTGCGGGGGCTCCGCCTGGTGCGTTACGCGGTGTGGCTGGCGCGCCGTTGGCACGATCCGGCTTTCAAGAGCGGCTGGCCGCACTTCGGGACCTTCGAGTACTGGGAAGGAGAGACCCGGGATCTGGAGGATCAACTGGAGGTCGTCAGAAAGGAAAGTGAGGCTACGGGCGTCCCGGGCGTGATCGTGGACCTCGATAACGGCACCAAGGCGGAAGAGCTGCTCAGTAACAAGGACTACTTCTTTGATTGGGAGGACGATTCGTGA
>JAUVRX010000074.1 GCA_030597375.1 Acidobacteriota bacterium
CGCTGAGCTCATCTTGAGTCCACTGGGCTGCAGACAGCGCCGTCGGATTGAACCCTCGCCCATCGGTGATACCGGCAGCGACCTTGTCGTGATTGCCGCGCACGAAGGACTTCGGCACGGGGAGGTCCCTGAGAGTCGCCACCACCTCGTTCGGCGAGGCGCCGTACCCGACCAGATCTCCCAGAATCAGCGCCGCATCGAAGCCCCTCTCGGCGGCGTGGTCCAGCACCGCGGAAAGAGCGTGCCAGTTACCGTGCATGTCGGCGAGGATCAGATAGCGCACGATGGTTTGCCGATCAAAGTCTCGATGTCCCTTGCCAGGTCGTCGGGCTGGCGCTGCGCTCGAATCTGGATGACGCGATCCGCGCGGGCGTATTGCGGTCGCCGCTCCTCGAAGAGCGCTCGGGCTGCCTCCTGATCGGTGAACAGGGGCCTTGTCAGCCGTCCGTCGTCACCCAGACGCTGAAGGATAAGCGAAAAGGGGACATCTAGCCAGACCGTGATTCCTCGTCGCCTCATCAACCGGCGATTGTCGGGCCGCTGCAGCGCCCCTCCTCCAACGGCAACGACCGTGTCAGCACTGCCCGGGATGGCTTCCAGAGCCTCATGCTCCTGCTGCCGAAACCACTCCTCACCCCGCTCGGTGAAGATCCGTGGAATCGGCATTCGACAGCGGCTCTCGATCTTCGAGTCGAGGTCCACGAATGCCCAGCCGAGGCGCTGCGCCAGGGCTCGACCGACCGTCGACTTGCCCGCTCCCATGAAACCGGTCAGATAGATGTGTCGAAACCGAGATGTCACCACCCCTTGGCCTCTCGATAGGTCGGGCTAGTCTCCCTCCTGGGGCGACGACGACTTCCTGGCCTCACTGCGCACCGCACGGATCAAGAAGTACACGAACCCACCCCAGATGAAACCGCAGATTACCAACATCATGACGATCGCCGCACCGCTCATCTCTGTCTCTCCCAAGGGATCATTCGCTCTCCACGACCAGCCGTCAGGAAGCGCCTTCCCCACTGACTCGATGTCCGAGCCAACGATTCAGGACCAGCAGGGCCACGAGGACTACCGCCCATTGCGCCAGCACCGTGCCGACAGAGGCGGATCGGAAGGGATCGAGCCAGTGCTCCGGATCCCACCCCCTCGCCTCCCAGAGCCACCAGATCATCAGCACGACAGCTTCGATCGGCACCACCACGGAAACGATGAAGGTCCACCACTTGCCGATCGGCAGGTCGCAACCTTCGGAGTTGACGACCTCTCGACGCAATCGCTCGACCCCGAATCGACGAGCTGCGATGGCATAGAGGAGCCCGGAGAGCATCAGGCCCACACCCCACACCCAGTCCTGATTGTGAAGAAAGCTCAACGACAGGGCCGACGGCGTGCTGAAAGCGAGAGCCACCAGACCGACGACGATGACGGCCTTACGCCTCCTCAAGCCGGCATCGATGAGAATCCGGGTCACCAGCTCGACCATGGCGATGAGACTGGTCAGGGCTGCGAAGGACAGCGCCAGGAAGAAGAAGACCATGAAGAACCGGCCGCCCGGCATCTGACCGAACAACTGTGGCATCCAGATGAAGGTCAGGCCTTCGTTGCCGGCGCCGACAATCTCGCTTCGGGCCCCGGGATTGATCGCGAAGACCGTACACAGCACCATGATGCCCGCCAACAGCGAGACGCTGTTGTTCCCGAAGCCGATGAGGAAGGCGTTCAGCGGAATGTCCTCTCGGGACTTCATGTAGATCGCGAACGTCAGGATGAGACCCCATCCGGCACCCGTATCCCAGGCATTCTGGGTCAGTGCCTGGAGCCAGATTCTCACATCACCCAGAGCACTCCAGTCCGGTCGGAACAGAAACTCGAGGCCGGCTGCCGCTCCGGGCAGGGTGACGGCCCGGATCGCCAGCATCAGGACCATGACGAAGAGGGAGGGAATCAGGACCTTGGCCACCCTTTCGATGCCGCGCACTCCGAACCAGACGACGCCGATGGCCAGGCTCAGCGCCAGGGCGCTGGTGATCCAGGCCACGCCACTACCGGCATAGCTCTCCCAGAAACGGGTGGAGTTCTCACCGGTCAAACCTCCCTGGAGGGCGGCCGCGAAGTATCGCAAACACCAGCCGGCGACGACCGAGTAGTAGAACATGATCGCGGTGGCACATAGCGCCACCCAGCCGCCCATCCATCCGGCGCCTTTACCGGCCATGGCGATGAAGCTCCCCACCGTGCCCTTGCGGCCGCGCTTGCCGAACGAGAACTCCACGATCATCAGGGGAACCGACCAGATGAGGAGAAAGACCACCCAGGCGACGAGGAACGAACCACCGCCATTGGTGGCAACGATGCGCGGGAAGCGCCAGATGTTGCCGGTGCCGACGGCCATTCCCAGGGTCGCCAGGATCAGACCCCAGCGCGAGCCGAATTGTTCATTCTCGCTCATACACAACTCTCCGCAGCCCCGGCCGGCTTCCTGCCGAGGGTGTCTGAAGCAGCTTCACAACCGACTTCGAGAGCCGCCGGGATGACGGCATGGGCAACGGTGACTGTGCCGGCAACTCTAGCCCGCATGATTCATGACCCCGCGAGCAGATTGTGGAAAGCGTCTGTCATATCTGGTCACCCGCAGGGAGGAGCACCGGAGGCAACCTTGCGGGTTGTTGAGGAGCGACGAGCAAGGACGGCCTGAGATGGCGGGCGATCTCCACTAGATGCCGTGGGGCTCATGAATCATGCGGGCTAGGCTAGGTTGGCCGGGTCGGGCTAGGCCTCGACCTTCGGCCGCTCCGCGCTCGACTCCAGAAAGCGCTCCATGAATCGTGTCGACAAATTGCCGGATCGGAATCTGGCGTCCCGCATGACGCGCCGATGGAGTGGAATGGTGGTCTCGACCCCCTCTACCACGAAGAACTCCAACGCCCTCTCCATACGGACGATCGCCTCTTCACGGTTCTCGCCATAGGCCACCAGCTTGGCTACCAGGGAGTCGTAGTGAGGTGGAATGAAGTAGCCGCCATAGACGTGGGTGTCGACACGGATTCCCGGTCCTCCAGGCTGGTGAAACGACTCGATCCTGCCGGGCGAGGGTGTGAACCGCCTCGGGTCCTCGGCATTGATCCGGCACTCGATGGCATGCCCTCGCACCGGCACTCCGTCGGGTAGGGTCAGCCGCTCGCCAGCGGCCAGACGGATTTGCCACTTGACCAGATCCTGCCCGGTGACGATTTCGGTGACCGGGTGCTCTACCTGGATGCGGGTGTTCATCTCCATGAAGTAGAAACGGCCATCATGGTCCAGGAGAAACTCCACCGTGCCGGCATTCTCGTAACCGACCACCTCCGCCAGTCGCACGGCCGCGGCACCCATCTGATCCCTCAGGAGCGGTGTCAAGGCAGGCGACGGCGCCTCCTCGATGAGCTTCTGGTGACGCCGCTGAATCGAGCATTCCCGCTCTCCCAGATGGAGGATCCTGCCGAACCTGTCTCCCAGGATCTGGAACTCGATGTGTCGCGGTTCGACGAGATAGCGCTCCAGGTAGATGGAGCCATCGGCGAACGCCTTCAGCGCCTCTTCGCTGGCGGTGTTGAACTGGCCCTCCAGCTCCGCCGCCTCTTGAACGATGCGCATACCCCGACCACCACCTCCGGCGGCTGCCTTCAGGATCACCGGATAGCCCACATCGTTGGCAGCGCGTTCCGCTTCCGCGGCATCAGCCAAAGGCTCCCGACTGCCGGGCAGCACCTGCACGCCGGCGTCCGCCGCGGTCTGCCGCGCTTTCGCCTTGTCCCCCATCAGGCGAATGCTGTCGGGAGAGGGTCCGATCCACCGTAGATTGCACTCTCCCAGCACCTCTGCAAAGGCAGCGTTCTCGGCCAGGAATCCATAGCCTGGATGGACCGCGTCGGCGCCGGTGATCTCCGCCGCGGCAATGATGCTGGAGACGTTCAGATAGCTCTCGCTGGAGGGTGGTGGCCCGATGCAGACGGCCTCGTCTGCGTAGGTCACATGCAGGGAGTCCGTGTCGGCCGTACTGTGCACCGCCACCGTGGCGATGTTCAGCTCCCGACAAGCCTGGATGATCCGCAGCGCGATCTCGCCGCGGTTCGCAATGAGGACCTTTTCAAACATCGATCGGGTTGGGTTGCGCTCTGAGGTCTGGGCCGCCCACGTGGCTCCCAGACTCAATCGGGGATGATGGCGAAGAGAGGCTCACCGAATTCAACAGGCTGGGCATTCTTGGGGAAGGCCTTTTCGACGACGCCGTCTTCATCCGACTCGATCTCGTTCATCAGCTTCATGGCCTCGACGATACAGAGAACCTGCCCTCGCTTGACCCGGTCGCCGGCTCTGACGTACGGCTCGGCGTCGGGGCTCGGCGAAGTGTAGAAGGTGCCAACGATGGGAGATCGGAGGATGTGGGCGCCGGCCAACTCGGCTTCGGCAGCTTCCTCGGCCTCCTCCACCACCGGGGCGGCAGAATCGCCGGGCGGCGTCAGCGCGGCAGAAGCCTCGCTCGAGACACCCTGGGCCACCGACATGCTTCCACTGGCGACGACCGTCACCGGTTCCGCAGGCCTGCCGTCGATCTTCAATCGAAATCCCGATCGCTCGATCTCGACCCCCTGCAACTGGCGCTCGCAGACGAGGTCGATCAGCTCTTTGATCTGCTCGAAGGTCAGCACAAACTCTCCTCACCTATGAACTCGTGGCCGTCAGGCCGGGTGCCGCGGCGCAACAGCCGGTCACACCAGATCGCTCTCGAGCTTCAATTGCGCTCGCCGCAGCTCGAAACGGGCCTTACCGTAGCTCCCACCCTTCTCTTCCAGGACCAGTAGCAGGCTGTAACCGCCGACCAGAGCGCTCACCAGAACCGTGTAGAGCTCGGTGGTGACGGATAACTGCCGCACCTCCCCCATGGCCAACTCTCGATGATCCCTGGAAATCGCCTGCGTCTGCGCCAGGAGCTCGGCACCCAGCGCCTCCATGTCCAGGCTCTGGCTGTCACCGAAGGACTCCACTGTGATCCCATCCTTGCCCACCAGGGATACCGCCAAGGCACCGTCGATGCTCTCGCAAATGCTCTGTAGTCTGTCGTGGAACATGATTCTCTACTGCCTCCCAGTGGCAGCCCTCAGTCGGCTGAGGTACTCACGCAGTACCTGCACCTTCCGATCGCGGGCATCCCGGATGTCGTCCTCCGC
Organism: Acidobacteriota bacterium; assembly: GCA_030597375.1. Lineage (GTDB taxonomy): Bacteria > Acidobacteriota > Thermoanaerobaculia > Multivoradales > JAHEKO01 > JAUVRX01. The sequence continues at coordinate 5,208 of JAUVRX010000074.1, forward strand.
GTCCCCTTCCAGGGGCCCTTCGGCACTCGTGGACTCGCCCATCCTGCGTCGAGCTTCGGCCAGGCCTTCCTGGGCATCCACATGGTCCGGCTCCCTCGCCAGGACCTCCTCGAAAGCCTGCGCTGCATCCTCCAGGTGCCCCTGGTCCAGATAGAGTTTCGCCAGAGTGGCCGTAGCGCCGATCTGCTGATCTGGCGCCTCCTCGCCCGACTCCACCACCGACTCGAGCTCTACGCCCTCGCCTTCGAGCTCCTCCGCAACCGGCTCCGCCTCGGGAACCGCTTCGATCGGGAGCTGCGGGACCTCTCCAATCAGTTCCACCGACGCTTCTGCGGGTCTCTCGACCTCGACCGCAACGACGACGGGAAAGATCCCCTCGGCGCCGAGGGCGCGTTCGTATCCCTCCTGATCCACTCCCCGCCAGAGATCGCCGAAGGGACCCTCCGATGCCGGCACTCTCGGCCGGAGCTCGAAACCCCCTGCCTGGCCAGCTCCGGCAGCCAGCCCTCGCAGATCCGGTGGCTGCGGAGAGTCGGGCAGCACGAATACCCGCCCGGCTGCATCGACTGCGATGGGCTGAACAGCTGCGGCTCCCACTGGAGCCAGACGCTCCTCGAGCAGCTCGATCTCCGGGTCGCTTTCGTTGAGCAGCTTGTAGAGGTCGAGGCGGTCCCTGGCCTCCTTGACGCGGTCGGTCTGGAGGTAGAGGCCGATCAAGAGCTTGTTGGCGACCAGATGGGTCGGATCCTCCTCGACCACCGCCTCCAGCATCTGGGCGGCCTCCTCCGACCGACCCAGATCGAGCAGGAACCGACCGTAGGCGACCCTGGCTGAGACATGGTGCGGATGCAGTCGAAGTGCCTGTTCGAGGATGGTGGTGCCCTCCTCGAGCTGGCCCTGCTGACGGTACTCCTCAGCCAGCTGCAGCGACAGCTGTGGCGTCGGCTCCTCTTCCCATCGTTGGAGCATCTCTTCGATCGAATCTTTCATAGGTCGCACCCACCTAGCTCAGGGCTGAACCTGACAGGGTTGAGACTCGCGTCAACGAGACCACGGGAAGACCTCACCCTTGCTGGAACTGGCAAATTATACCCGAGAACACTGGGCAACACTTCAGGGGATGGGACTCGGTGAAAGCAGCAGACAACAAACGGCGTTCTGCAACCGGTCAGAAGGCTACTGTGATACTTCGACCGCCTTGGTAATACTATTGGTGCCCACCGCGTTGGTGACTTGCAGCGTAACAGGGTACGTACCGGGATTCGCGTAAGCGTGAACCGGATTCACCTCAGTCCGGTTGTCTGGATTGGGAACTACGCCATCGCCAAAGTCCCACAGGTAAAACAGAGGCTGGTCGCCCGAGCTCTGGTTGTTGAACTGGACTGAGAGGCCTGATGTAACGAATCCGAAATCGCTGATCGGCGCTCCGGTCTGCACGCTGACTGTGAAGGAGGCCGAGATTTGCGCCCCAGTAGAGTCGGTGCTGAAAGCCTCGACTTTGAAGGTTCGAGTTCCGAGAGCGTCGATGTCCTGCACAGTCAAGGTGAGCGTGTCTTCTACCTGGCCGCCTGAAGCGGTGCGCAGAACTCCACCACCCGAGGCCAGGGTGCCGGCTTGACTGATGAAGTTGACCCCAGCACCCTGGACGCCCAAGCCCACATCGTCCTTGACCAGAGCAAGAAGCTTCACCTTGCCTCCAGATGCCGCTACCGAGCCCGGCGATACCTGGAGCGAAATGTTCGAGATCAGGCCGCGGACGCCGATATCGGTGGTGGTTTCCAGTAGCGAACCCCCCTCGGTCGAGGCGAAAACGCTCACCGAGATGACGTTGGTCACCAGGGCGACGATGTCCAATTCGGTCACGGCCAGCGTATCTCTCGCCTCGCCAAGCTGGTTGGTGAGTTTGGCCGCACCGCGGGACTCGAGAGTGCCGGAAGTCGTCGAGAAATTCACGGCCAGCTCGTTCAGCAGCTGACCCGCATCGTCACGCACGACAGCCAGCAGCTCGATGGTTCCCCCGCCCTTACCGATGGCCGTGGGGCTCGCCACCAGCGTCACAGATGAGGCCAATGAACCGATCTGGATCTCCGTTGTGGCCGGTGTGGCAGCCCCGGTGCTGGCTTCGATCGTCGCCATGCCCACCTGTCCGGCGCCCGTCAGCACGGTGCGGGCCACCCCCGCGTCGTCGGTCTTGGCGACATCCGGATCCAGCGTTCCGAGCGTCGTGGAGAAATTGACCTCGGTGCCGGGATTGACCGGCGTGCCGTTGTCCCGCCGGACGATGGCCGTGATCGAAGCCTGTCCGCTGATGTCGATGCGGGTCGGATTGACACTGAGCGTGATCGTGGTGCCGGCGGGCGCCACCGGAGAGGCCTTGTCACAGCCTGGCACTACCAGTGCCAGCAGCAGGATGACGCAGGCTGTGCCGAGATAGCGCATGACTTCAAGAGAGTATACGAACAGAGGCGGCTACCCGTCTAGGTAGCCGCCCCCGAGATTCATTGCAGTCACTTGTGTCCTACCAGTAAAGCCTCCGTCACTCTGAGTTTCAGATCCCAGAGTCGTAGCACTTCGTGTCCACTGGCACGTAGATGAACGCCCCTGAGAGAGTCTCGCTCCCTGCGGAACCAGCAAGCTCCACCGTGACGTCCACCGGCGTCGCTGAATTGCGTTCTCCGTCCAGCACTCCATTATTGCCGAAGTCGCAGGCGTCCTGGTCGAAATCCCCACCGTAGGGCGGAGTGGTGACTCTGATCTTGGTTCCATCGGAAGACACACTGTGAACGGTTGCCAGAGCGTCGGCAAACCTCACCCGCAGCGGATCGATGAAACCGACTCCGTTGATATTCACGCTCGTGCCACCGGCCCCGGTTCCAGTGCCCGGTGAGATACTCGTAATGAAGATCTCGCCGGTCGAGATCCGGAGGGTCGCCCGACCCGTGCTGCCCTGGTAGTCGGCAGTCACTGTCGCGGTCCCGGCAATGTCGCCCGGGAACAACAATGCAGACCCATTGCCGGATTCGACTACGGCAAAGGTCGACCGGGCCTCACTGCCGGAGAAATCGAACTCGCCCAACGTCGATCGCAACGCGATGGTGCTTCCAGGTAGCGGGTTCGCACCGGTAATCCTGTCGCGCACCTTGACCGTCACGGTGGTCGGTTGATCACCTCCAGCCACTACCCCAGAAGGCGACACGCTGACGGTGATGTTCCAGTCGTCAGAGCCTCCCCCGTCGGTCGGCGGTGGAGGCACCTGCAAGGGCGCAGTCGGCGAATCGGTCGAACACGCCACCAGCAGGGCCAGCCCGCAGACGGCGGTAACGATCAGCCCTTGGAACCTTCTATCTTTTAGTCGACTCATGGCGACTCTCCTGCTCTACGGCCCCGCAGGGCTATGGAATGAACTCGATGGTGAAGAAGATCGGCGCTGTATCGACGGTGTCTCCCGACAACGTCCGACCGAAGAAACGGACCGAGAAATTCATCACGATCTTGGATTCGCCCGTCTCCGAGTCGAAACCCCCGTTGGAATACTCGAGGTCTGAAAGGGGCTCCTGGTTGAACTGATCGGAGCTCATGATCGGCAGATTGTCGTAGTCCAGAGTCCCGTCGACCGGTATGACCCCGAAGATTCCCCTTACGAATGGAGTCGGCACCCGCGTCCCTCGATCGGCCCGCGAGTACTGCACCTCGTACGACTGGATCTCGACATTCATCAGATCGCTGGTCGTGCCCGTAGGGTTCTTGGCGATGTTCTGAATGGTGAGGGACTCGATCTGCAAAAGGCCGCCAGCCGAGAGCGTCGAGTTGACACCGACCAGTATTGGCAGCCCGTCGAAGTCGCTGACCGAGAGCAGGACGCCACCACCATCGGTCCTGTCCGTTCGGCTGTCGCAACCCGCGAGGCCGAAGGCCAGGACTATGATCAACAAACAGTTCGTAACACGGCGCATGATCAACTCCTCCGTCAGCCTATAGCTTCATCACCCTCGGGGTGATGAAGATCAACAGCTCTTCGTTCTCATCGCTTCGACGCTTGTTCTTGAAGAGATGGCCCAGAACCGGGATGTTGGCGAGTCCTGGGACCCGATCTTCACCCTGGTCCGAAGTAACCTTGTAGATACCTCCGATGACCGTAGTGCCGCCGTCGCGGACAATGACCCGAGTCCGCGCATCTTTCGTGGCGATAGGAGCGTTCGTGGCTCCCACAACGGTGAAGGCCAGAAGAGGCTCCCGCTTCTGGATGTTGATATCCATCAGCACAGTGCCCTCGGCCGTGACATGCGGAGTGACGTCCAAACGCAGGGTGGCATTGACAAACTGCACGCTGACAGTATTGTTGGCCACCGTCTGAATCGGGATCTGGAGACCGCTCTGGATGGATGCCTGCTCGTTGTTCAGGGTGGCGATCCTCGGCGCGGACAGGATGTTGATCAGCCCTTCGTCCTCGGCCGCTTGCAGGACCGCGTCGATGGAGAAGGTACCGAGCACGTTGCCCATCGAGATACCCAGGAGGCCGTTGCTGCCACCGGTCAGAAGGTTGACGCTACCGTCGATCGCACCCTGGTTCGGAAACTGCAGCCCAGTGGTATTTCCAAACTCGGGCCCCGAGACTCCCTGGAAGCCCCACTGGATTCCCACAGTTCTGTTGAACCGCTTGGTCGTCTCGATGATCCGGGCCTCGATCATGACTTGAGGCTCGGGGACATCCAGGGTTTCGATCACCGCCAGAACCGTGTCGATGTAGTCCGGTAGCTCTTTGATGATCAGGGTATTGGTTCGCGAATCCACCACGACCGAGCCGCGCTGACTCACCAGGCTAGCGCCGCCTCCGGCCATGAGGATGCCGGCCATGCTGCTCGCATCCGCATAGCTGACCCGCTTCATCACCGTCTTCAGCGGTACGGAGAGTGCTTTGGCCTGGCGAAGTCTCTGCCGCGCTTCGGCTTCAGAAGCCAACAGGCTGACCGGTGCGACGCGCATGATGTTGCCTTCGAGCACGTAGCCCAGCCCGTTGATCTTGAGAATCTCTTCGAGGGCCTGGTCCCAGGGTACGTCGGTCAACTCGACCGTCACCGTGCCGGTGACTCCGGGCTGAACCACGACGTTCAAACCGCTGATCTGCGCGAAGGACCTCAGGACATCCTTGATGTCGCCATCCTTCAGGCTGATGGACATCGGCGCACCCGTGTAGGTCCGGGTATCACCGCCAATGGACTGACTGGAGAAGGACGGCGGCTGCTGGGCCTGCGGTGCCGCGCCGCCCTCCGCAACGTCGTCCTGATAGTTGCTGCGAGCAAAGGAGGGAACCGGCTCTCGAGTCAGACTTGCATCGGCAATCTGAACTTGCGGTTCGGGAGTCGGCTCGACCACCACCGGCTCGGGCTCGAAGGTGACGGGCTCGGGAACAATCTCCTC
>JAUVRX010000008.1 GCA_030597375.1 Acidobacteriota bacterium
GCTCTCGAAGCGATGGAGAGTCTAGCAGTACCCACCACTCGCGGCTGTGCCACGTTCCACGCAGTCGGATGGCACCGAGGTTACAATCGGGGCAGGACTGAGCTCCATCCATGTCGCTGCCACTGGTCTCATTGTTTCTGGTTCTGGGCTGCGCGATCGGCTTCGCGGGGGCGGATCTTCTCCGCAAGGTTCTGTCGCACAGAATCCGCCCTTTCCCGCTTCTCTTGGCACTGGCCGCAGGCATGAGCCCGGCTTTCGTCGCCTGGTGGATGTGGAGCGGGGCTGCGTCTCCCTCGGCGGGCTATTGGGTCCCTGGTCTGGCTTCCGTGCTGCTCAATGTCGTGGCCAATCTCATCTTCCTGGAGGCGATTCGGATCTCTCCCTTGAGCCTGACGATTCCGATGCTTTCGCTGACGCCGGTTTTTACATCGCTGCTCGCCATTCCTCTTCTGGGCGAGCGTCCCGGGCGCCTCGATTGGCTCGGTATCGTGGCCGTGGTCCTCGGTGCCTTCTGGCTGAACCTGGATCGTGGCGGGACCGGCTCGGGTGACCCGATCTGGAGACGCCTGGGCAAGGAGCGCGGCAGCCTGCTCATGGTTCTGGTGGCCGCCTTGTGGTCGTTGGCCCTACCTCTGGACAAGCTGGCTGTCAGCCATGCTAGCGTTCCTGCGCACGGTACGATTCTGAACACCGGGGTCGCTCTGGTCATGGTGGCCTTGCTCCTCCTGCGCCTCGGGGAGGGTAGCGTGCGTGAAATTCCCCGCTGGCCGGGTCTGGTGGCTGCGCTGGTCGGTGTGAGCGTTGTTGCGCTGGCTCTGCAACTCGTGGCAATCACCCAGGTCTGGGTGGGTTTGGTGGAGACTCTCAAACGAGCCGTAGGTTCGATACTGGCTCTGGTGTCGGGTTGGCTCTTCTTTGGCGAGCGGGTTGATGTCCAGCAGGTGCTGGCGGTCCTTCTGATGGGCGTTGGGGTCGCCGTCGTCCTGCTTTGAGTCCAGGGCTTCGACCCGGAGTCAAGATCGGGGCCATTGGCGTTGGAGACGTCGGGTGGACTCCCAATGGGCCTCCAACTCGGAGAGGGAGTCCCCTCCCAGCTTTTCCAGAAGAGCGTCGGCGAGCACCAGGGCGAGCATGGCTTCGGCGATGACCCCGGCCGCCGGCAACGCTGTGACGTCGCTGCGCTCGTATTGAGAGATTCGGGGTTCCTTGGTGTCGAGATCGACAGAGGGCAGGCCCTTGGCCAGTGTGGAGATGGGCTTCATGTAGGCGGTGACGACGACATCTTGACCGTTGGTGATGCCGCCTTCGGTGCCTCCGGCGCGGTTGCTGGAACGCTGCCACCCGAGATCCTGGTGGAAAGCGATCGGGTCGTGGGCCATGTTTCCGAAGCCGCGGCTGACCTGGAGTGCGCTACCCATTTCCACGGCCTTGACCGCCGGCACCGACATGACGGCCTGGGCGATCCGACCGTCGAGCTTCTCGCTCCACTGCACATGGGAGCCGAGGCCGACGGGCACGTTGTGGGCGATGGCGGTGACGCTACCGCCCAGGGTGTCGCCCTCCTGCTTGGCTTTGTCCACCAGCTCTACCATCTCCTTCTCGAGCTCGGGATAGGCGGCCCGCAGGGGTGATCCATCGTCCATGGATTCAAGATCGGCCCAGGAGGGTACCGGGCGATCGAGCCCGACGGGCCCGAGGGATCGGACCCCACTCTTGATCTCGACGCCGAATCGAGCCAGAAGCTGCCGGGCGATGGCGCCTGCCGCCACCCGTGCCGCCGTCTCGCGAGCCGAGGCCCGCTCCAGCACGTCTCGGAGGTCTCGCCGCGCGTATTTCAAGCCACCGGCCAGATCGGCGTGTCCAGGCCGGGGAGATCGGAGTCTTCGCTGTTCCGCCTTGTCAGCATCGACCTCGAGGGGATCCATGACCGTCTGCCAGTTCTCGAAGTCGCGGTTGGGTATCCACATGCAGATCGGCGAACCGAGGGTCTCACCACCGCGCAGGCCACCCCTAAATTCGATCTCGTCCTGCTCGATCTGCATCCGGCGGCCTCTTCCGTAGCCGTGCTGTCTGCGGCGCAGCTCCTGCTGGAGCCGATCTCGATCGATCTTCAGGCCGGCTGGCATCCCGCAGAGGATGGCCGTTAGGCCGGGGCCGTGGCTCTCTCCCGCCGTCGTCAGTTGGATTCGCCGCATTTCTCAATCAGCCTATCAAGAGTCCGCGCCCATGGATGGGGCCGCCAGTCGGCGGAAAGGCTCCCTCAGGGGTTCGGGGGTCCGGCAGAGGCGGCCGGTCTCGGCCTCCACCCAGACATGTTCGGTGATGCCGGTCGCCAGGAGCTCTTCGCCCCGCCTTACTTCGTAGGCGAAGCGGAGTCGGCGACTGGCGAGCTCGGCCAACCAGGCATCGATGCTCAGCGTGTCGCCGTAGCGTGCTGCACGGCGATAGCCGACTTGGCAAGAGGTCACCATCAGGTGATAGCCGAGGTCCTCGATCTGATGGTAATGGAAGCCGGAAAGGGTGCAGAGTCGAGTCCGCGCGAGCTCGAACCAGACCAGGTAGTTGGCATGGTGAACAATGCCCATCTGATCCGTCTCGGCGTAGCGGACCTCGATCTCGGTCGTGGAACGGACGGGATCTTGCGGCATCACGCAATACTGTAACGCAGCACGGTCCAGAGAATCTTGTAACCCGCCAGAAGGGTGCCTCGCAGGGTGCCGGTGATCTTGGAGACGCCGACCCGTTTTCTGTAGCTGACCGGGACCTCGGTGACCCTCAGTCCCCGGCGCAGGGCCTTGACCTGCATCTCGGCGGTCCATCCGAAGTCCGGATCCGACATCTCCAGGCTCTCCAGTGCCGACCAGGTGATGGCACGGAACGGTCCGAGGTCGGTGAATCGGTGGCCATAGAGGACGCGAATCAACGTGCAGGCTATGAGATTGCCGGCTCGCGCCTGGGGAAGCAGAGCCCCCGGCTCTCTTTTCCCCAACACGCGGGAGCCGACGACGAGATCGAACCCGCCTTCGAGAATCGGGGCCACCACAGTGGGGAGCTCCTCGGGGTGGTCGGAGAAGTCGGCGTCGAGAAAGACGACGATGTCGGCAGGTCCGTGGTGGCGCAGGTAGTGGAGTCCGCCGAGGCAAGCGCTGCCGTACCCGGGCCGAACTTCGGTGACGATCTGGGCACCGCCGGCAGCTGCGACCTTCGGTGTGGCATCGGTGGAGTTGTTGTCGACCACCACGACACGAGATACCGGAGGCCGCGGAATCGCCCCCAGAACCAGGGGCAGCGAAGCCTCCTCGTTGAAGGCCGGGATGACCACGTCGATGGTGGGAGATTCGGATGGCATTCGGAAGGCAGAAGAAGGGGCCTTCAAGCCCTGCAGTACGTTATATCATTGCTGCGGTCGTCGCGGGGGCGTTTGGCGCCCCCGCAACAGCATTTAGCGACGCCGACCGATCGATGGAGAGCTGAAGAGAATGGGACAAAGAATCCAGGCAGTCAAGGGGACCCGCGACCTGTTGCCGCCGGAAACAGCGGTCTGGACAGCGGTGGAAAGGGCAGCGCGAGAAACCTTTGGGGCCTACGGCTACTCTGAGATCCGGACTCCCATTCTGGAGGACACGGAGCTCTTCGTACGCTCCGTTGGTGAGAGCACGGACATCGTCGGCAAGGAGATGTATACCTTCACGGATCGCAAAGGGCGCAGCCTTTCGCTGCGCCCGGAAAGTACGGCCTCGGTGGCTCGAGCGTTCGTACAGCACGGGATGCACAACGCTCCGTTGCCGCTCAAGGTGTATTACATCGGGCCGCACTTTCGCTACGAGCGGCCCCAGAAGGGCCGCTACCGCCAGTTCCATCAGATCGGGGCCGAGCTCCTGGGGGATGCTGGACCCCAGAGCGACGGCGAGGTGATCCTGATGTTGGTGCGGTTCTTGTCCGTCCTGGGGTTCGAGGGGCTTGTCGTGCAGCTGAACACCGTCGGAGACGAGGAGTCGAGAGAGGCCTATAGAAAGGGCCTGCTGGACTACCTGGAGCCGCAGCGAGGGGCCTTGAGCCCTGACAGCCAAAGGCGGTTGACCTCCAATCCGCTCAGGATCCTGGATTCCAAGGATCCAGCGGACCACAGCCTGCTCGAAGGAGCTCCGCAGCTCAGGGAGTTCCTGAATTCCGAGAGCCGAGAGCATTTCGAGGCTGTCTGCGGGATGTTGGATCGGCATGGAGTCGCCTACTCGATCGAATCTCGTCTGGTGCGCGGCCTCGACTACTACACCCGAACCGTGTTCGAGATCATCTCGGAGGGACTCGGGGCCCAGGACGCCATCGTCGGCGGTGGCCGTTACGATGGCCTGATCGAGGAGCTCGGGGGGCAACCGTTGCCAGGAATCGGCTTCGCCATCGGTGAGGATCGTCTGATCGACGTGCTGCCGAATCGGTTCCGGGAGGCGGCCCAGACGACGTCTCTCGTGTCCGTCACTGCGGTGCCTCCCGTCCCGGCGGCGGAGGCGCTGATCCTGGCGGAACAGCTGCGCGATGAGAATCTGCCGATACTCGCCGAGTTGGCCGATCGGTCGCTCAAATCGGCTCTCAAGCGGGCCCATCGAGCGGGCGTCAAGTGGGTGGTCCTGATCGGAGAGCAGGAGCAGGAGAACGGCACGGTGGCGGTGCGAGATCTCGAACAGGGAAGTCAGGAGACGATGCCTCGTGAAGATCTCGTGAGCTACCTGGGGGGATCGCGATGAAGCGGCGTGGGACAGGGACGATTGCCGTCGAAGATGTTGGAAGTCGGGTGAGGTTGCAGGCCTGGGTCCGCCGCCGAAGGGATCTCGGAGGGCTGATCTTCCTGCAGCTGCGAGACAATTCCGGGGTCGTTCAGGTGGTTGTCAGGCCGGATGAGCAGCCGGAGGTGGCCGAGAGTCTCGATGCGGTGCGCCTCGAATGGGTGGTGGACGTCGAAGGGGTCGTGGAGAGGCGCTCGCCGGAGAACATCAATCCGGAGATGGAGACAGGCGAGGTCGAAGTGATCCTGGATCGGGCAGAGGTCCTGTCCCGGTCGGATCCTTTGCCCTTCGCGGTCGAAGGAGAGGTCGATGCCACCGAGGAGACCCGACTCCGGTATCGCTTCCTGGATCTTCGTCGGAGTGAGCTGCAGAGCAACCTGCGGCTGCGGCACAGGGTCACGATGGAGATTCTGAAGCACTTCGACGAGCGCGGCTTCGTCAACGTCGAGACACCGATTCTCACCCGTTCGACTCCCGAGGGGGCCAGGGACTACCTCGTTCCGAGCCGGGTTCATCATGGTTCCCTGTATGCCCTGCCGCAATCGCCACAGCTGTTCAAGCAGATCCTCATGGTCGCTGGGCTGGATCGTTACGTTCAGATCGCCCGCTGCTTCCGGGACGAGGATCTGCGTGCCGATCGGCAACCGGAGTTCACCCAGGTCGATGTGGAGATATCCTTCCCGACCGAGGATGATATTTTCGAGCTCATCGAGAGTCTGTTCGCCAGGATCTTCCCCATCGTCGGCATAGACCCCGAGGTCCCCTTTCCACGGTTGACTCACGAGGAGGCGATCCGCCGGTTCGGGACGGACCGACCAGATCTGCGGTTCGAGATGGAGATTGGCGATCTCACGGATCTGTTGGCGGAGAGTGATTTTCGGGCCTTCCGCAAAGCCGCAGAGGACGGGGGGGTGATCCGCGGCATCAACCTGCCTTCGGCCGCGAAGAGCAGTCGAAGGCAGATCGACGAATGGGCCCAGGTGGCTCGGGCCCATGGCGCCGCAGGGGTGCTGACTCTCAAGAGAATCGAGGGTGAGCTCGAGTTTCAGGTCAAGGGCGTTCTGAGCCGGGAAGAGCTCCGCACGGTCGCCGATCGGCTCCACATGGCTGACGGGGATCTGGCCCTGCTGGTGGCGGGGCCTGGCGGCGTAGCATCGGCCGCCCTGGGATCGGTGCGGTTGAAAGCCGCCCACCAACTGGATCTCATACCGGCTGATCGGCACGCTTTTGTCTGGGTCACCGAGTTCCCACTACTCGAATGGGATGAAGGCTCGCAGCGCTGGTCCGCATGCCACCATCCATTCACGACCCCGGATCCAAGGGATCTGGACCGGCTGGAGACCGATCCGGGCAGTGTGCGGGCACGAGCCTACGATGTGGTGATGAACGGCATAGAGCTCGGCGGAGGATCCATAAGAATCCATGACGCCGATCTCCAGCAGAGAGCGTTCGCAGCGTTGGGTATAGGCGCCGAGGAGGCCCGCTCGCGCTTCGGGTTCCTGTTGGATGCCTTGCGCTTCGGAGCACCGCCTCACGGTGGTGTGGCACTGGGCTTGGATCGCATCGTCATGGTGATGGCCGGTGCCTCGTCGATTCGGGATGTGATCGCCTTCCCGAAGACGACATCGGCTACCTGTCTCATGACCGCAGCTCCGTCGCCGGTCGATGAGGCCCAGTTGTCGGAGTTGGGGATCGCGCTCACCGACACCGGGCATCCCGAGGATGAAGGAGAAGTGGGGAAAGACCTGGAATCTTGACTCGTTTCGACTTGCGGCTTCGACATCCTACAGGCGAAACATCCATCTTGGTGGGTGATGGAATCCTGGGCGACGAGACCACCGGTCTCCAGGAGTGGGTGAGGCAGCGAAGGGTCTTTCTGATCAGCTCCCCGTCCATTCTGGAGCTTCATTCTGTCGTTCTTCGGCCGCTTTCCGAGCGAGCTGCCAACTGGCACGTTCTCGAGGTCCCCGAAGGTGAGGATGCCAAGAGCGTCGGCGTCGCGGCGGGCCTGTGGGGCGAAATGCTCGAGGCCGGGGCCAAGCGGGATAGTCGGGTCGTCGCCTTCGGCGGCGGCAGCGTCGGAGATCTAGCCGGCTTTGTTGCCGGTTGCTACATGCGGGGCCTCGAGTATGTGCAGGTGCCGACGACCCTGCTGGCACAGGTAGACGCTTCTGTTGGCGGCAAGACAGCCGTCAACCTGGTGCGGGCCAAGAACAGCGTCGGCCTGTTCAACCATCCGTGGCGAGTTGTAGCGGACACACGCTTGCTGGCGACACTGCCGCTCGAGGAATTGCGCTCGGGCCTGATGGAGGTTGTGAAGATGGCGGTCCTCTCCGATTCCGAGCTCTTCTCGGTGCTGGAGAGAGATCTGGAGGATCTTCTCGAAGGTGACCCGGCGATCCTGACTCCGGTGGTAGCCGCTGCAGTACAGGCGAAGATCGACATCGTCGAGCGAGATCCGACGGAAAGAAGTGAGCGGATGCTGCTGAATCTGGGGCACACCCTTGGCCATGCGCTCGAAGCGGGTCTCGACTATCAGTTTCTTCGACATGGTGAAGCGGTGGGTTATGGCATTCTGTTCGCCGTTCGGCTGGCCGAAGAGCGCAACTTGTCGGTCGACACTGCGAACCGGATTCGGCGGTTGGTCGAGCGATTCGAGCTGCCCAGGTTGCCGGTCCTGGATCCCGACGCGCTCATGCGACTCATCTGCCGAGACAAGAAGGTCAATGAAGGTGGTTGGCGCTGGGTTCTGCCGGTGGATCTGGGCGGTTGCGAGATCGTCTCGGATCTCACCGAGGCGGTGGTCAGGCGGGAGCTGGAGGCCTTTCTGGCAGAGCTCGAGTCGGCTCGGTAGGGATCCCTGATCCAGGTGGCTGGCTGCTGTGAAATGCGGCACGGGGAAACGGTCAGGTCCAGGTCTATAATCGGCGCGGTGGTTCGTTTCGGCAGCCGGCTGGCGGCTCCGAATTGCTCCTTTGTCACGCCTGGAAAGGCTAGTGGGAAATGGCATCTCTGCTCAGCATCGTCAAGCGCATGAAGCTCAACCACTTCCTGTTCGCCTTGCTGCTGATTGCAGGGATCGTCCCACTGGCCCTCAGTAGCTTCCTGGTCATTCGCCAGAACCGCGAGATTCTGGAGACCCAGGAGAAGGGGTATCTGACTCGTTCGACTCAGGCCCTCTCGCAAGAGCTGGATCAGCATCTTTCCTCGACGCGGCGACAGCTGACGCAGTTGGGTCACAGCCTGGTGGCGATCCCATCACGCCAGGGAATGGCCGAGAAGCTCCGTCAGCCCTGGGTGCAGGAATACCTTCGAGAGTTCCTCTCTTCGGATCCAAACCTGGTAGCCCTCCGGGTTCTGGGCCCCGACGGCGTCGGTCCCTACATCGCGGCGATCCGACAATCATCGAGTCTGAGGACGCATCTCGATGAGGCTTTCGGGGAGGCTGATCTGGAGAGGCAGGTCGTCTACCGGTTCTTGACGCTCGAAGAGACCGCAGACCCTGTCGCGGTGCTGGCTGTTCCCATCACCGACTCGAGCGGGGAGCCGAATCTGTTCGTCGAGGGAGTGACCCGCCTTCGTAGGATGGAGACGCTCTTCCAGCAAGAGGCCCGCGGTGAGGTTTCGGTCTTCCTGATCGATAACCAGGGCGGCATTCTCTGGGGTGGAGAAGCGACGGAAGAGATGCGTCGGGCGGTGCGTCGGTCGCGTCTCGTTGGTGATTTCGTTCAGGCGCCTCTGAACATGACCCAGGAGTACTCACTCGTTCTCGACGGGCGTGAAGAGAGGATGTTGGGCAGGGTAGGTCCTGTCGAGGAGGCGGGATGGGGGGTGGTGATGCAGCGGCCCGCTGCCATCGCTCTGGCCGCGGTTCAGGAAATGGTCTTCAACACGGCGGTCTCGACGGCCGTGCTGATCGTCTTTGCTCTAGGCATCGCTGTCGCCGCAGCGCGTGGGGTGAGCCGCCCGATTCAGGAGTTGGCGGACACCACCCACCAGATTGCCGCTGGGAACTTCGGCCAGCGCGTCGAGCTCGGAATGGCCAGCCAGGAGATTCGCGACCTGGCCGACGACTTCAATCGCATGAGCGACCATGTGCGGAGTCATGTCGAGCAGCTCAAGCGTGCTGCCCAGATCAACAGGGATCTGTTCGTAGGGTCCATGCGATCGTTTGTGGCTGCGATCGACGCCAAGGACCCCTATACTCGTGGGCACTCCGAGCGAGTCGCGGCCTACAGCAGAACCATCTCCAAGTATCTGGGCCTGTCGGAGGAAGAGCGTCATCGAATCTGGGTTGGCGCACTGCTGCACGATGTGGGGAAGATCGGCATCGAGGATGTGATCCTGACGAAGGTGGACAGGCTCACCGATGCCGAGTACGAGGTCATGAAACAGCACCCGGCCATCGGTGCGCAGATCATGAGCCGGATCGAGCAGCTGACGGAAATGATCCCGGCCATTCGGTGGCACCACGAGGCCTGGAACGGTCAGGGATACCCAGATGGTCTGCAGGGCGAGCAGATTCCCCTGTCGGCGCGAATCGTCGCCGTAGCAGACACCTTCGATGCCATCACCACCAACCGCCCCTATCAGAAGGCCTACGATACGGCCTTCGCAGTCGAGACCATCAGTAAGTTGGCCGGTAAGCGGTTCGATGTGAATGTAGTATCAGCATTCCATGACGCTTTCGAAGCCGGCCAGATCAGAAAACGTGAAGCGCCCTCGCCGGTCGCCGCGGCCGAAGCCAAAGCAGCCGTGGCCAATTGACCGATCTCCCCAGGGCCGTTAGCTATGCCTTTCCAGTATGTGCTGGCAAATCTGCTGGCCGACAACCCTGACGCCGAGGCAGCTCTTTTTCTGGACGACACCGGCGAGACCGTGGATTTTGCCTGCGCGGACGAGAGGCCCTACGAAATGCGTCTGCTCGGCGCCTATCTCGGTATCTACCTTCGCCACATCGGTGAGCTGATTTCCGCGGCTCGGCTGGGTGCGACCCGGATGTTTCACATCGAAAGGGCTCGCCACCATCTCCACCTCATCGCGCTGCCCGACCGCTACTACCTGGTCCTGGTACAACGGCGACCAGCGAGAGTGGGAAGGGCCCGTAGGAGCCTCCAGGCCGCGGCTGAGCAGCTCGAGACAGAGGTGTTCTGAGCTCACGCCGCCTCCTCCGTCAGGTAGGGATCGGATAGCATTCCCCGCCATGCGCGACGAGGACACACTCGACCTGGCCCCTGAGACAGCTCCCAGAGAAGCTGAGAGTTCGGGCTTCTGGGGAAAGCTGAAGAAGGGTCTGTTGATGACCCACACCGAGTTCCTGGATCGGCTCGATGCGGCGGTGGCGGGCCGTGGCGTCATCGATGAAGAGACCCTGGAGCACCTGGAAGAGACCCTGATCGGTACCGACGTCGGAGTGGAGACGGCACTCGAGCTCATCGACTCGATCAAGGAGAGGGTGAGGGGATCCGAAGCTTCGGACGTGCTCAAGATCCGACAGATGCTCGTCGACGAGATGGCGATCCTCTTGCTCGACGCGCCGCAGCCGATAGCCCGGATCGACCAGCCGACGGTCACTCTCGTGGTGGGTGTCAATGGCGTCGGCAAGACGACCTCGGTGGCCAAGTTGGCCCGCTGGTCCCAGGAGCGAGGCCAGAGCGTGGTCATGGCTGCTGCCGATACATTTCGGGCGGCGGCAGTGGAACAGCTGTCCTTGTGGGGTGAGCGGCTGGGGGTGGACGTGATCAAACAAGCCTCGGGTGCCGATCCCGCAGCCGTCGTCTTCGATGCTCTTCAGGCTGCCAAGGCTCGCCGGGTCGATCATGTGATCGTCGATACCGCCGGACGACTGCACAACAAGGATCACTTGATGGCGGAGCTGTCGAAGATCAAGAGGGTCATCGACCGTGAAGCTGCGGATTGGCAGCGTCGAACCCTGTTGGTGCTCGATGCAACGACCGGGCAGAACGCCATCATCCAGGCTCGGGAGTTCGTCCGCGTCGTCGACGTCGACGGTGTCTTGCTGGCCAAGATCGACGGCACGGCCAAGGGAGGCATGGCGGTAGCGGTGGCGCGAGATCTTCGACTGCCGGTGGTCTTTCTGGGCGTCGGTGAGACGGCGGACGACCTCATCGAGTTCAGGCCGAGAGAATTCGCGACAGCATTGTTGGGCTGAAATGCGGTGGACACCACAGCCTCCAGATCCGTCGCACTTCTGGATTCGCCTCGCTCCGAGCTCCTGGCCAGGTGTCGGGGATTTTTGGGTCGATCTGGCGCGTGGAGGGCTCGGTGCCACTCCACGGGTCTCCACCAAGATACCGAGTCGGTGGGAGGCAGAGCCTCCAGATGACGTGGTGTACCTACCGCCCGTCCCAGTCGAATTGGAAAGCAGACGGCGGGATCTTGCCAGCTCCCTGAGTGACTTCGGGACGCCGGTCCTCGAACAGCAGCAAGTAGGGGCTGTCCAGGCCTCGCATCCAGAATCGGTCGTGTTCGACCCATTGGAGGTGATTCTGGCTGGCAAGCTGGATTCGATGGCCGGGCTGCCTGCCGATGCGAAAGTCGTCTGGCCTCTGATTGCGGGTCTGACCGATAGTCGTGGCCAATGGGCGGAGGGTCTAGCGGCGCTGGCGGCAGCTGGCGTCAGGTACGTCCAGCCACTGGCGCTCGACCTCGAGCCAGCCGACAAGCGGCGGCTCGTCGAACGGGCCGGAGAAGAGAGTTTCCATGCGCTGTTTCACGGCGGACTACCCTCTGAGCGCTTGTTCTCCAATCTGGCAGCGGATCATGGGTTCAGACCCTTCTTGCCGCGTCCCCTGCCGCCAGTGGGTACACGGCGCGAGAATCGACGCCTCGCAGAGCAGTTGGCCTCAGCCGGGGAGATCTGGTTACGGGTAGGTCGCTCTGAGTCCGGGGGGCAGGGTCTCTATCGATCTGCCCGATGGGTCGATCGCGAGAGCCACGACCTGTCGGCGCTCTGTCGGGAAGGCAACCTCGGGGTGTTCACCTGGCTCGATCCACTGAGCTCACAGGTGATTACCGATTTCGTCAATACAGGCAGCTCGACGCTGGTCCAGGAGCTGGAGGCAGAATACCTGGGCTAGCCGGGAATCCTGGCTACAAGATCGATCTCCACCAGGGCACCCAGCGGCAGAGCCGCTACCTGGACCGTCGATCGAGCCGGACGATGAGCGCCCAGCGCCTCGCCATAGATGGCGTTGAGGGTGGGGAAGTCTCCCATGTCGACGATATAGATCGTCGCCTTCACGACGTCGGAAAAGCTGCATCCGGCACTCGCCAGAACCTGGGTCAGATTGGCTAGAACCTGCTTGGCCTGGGCTTCGAATCCCCCTTCGACCATCTCGCCTTTCGAGGGATCGAGACCGATCTGTCCCGAGGTGAATAGCCAGTCGCCTTGACTCACAGCCTGGGCGTAGGGCCCAACGGCGGCGGGTGCGTTATCGGTGTGGTGTATCTGCATTCTGTGCCTCCTGTCGGCTCGATGTATTCAGTGCCACTGCGGCGGCGCTCATCGCTTGCTGTCTGTCGGTTCAGGTGGGGGAGACGTCGGGTCGGCGAGAGTGCCGATAAAGGGGAGATTTCGATATCGCTCATTGAAGTCGAGCCCATAGCCGACGACGAACACATTGCCGATCTGGAAGCCCGAATAGTCGATAGGGACCTCGACCTCCCTGGCCTCGACCTTGTCCAGCAGGGCGCAGAGCTTGACGCTCTTGGCTCCCCGAAAGCGCAAGAGGTCGAGGATTGTCCGCAGCGTATAGCCGGTGTCGACGATGTCTTCGATGAGCAAGACATCTCGGTCACGGATGAAGAGGTCCAGGTCCTTGCGGATTCTGACCTCGCCCGGTGTGCTGGTACCCACGTAGCTGGCGGTCTGGAAAAAATCGACCGCTACCGGAACTTCGACCTGCTTCAACAGGTCGACCAGGAAGAAAACAGCGCCCTTGAGCACGCCGATGCAGACCAGCAGGTTGGTGTCGGCATAGTCTCGGTTGATCTCTTCGGCCAGCTCGGCTACGCGCTCTTCGAGTCGAGCTCGGGAAATGAGCACTGTGGGAGAAGACGCAGTAGTTGGATGGCTCATGGCTAGACCGGGAGGGTAGCATGGTCGAGCGCGACTCTTCAGGATCTCCGATCGGAGGTCCGGTGGGTCGAGACCCTCGCGGATCTCCATGACAGCAAGCTGGTGTAGCTGGACAGGGCACTGGGGCACGATATAGGCCACAACTCTTTCATCCCCATCTCCTCACCCCTATGCCAACAATGCATTCACGATCCAGGTCGACGAGCTCCGAAGACTGGAAGAGGACAGGATCGTCAGCGAGTATCGCAAGTTGTTCCACGGGACCGAGGGCCGCTCAGGCGCTAACCGTTTGAGCGTTACAGCCCACTAGGGAGGGGTCGGCGAGGAGCGATGCGAGCAGCCCCTGAAGTCGATCCGAGGCCTTTCTACCTTCTTGCAGCACCTCTTCGTGGGAGACGCCGCCGTTGCCGACCCCCGGGGCCAGGTTGGTGATCACCGACAGTGCCAGGCATTCCACTCCCATGTGGCGAGCCGCGATGATCTCGAGAGCGGTAGACATCCCCACCATGTCGGCACCGTTGCGGCGCAGCATGGCCACTTCGGCTGGCGTCTCGTAGCTGGGTCCCGCGACCGCAGCGTAGGTCCCCTGACCGAGAGGTGTCCCGAGCTTCCGAGCTGTCTTCCGAGCCAGTGTGCGCAACCGTCCGCTAAAGGGCTCGGTCATGTCGGGAAACCTCGGGCCCCATTCGGTCGGCAGCTCTCCACGCAGGGGATTGAGGCCGGTGAGGTTGATCTGATCCCGGATCAGGATCAGGTCTCCGGGACGCTGGTCACCTCGCAGTCCCCCGGCGGCGTTGGTCATGATCAGGGTTCGGGCGCCCAGGAGTGCACCCAGGCGAATGGTGAATACCGTTTGATGAGCGTCGTAGCCCTGATAGGAATGCAGTCGACCTTTCAGATAGAGAACAGGACGGTCTGGCTCGGTCGTCAGGAGCTGAACCTCCAGGGGGTGGCCTTCGATCTGATCGGTGTCGAAAGGTAGCAAATCACCGAGGGGTGTCTCGCGCCCCTTGGGATTGCCGAGGTCGACCGCCAGGCCCGAGCCCGATACGAGCATGACCGCCGGGCGAGGCCAACCGGTGTCGTCCCAGGTTTCGACAGCTCGAGCGAGCTCCTGTCGCACGGAATTCACAGTACTCATGGTAACAGGGTGCCCTGGGTTGTCTGCAATGTCGGGGTCGACCCGGCCGAGCTCCGCGAGTGTCGGCAGACACATCGCCCAGAAATCCGATATCGTTCCCGGCAGCCATTGGTGTCGGCGCCCGTGACGCGGGAGAACTCGCCGCCACCGTAGAAGGGAGAAATCAGGTATGTCGGAGCTCGAAGTACAGAGCGCCAATCGACGGCAGAAGCGCCAGGCCCTGGTAGAGGGAGGCATTGCCCCCTATCCCAGTCGCGCCAAGCTGGATCTGGAGCCCTCCGAGGTGCATCGGAGCTACGGTGAGCTCGACGCCGAGGCTCTGGCTTCCGAGGAGATCGGCCTACGAGTCGCTGGCAGGGTCATGGCCCTGCGCAAGCACGGCAAGACGGCCTTCGTGGATCTTCATGATGGCGGTTCGAAGTTACAGTTGATGGTCCGGCGCCAGGAGCTCGACGAGGAGAGCGTAGCCGTTCTCGAAAACCTGGATCTCGGGGACTATGCAGCGGCTGAGGGCAACCTGATTCGGACGCGCACCGGTGAGCTCACTCTGGCCAGCACCTCGCTGACCATGCTGGCCAAGGCCGTGAGGCCTCTGCCGGAGAAATGGCACGGCCTGACCAATGTGGAAGCCCGGTATCGTCGCCGATATCTGGACCTCCTGTTCAACGAAGAATCCCGTCGCCGCTTCGAGATTCGAGCCGCGCTCGTGCACGGTCTCCGCACTTTCTTGAACGAACGCGGTTTCCTCGAGGTGGAAACGCCGATGATGCAACCCATGGCAGGAGGCGCTGCCGCACGGCCCTTCGTGACGCATCACAACGCCCTGGACATCGATCTCTACTTGCGAATCGCACCCGAGCTCTACCTGAAGCGGCTCCTCGTAGGTGGCCTCCACCGGGTCTACGAGATCAACAGGAACTTCCGTAACGAGGGAATCTCGACCCAGCACAATCCCGAGTTCACCATGTTGGAGTTCTATTGGGCTTACTCGGACTACGAGCAGCTGATGTCCCTTACCGAGGAGATGGTGTCCTCGCTGGCGACCGGGATCCTCGGGGAACCGGGACTGGATTGGAAGGGTACCCGCCTCGAGCTCGCACCTCCGTGGTCCCGATACACGATGCGGCAGGCCATATCCCGGTTTGCCGGCATCGACGACCAGAGTTTGGACCATCTGGCCGACCTGGCTGCGGTCTTTGCCGAGCGGCACCTACCCTTGCCTGCGGTGGTCAAGGACTCCAAGCACCCCGTTCTGCATTGCTCGTCCAGACAGGATTTCGAAGAGCGATACCCGGAGACCGACCTGCCCGAGGGCTGGTACGGTCGTTTCCTGGTGGCGCTGTTCGAGGAGACCGTGGAGGATCAGTTGATCCAGCCGACCTTCATCAGCGAGGTCCCGGTGGAGGTCTCGCCGTTCGCCAAGGTCTGCCCCGAGGATCCACGTTTCACAGAGCGCTTCGAGCTATTCATGGGAGGTATGGAGATCGCCAATGCTTACTCGGAGCTCAATGATCCAGACCTGCAGGCGCAGCGCTTTCGGGATCAGGTGAGAGCCAGGCAGGATGGCGACGATGAGGCCCATCGCTTCGACGAGGACTATATTCGTGCTCTCGAACATGGAATGCCGCCTGCCGGCGGCGAAGGGATTGGCATCGACAGACTGGTCATGTTGTTCACGGACAGTCCGTCGATTCGTGATGTCATTCTTTTCCCCCTGCTGCGCCCAACGACGGACAAATCAGAGACGAGCGATGACTAGGGGTCCGACATCACGGTCGACTCATGACCTCGACGGGAGTCGGTAGGGTGCAGAGAGCTCCCTTGCCGCTGCCGCTGTGGGTTGCCATCCGGTATCTCAAGAGCTCCCGTCGAGACGCCTTCATCACCTTTCTCTCCATGACCGCAGCCGGTGGGATCGCTCTGGGGGTGGCAGCCCTGATCCTGGCCCTCGCTGCTCTGTCTGGTTTCCAGTCGGCCCTCAAGGAAGAGGTGTTGTCGCGGACCCCCCAGATTGAGGTCGAGTTGCCAGCTGGAACCGATCCGGAGGTGGCCAGAGAGGCCGTGCAGGCCGTCGGTGGGGTGCAATCAGCTCAGGTCGCCGTGCGGGGCAGGGGTTGGCTTCTCGCCCGAGGTCGGTCGAGAGCGGTAGAGATCGTTGGCTATGGTAGCGATCTACCAGACCTGTTTCCCGAGGCCACATCCCGGACCCCAGGGCTGTACCTGGGAGACGGGTTGGTCGGTGTCTGGGGATTGGAGACGGGTGATGTCGTGGAGGTCGTCTCGCCGATTCCGACGCTGACGCCCCTTGGGCCCCAGCCGCGGGTCCGAAGGCTGGCCGTCGAAGGCACGTTTGCCTCGGGCCGAGCCGAGCAAGAGGAGCGCCTGGCGCTGCCCCTTTCGGAGGCCAGCCTGCTCTTCGGACGCTCGGCTGTCCATCGTCTACTGATCGGCTGCGAAGATCTCGACAGCGCTCTCGAGGTGGCCGGCAACTTGCCGGCCGTGCTGCCAACGGGGAGTACGGTTCGCACTTGGCGTGATCTGAATCGGGTTCTTTTCTTCGCTCTTCGGCTGGAGAAGAGTCTCATGTTCGTGGCGGTTTTCCTGATCGTCGTCGTCGCTGGTATGTCGCTGGTCTCGGATCTGACCCTGATTCTGGCAAGCAAGCGACCCGAAGTCGGAATGCTCGGTGCCATGGGGGCCCCGCCCTCATCCCTGCGGAACATCTTCCTCTGGCTGGGGGGGCTGGTGGTCGGGTTGGGGGCGCTGTCCGGCCTGATTCTGGGCGTTGGAGGGTCTTGGCTGCTGGATCGCCATGAGTTGCTGTCCCTGCCGAGCCAGGTCTACTTCCTCGACCATGTACCGTTTCTGGTGCGCGCTCGAGATGTTCTGGCGATCGTCGGTACCACGGTGATCCTTACCTTCACCTGTTCCTTCTATGCAGCCCATCGGGCTGCGTCGTTGTGGCCCGTGGAGGCGTTGCGACGATGAGTGTCTCCATTCGAGCCCGCGGAGTCAGGAAGGCCTACCAGGACGGAGAGCGTCTGGTTCAGGTGCTCGATGGGGTGGATCTGGAGGTGCAGGCCGGGGAGCTCGTGGCTATCGTTGGCCCTTCTGGCTGTGGTAAGTCGACGCTGCTGCACCTGCTGGGAGCTCTGGATATCCCCGACGCCGGAACCGTGGAGATCGGTGGCCAGAGCCTCGCCGAGCTCGGTCCGCGCCGCCTGGCAGCCTTTCGAAACCGGACGATCGGCTTCGTTTTTCAGTTCCAGGAGCTGTTGGGTGATTTTTCAGCCCTCGAGAATGTCATGTTGCCGGGTCGCATTGCCGGCAAGAGGTCGGCCTGGGTCGAAAAGCGAGCTCGCGCACTGCTGGAAGAGGTCGGCTTGCAGGATCGCCTGGGCCATTTTCCCAACCAGCTCTCCGGAGGCGAGCGCCAACGGGTGGCTCTGTGCCGAGCGCTGTTCATGGAGCCGCCTCTGCTGCTGGCCGACGAGCCAACCGGCAATCTGGATCCGGAGAGCGGCGCTCAGGTCTTCGATCTCATGTTGGACCTCCAAGCGAGGCACGGCACCACGGCTCTGGTGGTCACGCACAACCCGGAGCTGGCCAAGCGTTGTGGTAGACTCCTGGCACTCGAAGGAGGCAGATTACACGCTGAGCGCCGCTGATTCCGCCTCTCGAAGACCATGCCGCTGCGGCGTTTGGGAGTCCACGACGATTGTTCGAGAAGTACAACGAGAAGGCTCGGAGAGCCCTCTTCTTCGCGCGCTACGAGGCCAGCAAGCTCGGTAGTCGGGTCATCGAGTCCGAGCACATTCTGCTCGGAATCCTGCGTGAGGGTGAGGAGAGTGTCACCGAGCTGTTTCGAAGGCTGAAGATCAAGCCCGAATCGCTCCGCCAGCAGGTCGAAGGCGAGAAGGTCTTCGTGGAGAGGATCTCGTCCACGGCAGAGCTGCCGCTGTCTGAGGAGTCGAAGAAGGTCCTGGCCTACGCCTCGCACGAGGCTGAGAGCATGCTGCATTCGTCGGTCGGCTCAGAGCACCTGCTGATAGGCCTGCTGCGGGTCGATGGTTGTGTGGCGATGCAAACCCTGATCCAACACGGACTGGACCTGTACTCTGCCAGAGAGGAGGTCCAGTCCATAGCCAAGGAGCGTGAGGCTACGCAGCAGAAACAGGAGCAGCCATTCCTGGCCGAGTATGCGCGCGATCTTACTTTTCTGGCCGCCCAGGGAACCTTCGACCCCCTCATAGGCCGGCAGGTCGAGGTCGAGCGGATCGTGCAGATCCTGTCGCGGCGCACCAAGAACAACCCCATTCTTCTCGGTGAGGCGGGAGTCGGCAAGACCGCAATCGTCGAGGGCCTGGCGCAGCGTATCGTCGAAGGGCAGGTGCCCTTGTCGCTGGCCCAGAAGAAGATTCTGGCCCTGGATCTCTCTCTGATTGTGGCTGGCACCAAGTACCGGGGTCAGTTCGAAGAGCGCCTGAAGGGGATCCTCGGCGAGCTCAAGGACAGCCCGGATGTCATCGTCTTCATCGATGAGATCCATTCGCTGATTGGGGCCGGCTCGGCCGAAGGCTCTCTGGATGCGGCCAACATCCTCAAGCCGGCCCTTTCCCGTGGCGAGGTCTCCTGCATCGGTGCGACGACTCTCAAGGAGTACCGCAAGTACATCGAGAAGGATCGATCCCTGCTGCGTCGGTTCCAGTCGATTCAGGTCGAGCCTCCGAATCAAGAGGAGACCCTGGAGATCCTCCAGGGGGTCAAGGAGCGGTACGAGGCGTTTCACAAGGTCCACTACACGGAAGCCGCTTTGCAGTCCGCGATCTATCAATCCACACGCTACATCGCCGATCGACAGCAACCCGACAAGGCGATCGATGTCATCGACGAGGCAGGGGCCAAGGTGAAGTTGCGCCGAGTTCGCGATACCCAGAACGTGCGGCGTTTGGAGCGCGAGATCGGCGAGGTCGTCAAAGAGATGAAGTCGGCCATCTCCGACAAGGAGTTCGAGCGCGCCGTCTTTCTGAGGGAGAAGGAGATCGAGCTCAGGGAGGACCTCGAGCGGCTACGGAATCAGACCGACGAAGATTCCACCCTGGAGGTGACGAAGAAGGACATCGAGGAGGTGATCGCTTCGTGGACGGGAATACCGGTGTCCAGTCTGCAGAGCGAAGAGGCCGAAAAGCTGATGCGGATGGAGGAGACCCTGCGGAAACGGGTCGTCGGGCAGGACCATGCCATCAGTGCCATCAGTCGAGCCATTCGAAGATCCCGGCTCGGCGTCAGCAACCCGGAGCGCCCGGTCGGATCTTTCATCTTCCTCGGACCCTCGGGCGTCGGTAAGACGGAGGTGGCTCGCCGGCTGGGTGAGTTCCTGTTCGCCAGTCAGGCTTCTCTGATCCGCTTCGACATGAGCGAGTACATGGAGAAGCACGCCGTTTCGAAGATGATTGGATCACCGCCAGGATACGTCGGGCACGATGAAGGGGGGCAGCTGACAGAGCGGATACGTCGTCAGCCCTATTCCGTTGTCCTGTTCGACGAGATCGAGAAGGCCCACCCGGACGTGGCGAATCTTCTGCTGCAGATCCTCGAGGATGGTGTGCTCACCGACGCCTACGGGAATCAGGTCGACTTCAAGAACGCCATCGTCCTGATGACTTCCAATATCGGCAGTCAGCTGGTTCTCCGGGGTGGCCGCATGGGCTTCGGAGGGTCGGATCAGGGAGAGGAATTCGAGCGGCTCGAGCAGGAGATCCTGGCCTCTCTGCGGCGATCCTTCAGCCCCGAGTTCATCAACCGGGTGGACGAAGTCATCGTCTTCAATCCTCTGGGTCAGGAGGAGTTGAGGGCCATCGTCGATATCTTGTTGAAAGATGTCAATTTGACACTCGAAGAGCGGAAATTGAAGGTCGAGGTGTCAGATGAGGCCAAGTACTGGCTCTTGCACAAGGCCGGGATCGACCCTTCGACAGGGGCTCGTCCTCTGCGGCGGACGATCCAGCGGCATATACAGGATGCTGTCGCGGAGGTTTTGATCGCCAGACATGGGGAAGTCATCGAGCTCATCGGTATCACTGTCGAGAATGATGAGCTGAAACTCCACCCCAAGATAGGAGAATCACTCGTCAGCCAGGACTGATCTTCCGGGAATCGACTGACGGCGGCGGCAAGGGGCTTGCATGGAGCTCGCTGCAGGTCGGTGATCTGGGAGAACCGGTTCTCGTGGCCTGATCTGCATCCAAGAGCGCGAGTCAGGGTGCTCGGGGTCGTTCCGTCGATGAAGCTTGCAAGCATTCGTTCCGCATTGATAGCCCTTCTACTTGCGAGGGTTCTGGCTCTCCCTGCCTTGGCGCAGGATCTGGAGGGTCAACCGATCCAGGAGATCCTTTACCAGGGCCTCGAGTCGCTGACGGAGGACACTCTCAATTACTACCTCGGTCTGGCTGAGGGGGAGATCTACGACGCCGCCAGGTTGAACGAGAAGGTGCACGCCCTGTGGTCGCGGAATCTGGTGGACGACATCAGCATCGAGGCGGCTCCAGTAGCTGGCGGGGTGCGGCTGGTGGTGTCGATAAAAGAAAGGCCGATCCTGCGATCCATCGAGTACGAGGGGCTCAAGCGGATCAGCCGCTCGGACATCAACGAGAAGATCATCACGGACTCGATCCGGGTTCGCGAAGGCGATTCCCTCAGCCTCGGTGAGCTCCATAGGCTCAAGGGCTCCATCGAGGAGCTGTACGCGGAAAAAGGCTTCCGCTTGGCGGAAGCCAACTACACCATCGAGGAAGCCTCGAGGTCCGATAGACGTGTCGTGTATTCGATCGACGAAGGCGACAAGGTCAGGGTCGGCGAGATCGACTTCGAAGGCAATACGGTGTTCAAGGATAGGCGATTGGCCTGGACGATGGGGGACACCAAGGAATCCAACATCATTACCAAGATGTTGAAGAAGGACATCTACAGTCCTGCTTCGCTGGAGGAGGATCTCGACGGTATTCGGGAGCTCTATCAGAAGGCTGGCTACAAGAACGTTGTCCTGGGGGATCCGAAGATCGAGGTCAGGCCCGTGAAGGGCGGCGAGGCCGCCGGGGCCGAAGTCAAACGTCGCCTGTTCATCACGATTCCGGTAGAGGAGGGGGATCGCTGGCGCCTGGGCGAGATCACCATCGAAGGCGCCGATACGTTTCCAGCCGAGATACTTCTCCGGCAGTTCGAGCGACCCAAGGGTGGTTGGTTGCGCTCCAAGGTGATCGACGAAGGCCTGGAGACGATTCGGGAGCTCTACTCGAACACCGGTCACCTCTTCGCACAGATCGAGCCGGAGCTCGTCGAGAGGGCCGATCAGGTCGCAGACGTGATCATCCATGTAGATGAAGGCGACCAGTTCCGCATCGGTCGGATCGAGTTCTCCGGCAACACCAAGACCAAAGACAAGGTGTTGCGACGCGACATGAGCATCCAGGAAGGCCTGGTGATGAACACCGGGGCCCTGAAGAACAGCCTGCTGCGCATCGGGCAATCCGAGGTCTTCATGGTCGATGAAGAGGATCCTGTGGCCTTCGATATCGATTCGGAGGACCAGCTGGTGAACCTGACCATCCAGGGCGAAGAGGGCGAGCGAACCGAGATGCTGTTCGGTGGTGGTTTCAGCGAAGTCGACGGCTTTTTCGGTCAGTTCCAGTTCAGGACCCGGAACTTCCTCGGCCGGGGCGAGACTCTCGGCGTCTCCGCGCAGCTAGGTTCCCGGCAGGATATCTACGACCTGTCCTACTTCATCCCCTGGTTCCTGAACAAGCCACAGAGCTTCGGCGCATCGATCTTCAAGCGTCGTCTCGACTACAATCTGCTCACCGGGCAAACGGTATTCCAGGATAATTTCGGCGGTACCCTGACCTACGGCCGAAACCTGGGGATATTCGGAAATTTTTCCACCACCTTTTCGCGCTTCGACTCCGACGAAGCCCGGACCGAATTCGACCTGGAAGGCAACCCGATCACCCAGCAGATCGAGCGAAAAGTAGCGATGCTGCGCTGGTCTGTGGTGAGGGATCGGAGGGATAGCCGCCTGCAGCCGACCTTCGGGAGCCGGGCGTATCTGTCGCTGGATCTGGCCGGGGGCCCGCTGGGTGGCAACACGGATTTCTGGAGACCGCAGGGCTCCTACAGCAGGTTCTTACCCATCACAAAGGGCCGCATGCGAACGGTTCTCGCAGTCAACGCTGCAGGCGGCTACATCGAAGCGATCGGCGATACTCCTCTGTATTTCAATGACCGGTTCTATCTCGGCGGCGAGAACAGCGTCCGGGGATTCAAGTATCGATCCATCTGGGTGAGGGACTCGGATGGCAACACGGTGACCGACCTCTCGGGGTTTCCTCTCGGTGGCAATCGATCCATTCAGCTCAACATCGAGGCGATCTTCGTGCTCAAGGGTCCGTTCCGCTTCCTCTTCTACACCGATGGCGGCAAGGTCTATGGTGACGACCAGGATCTCAGTTTCGAGAACTTCCGGGTCTCCGCCGGGGCGGAGCTACAGGTTACCGTCCCCATGTTGGGTGCGCCCCTCCGCTTCATCTACGCCTACAACGTCAATCCATTACCTGACGATCGATTCGAGACTTTCCAGTTCAGCATCGGTCCGGGTTTCTGAGTCATCCAGGGGTGTGAGTCTCGTGAGAACCGGCAGGAAGACGACTGTTCGCTCGTTCGGGAGCTCGTGGCTCGGGCTGGTTTTGACGTTGGTAGCCGGCCAGATCGCAGCCCAGCAGACCGAGATTTCAGGGACTGTCAAAGTGGCGGTCATCGATGTCCAGCGTCTGGTGGTCGAGTCCACGAAGGGACAGGCCGTTCTGGAAAAGCTCAGGAGCCTGACGGAGCAGAAGCAGGCCGAAGCCGACGCCATGCAGCAGGAGGTCCGGGACCTGGAAGCCCGGGTGCAGGAAGGGCACATTTCCTTATCCGAAGAACGGTTCGCGGAGATCGAGAAGGAGCTCGAGGACAAGCTCATCGCGTACCAGCGATTCGAAGATGACGCCCAACGGGAGATGCAAGAGGAGCAGGCCAGGGCCTTTGCCGAAATCGAGGGCGAGATGATGCCGATCATCACGCAGGCCGGCACGGAGTTGCAGTACACTTTGATCTTCAATAAGTTCAGTAGTGGATTGCTCTTTGCCAAGGACGAGGTGGACATCACCGACCTGATCTTGCAGCGATACAACGCAGCGACACCAGAGGACGATTAGATCTTGAGTTATCGATTGGCTGAGCTGGCTGAGAAGGTCGGTGGAGAGGTGCGGGGTGATCCCGATCGCCAGGTCGATGGCATTCGGGGCCTCGAAACGGCTGGGCCCAGGGATCTGTCGTTCTTCACCCATCGGCGCTACCGAAAGGCCGCGATCTCCAGTAAGGCCGGAGCGTTGCTGGTGTCTCCGCAGGTGGTAGACATGGAGCACGACCTGTTGGTTGTGCCGGACCCCTACTACACGCTCGCCGAGCTTCTCGACCTCATCTACCCGCAGCCATCCAAGCCTGCAGGAGTCCATGCCACCGCCGTCATCGGAGAGGGCGCCGTCGTCGATCCCAGTGCCAGCGTCGGGCCCTGTGCGGTCATCGGAGAGCGGTCCAGGCTCGCCGCCGAGGTGGAGATTCGCGCTCATGTGGTAGTGGGCAGGGACTGTGAGATCGGCAGGGAAACCGTGCTTTTTCCGGGGGTGGTGATCTACGACGACGTCGAGATCGGGGAGCGTTGCCGCGTTCATTCCGGGGTGGTCGTGGGTAGCGATGGCTTCGGATATGCTCAGCACGAAGGCGTGCATGTGAAGCTCAAGCACGTCGGGCGTGTGGTCGTGGAGGACGACGTCGAGATCGGTGCCAACTCGGCGATCGATCGTGCGCTCCTGGACGAGACCCGTATCGGCGCTGGTAGCAAGGTGGATAACCTCGTTCAGATCGGACACAACGTGAGTTTGGGCTGCGGTTGCCTGCTCGTTTCGCAGTCCGGCATATCGGGTAGCACGCGTCTGGGAGATGGGGTGATCGTTGCCGGTCAGAGCGGGCTCAGCGGCCATCTGGTGCTGGGTGACGGAGTGCAGGTGGCCGCAAAGTCGGCTGTTTTCAAATCGGTCGAGGCTGGCAAGAAGGTCGCCGGGATCCCAGCAACCGAGGCTTCGAGCTGGCTGCGTCAACAGGCCCTGGTCCGCCGTATCGTGGAGCTGAGGCGCCGGATCGCCACCTTGGAGCGATCGGCAGAGACCCGAAGACAGGAGATAGAGTCTTGAGTGGCACTGATGAGACACGAGACCTGAGCTGGATCACCTCGATCCTGCCGCATCGCTATCCCATGCTGATGGTGGATCGCGTTCTGGAGATCGAGCCGAATAAGAAGATTGTCGCCATCAAGAACGTGACCGCCAATGAAGAGTTCTTCAACGGGCATTTTCCTGGCAACCCTGTGATGCCAGGAGTCCTGCTAGTGGAGGGGATGGCGCAGGCTGCTGGAATCCTCGTCCTGCACGATAATCCCCACCGTGCCGAGAAGCTTCTATTCTTCATGTCCATCGAGCGGGCGCGGTTTCGGCGGCCGGTCGTGCCTGGTGATCAGGTTCGCTACGAGGTCGAGATGCTGCGCCAGCGTCCACGGTACTGCAAGCTCAGCGGGCGAGCACTCGTCGACGGCCAGGTCGCCGCCGAAGCTATCTGTACCTCGGCCTTGGTGGATCGCTGAGCACCGGGCGGGGATTCCGGATCCACGGAGAGCCGACATCTTCCTTCAACTTCGAGCGCAGTGATGCAACAACAGATCGGCCAGGGTGAGGGCCTCGAGGGCCTCATTCGTGGAGCCGATCAGGAGCATCAGAGATCATGGGGAACCTGATTCATTCGACTGCCATCATCGATCCAGAGGCCGATCTCGCGGCCTCTGTGAGAGTCGGTGCCTATGCAGTTGTCGGGCCGCAGGTATCGATTGGAGAGTATTCGGAGTTGGGCCCCGGAGCTCAGATCGGTGGTTACACCAGGATCGGTGAGGGCAACCGGATATTCCCTCACGCCTGTGTGGGTTTCGAACCACAGGACCTCAAGTACGGAGGCGGAGAGACCTGGCTCGAGATCGGAGATCGCAACGTGTTCCGAGAGTTCGTCACCATCCATCGGGGTACAGAGGAGGGTGGGGGGCTTACGACGATTGCTGATGACAACCTGTTCATGGCCTACTCCCATGTAGCCCACGACTGTCACGTTGGAAGTCGAACAATTTTCAGCAATGCGGCGACCCTGGCCGGACACGTCGAGATTCAGGACGATGTCACGGTCGGGGCATTCGGTGCCGTTCACCAGTTCTGTCGGGTCGGCCGTCATGCCTACATCGGCGGATTCTCGGTACTCACACGGGATGCTCTTCCCTGGGTGAAGACAGTCGGGCAGAAGCCTCTGTGCTACGGAGTCAACACCATCGGACTGGAGCGCAAGGGATTCGACAAACCGACGATCGAGCGGCTCCAATCCGCCATGCGTGTTCTGTTGCGCTCCGGCCTCAACACCTCTCGTGCTGTCGAAAGGCTGCGCCAGGAGTACGCGGGAGACCCGGATATCGACTACTTGATCGATTTCATCGAGTCCTCGCAGCGGGGCGTCATCACGGCAACTCCTGGCAGGCGGGGTGGACGAGGAGGAGGCCCTTGAGCGGCTCGCGAGATCCCGTGCGGGTCGGAGTCATCGGCACCGGTGCGCTGGGTCGGCATCACGTACGCATCCTTGCCGAGCACCCAGCTGCCGAGCTGGTGGGCGTTTTCGATACCAACAGCGACGCCGCAAGGCGAGTCGGGGAGAAGTTCGGCGCCAAGGTCTTCGGTGACATGGAGGGCCTGGTCAGCGAGTTGGAGGCTGCCGTGGTCGCCGTGCCGACCCTCGATCACTGCAAGGTGGGTTGCGATCTACTCCAGCGTGGAGTTCACGTGCTGGTGGAGAAACCAATCGCATCGAATCTGGAGGAGGCCGATCGGCTGGTAGCGGCGGCAGGGGACCGAGTTCTGGCAGTCGGGCATGTCGAATTCTTCAATCCGGCCGTACAGCGGCTCATTCAGGTAGAGGGGCAGCCCGGCTTTGTCGAGGTTCATCGGCTGGCTGTCTTCACACCTCGAAGCCTGGATATCGACGTTGTGCTCGACCTGATGATTCACGATCTCCAGATCCTGCACGCCCTGGACCCCAGCCCCGTGTCGGAAGTCCGAGCCACCGGCATCAGTGTGCTCTCCTCGAGAATCGATATTGCCAATGCGCGGGTAGCTCTGGAGTCTGGGTGCGTTGCCAACATCACGGCTTCCAGGGTTTCCTCGCAGAAGGTGAGGAAGCTGCGAGTATTCCTGCCGAAACAGGGCTACTATTCAGTGGACTATCAGGAGCAGAAGATTCAGGGTTTCCGACTTCTAGTGGGAGAAGGTGGGCCAGACATAGCGCCAGATCCGTTGCCGGTGGAGCAACAGGAGCCTCTCAAAGTGGAGCTCGGAGCGTTCCTGGCACGGTGCCGTGGGGAGAATGCGGTGCTGGTAGACGGACGACAGGGTCGGCGAGCTCTGAAGACAGCCTTCCGGGTTCTGGAGGCGATATCGGCCTCACCCTGAGACAGGCTGTGCTGGATAAGCGAAGGGAGACCAAATGAGCGAAGTACGCATTGGAGTCATAGGAGGAAGTGGCCTCTACCATATGGAGGGGTTGACCGTGCAGGAGGAACGCCCGATGTCGACCCCGTTCGGCGAGCCTTCAGACGCCTTTATCCTGGGAGAGCTGGACGGTATCCCGGTTGTCTTTCTAGCCCGACACGGAAGGGGGCATCGTCTCCTTCCTTCAGAGCTCAACTTCAGAGCGAACATCTTCGGTTTCAAGCTGCTGGGGGTAGAGCGCCTGATCTCGGTGAGTGCAGTCGGATCGATGAAGGTGGAGTATCGACCGACCGACATCGTGGTGCCGGATCAGTTCTTCGACCGCACGCGCCACAGAGCCGACACCTTTTTCGGCGACGGTCTCGTGGCCCATGTCTCCCTTGCCAATCCAGTCTGTCCAGACCTCTCGGAGCTCTTTTGCGACTGCGCCAGAGAGGCCGGTGCGAGGAGTCATCGTGGTGGGACCTACCTGTGTATGGAAGGTCCGCAGTTCTCGACCCGAGCCGAATCCGACATCTATCGCCAATGGGGTGTGGATGTTATCGGGATGACCAATCTGCAGGAAGCCAAGTTGGCCCGCGAAGCAGAGATCTGCTATGCGACGCTGGCCATGGTAACGGACTATGACTGCTGGCACGAGGAGGAGGAGAACGTCAACGGACAGGCGGTGATGGAGGTTCTTCAACAGAATGCGGCCACCGCCCAGGACGTGGTTCGGCGGGTAATCCGCAGGCTCGAGGCCGAGCGTACCTGTGGCTGCGCAGAGGCCCTGCGGAGCGCCTTGATCACCGATTCCTCCCTGATTCCTCAGGCGACGAAGGAGAGACTGGCTCCAATCATCGGCAAGTATCTGGGGTCGAGAGACTCAGCCTGATGGCCAGAATCCTGATCACCAACGATGACGGCGTGTTTTCCGAAGGCCTGAAGCTGCTGGCCGATGCTCTGGGTGAGATCGCGCGGGTCACCGTCGTTGCACCCGACAGGGAGCAGAGCGCCTCGGGTCACTCGCTGACGCTGCACCGTCCGTTGCGTATGCAGCAGCTCCAGGAGAATCTCTTCTCGGTAGATGGAACTCCGACAGACTGCGTCAACCTCGCCGTGCTCTGGCTGATGAAGGACTCACCCCCCGATCTGGTGGTCTCCGGCATCAACTTCGGATGCAACATGGGCGACGATGTGACCTACTCCGGTACGGTGAGCGCTACCTTCGAAGGCACCCTGCTGGGGATACCCTCGGTTGCCTTCAGCCAGGAGGTGGAAGAGCAGTTCTCATTCGAGAGAGCGGCGAAGTTCGCCCAGCGCTTCATCGGGGTTCTGCTAGATGAGCCCTTGCCAGAAGACCTGCTCCTGAACGTCAACATCCCGGCCGAGTCACCCCGTGGGGTGGAGCTCACCCGGCTCGGTAAGAGGAAGTACAAACAGGTTGTCGTCGAGAAGGAGGACCCGCGAGGCAAGAGGTACTTCTGGATCGCTGGAACGCCCGAGTGGCAGGAAGAGGAGGGCACCGACCAGGCGGCGCTGTCTGCGGGTCTGGTGTCGGTGACGCCGCTTCACCTGGACCTGACCGACTACCGCGGCCTCGAATCCTACGGCGATCTCGCAGCTCGCTTCGACGATTTGACCGGAGATCTCGAGACTTGAATCCCGAGTTCACCTATCAGCGCGACCGAATGGTCCGGCTGGTAGAGGCGCGAGGAGTTCGGGACGCGCGGGTGCTGGAGGCCATGCGTGCAATTCCCCGGCACCAATTCGTACCAGAACACATGAGAGCGCAGGCCTACAGTGATCACGCCCTACCGATCGGTTCCAATCAGACCATCTCGCAACCCTACGTGGTGGCCCGGATGACCGAGCTCCTGAAGGTCGAGGCAGGGCACTCGGTTCTCGAGGTGGGCACCGGATCCGGATATCAAACCGCCATCCTGTCCAAGTTGTCGAAAAGGGTCTTCAGTCTCGAGCGTATTTCAGATCTGGCGCACCAGGCCATCGACCGGATGCGTCAGTTGGGCCTGGAGAATGTGAAGATCCAGACCTTCGACGGCACAGTCGGATGGAGCGATATGGCGCCGTTCGATCGAATTCTCGTCACCGCTGGGGCTCCGAAGGCGCCACAACCGCTCATCGAGCAGCTGCGGGTTGGAGGACTCCTGTTGATACCCGAGGGGGGGCGGCAGGAGCAGAGGCTGGTGGTCTATCGCAAACTGCGCCATGGAGTGCGGCGGTCGGTGGGCGAGCCGGTGATGTTCGTGCCGCTGGTGGGTCGCCACGGGTGGGAAAAGGAGCAATAGGTGAGCTTTCTAAGGGGCCTCTGGCATGACCTCCACGGGCTACTGAGCCAGATGTTGCATTGGGTGGAGGCTTTCGCTGCCACCGCCTATGGAGGCTGGGCGCTGTTCGGTCTGGCGTTCCTAGAGAGCAGCATTTTTCCGGTGCCGCCCGATGTCCTGTTGATCGCTCTGTGCCTGGGTAGGCCCGATCTGTCCTTCTGGTTCGCAGCGGTGTGTGCCGCCGGTTCGGTCCTGGGCGGGGCGGCGGGCTACGCCCTGGGCTATTTCGGGGGACGTCCGCTGCTGCTGAAGATGTTCGACGCGAAGAAAGTCGAAGCTGTACAGCGCTACTACGACAAGTACAACGCCTGGGCCACCGGGATTGCCGGTTTGACGCCGCTGCCCTACAAGCTGTTCACGATCTCAGGTGGTGCCTTTGCGATCAATTTCAAGGTCTTCATGATCGCCTCGGCGATCTCGCGGACGACCCGTTTCATGGGGGTTGCCGCCCTGATCTACTTTCTCGGAGAGACCGCCAAGACCTTTATCGAAAAATACCTGAATGTGCTGTCCATAGCCTTTGTTATCCTGCTGATCCTGGGTTTCTGGCTGATAGGCCGATCGGCGCGAAAGGCCGGCAACGTAACCGAGGGCAGCGAAGCCTGAAGCCTCCTGTAGCCCAGAACGACGGTCACTGACGACAGCAAGCGGAGAGCCGCAACCATGGAAAAGCTCAAGGAGTTCATCCGAGAAGTACCGGATTTTCCGAAGCCGGGAATCCTTTACTACGACATCACTACGCTGCTGGAGAACGCGCATGCGTTGCGGATGACGATTGATCAGTTCGTCTGGTTGTTTGCCGCACTGCATGTCGACAAAGTGGTCGGTATCGAATCGCGCGGCTTCATGTTCGGCTCCATCGTGGCCTACAATCTCAATGCCGGATTCGTGCCGATGCGAAAGCCTGGAAAACTACCGGCACAAACAGTGGCGCAGACCTACGAGTTGGAATATGGCGAGGACAGTCTCGAGATGCACAGTGACGGCATCGCGCCGGGGGAGCGGGTCCTGATCGTCGACGACCTCATCGCGATCGGAGGCACCGCAGCTGCCGCTGCCAAGCTGGTGGAGGCGGTTGGAGGGGTAGTCGTAGGTCTGGGCTTCGTCGTCGAGCTGGGCTTCTTGGAAGGGCGGAAGAAGTTGGAAGGGTATTCGGTAGAGTCCCTGATCAAGTATTAGGAGCCCATGGTAGAAGTATGCATATAATTTGGCGTTCGCCGGCGGCTGTAGCTCAGCTGGATAGAGCTGGGGCTTCCTAAGCCCTGAGTCGGGGGTTCGAGTCCTCCCAGCCGCACCATCTGCAACCATCAAACCAAGGCCAGACCCGAGCCGGACGGTTTTTGAAAATGAGTCAACGACTGACACGAAAAGAAATCAAGCGTGACCAGGTGCAGGAAGCCCTGACCGGAGTGATGGACTATCTTCGGGAGAACTTCCGGACCTTGCTGCTGCTGGCTGGGATCGTCATCCTTGTTTTGGGTGCCTTGGCGGCCTATTGGAGCTACTCGGAGAGCCTGGAGCTCGAAGCCAGTGAAGCGTTGGCCAGGGCCATTCGGACCTACTCGGCCGAGATCACAGAATCGCCAGATTCGACAGATCCTACGAACCCTACTTACGGTGACACGATGAGCCGCGACCAGGAAGCTCGCAGACAGCTGGAGATCGTCACCAGCGACTTCGGAAGCTCTGACGCGGCGGCCATTGCGAAGGCCTACCTCGGAGAGCTGGCCGCGCGCTCTGGGGACCTGGAAGGAGCGCGCCAGCTGTGGGAGGAGTTTCTCGGCTCGCAGGCGAATCACATGCTGGCCTCCGAGGTGCGCTTGAACCTGATGTCTGTGGACAGAGTCGAGGGGCATGGGCAGGAGCTCGTGACGCGGATTCGTGCGATGCTCGAAGTGCCTGAGACCGTCCTGCCGAAAGACGTTCTTCTGTACCAGCTGGCCTTGACGCAGCGTCAGCTGGGTCTCGAGACCGAGGCACGCCAGACCCTGCAGCAGATTCTGGATGAGCATCCGCAGTCCGTCTATGCGGCGGAGGCTCGGGCCGAGTCGGGAGCGAGCGCCTCCAGCAACCCGCTGGCCGGATTCTAGTGCCAATCCTGGATCGGTCCGGGCGGTGAACAGTCCCTATCAAATCCTGGCCCGTAAGAGACTCGGTCTGCCGTTGACCGCGGACGATCTGTCAACGATCGTCTCCGGTGCGAGTGACGGCAGCTGGAGTGAAGCGGAGCTTGCCGCCTTCCTGATGGCAGCGGCCATCCGTGGGCTGGATCAGGAAGAGACGCATCGCTTCACCCGGGCGATGATGGAATCTGGAGATTGCTGGGACATCGCCAGCGACGTTCCTGGGGTTGTGGACAAGCACTCGACCGGGGGAGTCGGAGACAAAGTCTCCCTGGTGCTGGCTCCCCTGATGGCTTCGGCTCAGATCCCGATCGTCATGCTGACTGGCCGCGGCCTGGGTCACACTGGGGGAACGGCGGACAAGTTGGAGGTAATTCCAGGTCTCGACCTGGAACTGAACCGCAGCAGGTGCTTGGAGGCCGTGGAGGGCACTGGCATGGCGATCGGTGTGGCGACCGCAGGTATCGCACCTGCCGATCGCCGTCTCTACGCCCTACGCGACCGCACGGCGACGGTGGATTCCCTGCCCCTGATCGTCGCCAGCATACTCTCCAAGAAGTTGGCGACGGGTGCCGAGGCGGTCGTATTCGATGTCAAGACCGGTGGCGGTGCATTCATGGCCGACCCCGAGCAAGCCTCCGAATTGGCCCGCAGTCTGGTGGAGACCTGCGCTTCCTTCGACCGCCGAGCCAGCGCCCTGGTTACTGACATGAGCCAGCCCCTCGGAGAATGGGCGGGGCACAGCATGGAGGTTGCCGAGTCCCTGCAATGCTTGGCAGGTGAGGGGCCTTCCGAGGTCATGGAGGTGGTCTTCGAGCTGGCCGTGGAGCTGGCCCGGCTGGTTGACAGCCCGGCGAGACGCCCGGACTTCGAAGAGCTTTTGGGTTCGGGACGGGCTCGAGAGATCTTTGACCTCTGGGCCACCGCCCAGGGAGCCGAATCGGCATGGTTGGCCGCTCCGAGCCTCGAGCCGGCGCCCCATGAAGTGGTCTGCGAAGCCCCCCAGAGTGGGTTCGTGTCCCATGTGGAGACTCGGGATCTCGGCCTGCTGCTCGCCGAGGCCAGCCATCCGGAGGGAGCGAGGGGACCTGTGGACCAACAGGTGGCGCTGCGGTACGAAGCCAGGTTGGGGGGGGCTATCGAGGCGGGGCAGGTGATGGCCAGGCTTTATCTGCGTCGTCCTGACGCACGGTTCGAGGAGAACTTCCGGTCCTGCTTCCGAATTGCGGATGAAGCGGCTTCTCCGACCCTGATTCGGGATCGAATTCCTTCTCCCTGAGCCCGGCACGCCGATCGAGGTCGGATGCTCAGCTCGAGCTCTTGCCGAAATTGCTGCTCAGCTTGGCGAGGTCGTCGCCATCCACGGCGCCGTCGTTGTTGGTATCCGCCAGAGAGCTGTACCGATGGTCACCCCGCCTCGATCCGAAGCTGAGGCCGAGAAGCGAAAGATCGAAGCCATCGACCCGGCAGTCGCCGTCGACGTCCCCCTTGATGATCCGGGCGCCTTCTACTTTGTACTCTTGCGTCAGCCGATTGAGGATGTTGGGTGGTGACGCAGTGTCCTCGGAGCGGATGGAAATTCGCCCAGCACATTGGATGTCGCTCTTCTTGACTCTGTAGGAAAGGGTAACCCGCCGGGTGCTTCCGGAGACGTTGGTCGGAACCTCGCGACCGTTGATGGTGAAATAGGTGGCAGTCTTGCGGATGCCGCTGCCGGATTCATGCAGCTTGGCCCAGAGCTGGTTGTTGGCGAAGAGTGCTGTCTGGGATCCGGACTTTGTGAAGCCGCTGAAGACGGGCGCCAACTTGTCGATGCCCTGGATCTTGTCACTGAAGATCTCGGCCAGCAGCTGAAACCCTGCCGCGTTGGGGTGGCCCACCGGATCGTTGTTGCCTTTGTAATAGTAAGTGTTGAAGAGGGCTCGGCCGACATCGGTGTAGATGGCGAAGGGCTCGGCGGTCGGCCTGGAGCTGGTGCCGATGTCTCGAATTCCGACGATGAACTGGAAGGTGACCCGGTTGTCCGAGTCGCTCGTGGCCCAGGGTGGCCGCGGAATGACGGTGGCGTTGATCAGCGCCAGGCCCTTGCCCATGACCTTCCTGCCCATCTGTTCGATGTCGCTGATGACGCTCTGCA